>NZ_BLJH01000022.1:0-94931 GCF_009811895.1 Novosphingobium sp. TCA1 | reverse complement strand
CTCGAACCAAGGACCCGCTGATTAAGAGTCAGCTGCTCTACCAACTGAGCTATGCGTCCACGCGTTTCCGCGTAAGGACAGGGATGGTGGACGCACTTGGGCTCGAACCAAGGACCCGCTGATTAAGAGTCAGCTGCTCTACCAACTGAGCTATGCGTCCACACTGCCCTGACCTGGGCTGCCGTTTCGGAAAGTCTTTGGTGGACCTCCCCGGCGGCGGAGAGGCCCCTATAGCGGCTGTTTTCAGGATGGGAAGAGGAAATTTCGATTATTTTACGAGATCGATCCCGGACGGCGATTCCAACGGTTTACCGCCATCAGGGTCCCCACGCAGATCATGTTGGTCAGCATCGAGGTGCCGCCGTGGCTCATGAAGGGCAGGGGAATGCCGACGACCGGGGCGAGGCCCATGACCATCATCAGGTTGATCGCGACGTAGAAGAAGATCGTCGCGCTCATGCCGGCGGCGAGCAGGCTGGAGAAGCGATCCGGTGCGCGCCGTGCCACGCGCAGCCCCCAGGACAGGACGATCGCGAAGACGAACAGCACGAACAGGCCGCCCAGCATGCCCCATTCCTCGGCCATCGTCGCGAACACGAAGTCCGTATGCGATTCGGGAAGATATTGCAGGTGGCTCTGCGAACCGTTGCCGAATCCCTTGCCAAGGAAACCACCCGAACCGATCGCGATTTTCGACTGGGTGATGTGATAGCCGGTTCCCAGCGGATCGCTTTCGGGATCGAGGAACACGAGGACGCGGTTGCGCTGATAGTCATGGAGCAGGGTGAAGAAGGCGATCGGCGCCACGACAGCGGCGGTCGCCCCGGCGCCGATGAACCATGACAGCGGCAGGCCCGCCAGGAACATCGTCACCGCTCCGCCGAAGCAGATCGCCAGAGCCGTGCCGAGGTCGGGCTGGATCATGACGAAAAGTGCGGGAATGCCGATCAGTACCCCGGCAGGCACCAGTCCGCGCCAACTGGCGGTCATGGCATGGGGCAGGGTCTCGTAGAAGCGGGCCAGCACGAGGACGATGGCAGGCTTCATAAGCTCGGACGGTTGCAGCGTCATGAAGCCGAGGTTGAGCCAGCGCTGGCTGCCGCCGCCCACGGCGCCGATGGCCTCCACCAGCACGAGGAGAACGACGATGGCGCCGTAGACCGGGTAAGCGGCCATGCGGAAGAAATCGCGGCTGAACCGGGAAATGACGATCGCCATGCACAGGAAGATCAGGAACCGCATCACATGGCTGAGCGCGTAGGGCTGGAGGTTGCCCCCTGCGGCCGAATAGAGCACCGCCGCGCCCAGGCTGACGAGGCTCATCAGCGGTATCAGCATGTGCCAGGGCTGGCGGGCGATGGCATCGGGAACGATGGATCGGCTGATCATGGCGTGTTCCCTCCGGTATTGCCCGGCGCAGGCGCGGTAGGCGTGGGAGAAGGAGAGGGCGTCGCTGCGGCGGCAGGGGGCTGGTCGGCCGGATCGGGCTCTGGCGCGGGCGAGGCGGCATCGCGGACGATGGGCTGGCTCGGGTCCTGCGGCGTATCGGCGCCTTGCAGCTTGCGATTCTCTTCCTCGGCCGAGACGGCGGGCGCGCCTACGCCATATTGCGCCGAATAGGTGCGATAACGGGCGTCGAGACGCTCCTTGGGCGTGCCGCCCCACTTCTTCTCAAGCTCCGTGAGGACATCCATGCCCTTCTGCTTGTCGAAGATGTAGGTCAGCACGTCGCGGGCGATGGGATAGGCGGCGCCGGAACCGCCACCGTGCTCGACGACGACCGAGCATGCATAGCGCGGATTGTCGAACGGGGCGAAGCAGATGAAGTGGCCGTGGTCGCGGTGCTTCCACAAGCCGCCCTTGCCGCTACCGATATTGAGGCCGACGACTTGCGCGGTCCCGGTCTTGCCCGCGAGCTTGATGTCGGGGAAGGGCAGGCGCGAATGCGGCGCTGAGCCCGGACCATTGGCGACGTCCGACATGGCCTGACGTACATAGGCGAGATGCTCGGCGGGAATGCCGAGCGAAGGCGCGACGTCATGCTCATGACCATGCACCAGGCGCGGCATGATGATCCGGCCGCTGGCGATGCGCGAGGCTTGGATGGCCTGTTGCAGCGGGTTCACCAGGAAGTAGCCCTGACCGATCGTGGCATTGACCGTGTCGAAAGTCTGCCATTCCTTGCCGTACTTCTTCAGCTTCCAGGCCGGGTTGGGCACGGTTCCGTAGGACTGGCCGGAAACCGGCAGCGGGAAGTCCTTGCCCAGGCCGAGTCGGCCCGCCATGGCCGCGATCGGATCCATGCCGATGCGCTGGGCGAAGTGGTAGAAGTAGACGTCGCAGCTCTGGTAGATGCCCTTGGCCATGTTGACCGAGCCATGGCCGCGCCGGTTCCAGCAGTGGAACACGCGGTTGCCGACCCGCAGGCCGCCGCCGCAGAATACCGATTCGTTGGGGTCCAGACCCGCTTCCATAAAGGACAGCGCGACCATCGGCTTCACGGTCGATCCGGGCGGATAGAGCCCGCGCAGGACCTTGTTGCGCAGGGGCACGTGGTCGTCGTCCGACAGCATCTTCCATTCGAGACGGCCGATGCCGTCCGAGAAGCTGTTCGGATCGAAGCTGGGCATCGAGCACATCGCCAGGATGTCGCCGGTCTGGCAGTCCATCACCACGACGGCTGCCGATTCGGGGCCGATACGCCGCGAGGCATATTCCTGGATGCCCGCGTCGATGGTGAGCTTGAGAGTCTTGCCGGGAACGTCCTCACGCGTGTCGAGGTCGCGCACGATGCGGCCCGAGGCGGTCACTTCGACGCGCCGGGCGCCGGGTTTGCCGCGCAGGTCCTTCTCGTAGAACTTTTCCAGCGCGTCCTTGCCGACCTTGTAGCCGGGCGTGATCAGGACGGGATCGCGGTCCTTCTCGTATTCCTCGGCCGAGGCCGGGCCGACATAGCCGATCAGGTGGCCGACCGAGGGACCGAGCGGATAGAAGCGCGAGAAGCCGCGCTGCGTGACCACGCCGGGCAGATCCGGCAGACGCACGCTGACGGCGGCAAATGTGTCCCAGTCGAGACCGCTGGCCACTTCCACGGGCGCAAAGCGCCGTGCGCGCTCCAGCTTGTCCTCCAGATCCTGCATCGCGATCGGAGACAGGCTGAGCAGCTTGCCCAGCGTCTGGATCGTATGGGCCGGGTCCTGAACGCGCTCGGGAATGAGATCGACGCGGAAATCCGCCCGGTTCGAAGCGAGCGGCGTGCCGTTGCGGTCCATGATCCAGCCGCGACGGGGCGGAATCAGCGAGAGATTGACGCGGTTGCTTTCGGCCTGAAGCTCGTACTTCGCGTTCTGGGCGATCGAGAGATAGCCGAGACGGGCGGCGAGAAGCACGCCGACCCCGCCCTGAATCGACCCGACGACGATACTGCGCCGATCAAAGCTGTTGCGAAGCGTACCGGCGCTGACGTGGCGTTGCGGGAAGAACCGCTTGAAGCTGATCTTCATCGCAGCAGCACGATCGGCGCGAGGCGAATCCGATCGAACAGGGCGACAACTCGACCGACAAGCGGGTAGGAAAGCACGGAAATAATGACCTGCGGCACGATGACACGAATGGGAGACGATGCGCCCGCGATGTTCGCCAAGGCAAGGCACAGGACTATATAAGCGACGATGAGGCCCATTGCCATGAGCCATTCCGTAACGAAATTGCGCCAGGGCAGGCGAAGTTCCACGATTTCCAGCGCGATCGCGGTCAGCGACCAGAGCAGGACCGCGCAGCCGAAGGGCTGGCCGGAGAACAGATCGTCGAACATGCCCAGCGGCAGTCCGGCCCAGATCGGCAGGAGACCGGGGCGAAGCTGCCGCCAGCCGAGATAGATGAGGAACCCGATCGGCGGCATGACCGGCGCCGAAGCGACCAGGAACCAGCCCGGCACTATCGATCCCAGCATGATCGTCAGCCACGGGAACCCCCTGGCGAGAAAGCGCGAGGGGGCGTGGTTGATGCGTTGCCCGGAAGAGGATCGTGAGGCGCTGCGTTGGAACATCAGCGCTTCTTGGTCGTGGTATCGGTCGCCGGTGGAGGCGGCGGCGGGGGCGCCCAGCTTTTCTCGACCATTACGTAGTCGGTATCCGAAGGATTGCTGAGCACGCGGGCTATGGCGCCGTCGCGGATCAGGTCGGTGACGATGGCCATGGGCGTGCCGGGTCTATAGAGGCCGCCCGATCCCGAGGTCACCAGCACGTCGCCCTTGCGCAGCGGATTGATGCCGAGGTTGATCAGCCGGATGCGCAGGGTGCCGTCGCCGTTGCCCTGCGCGAAGGCCGGCACGCCGTCGGCGGCGCGGCGCACCGGGACCAGGCTTTCGCTGTCGGTAACCAGCAGCACCCGCGCGCTCGATGCGCCGACTTCCATGACGCGGCCGACAAGGCCCATCTGCGACCGCACCGGCATGCCGGGGGCGACATTGCGGTCCCGGCCGGCGCCCAGCGTGGCATAGCGGCGCGAACTGGCGCTGGTGGACGCGGTGAGGCGGGCATAAGTCACCGCGCCCCCGTCCTGTTCGGACAGGCCCATGAGGTCCTTCAGCCGCTTGTTCTCCGCCATGGCGGCACGCGCCTCGACGAGGCGTACCTTGGCTTCCGCCAGCTCGCGCGAGATGCGCGCGTGCTCGCTTCCGGTATGGAAGAAGCCGGAAAGATTGGCCCAGGCATCGCGTCCCATGTCGCGTCCACTCGCGGAGACTTGCGCGGCCGGTTCGGTCGCGTCGTCAGCCAGCCCGCGAAGGGTGGAAAAGAAACCGGGATTGACGAGCGAGATGATGACGAGCGCCAACCCGACCGCGGCGCCGAGCACGCCTGCGGTATAGCTGATGAACGTGGTGTACTGCGCCCGGCGCGAATAGCTGGAGCGCCTGTTTGCTGGCGGCGCCATGCGCCATGCACTCCTTCGTAGATGCGGTGCCGTGGCTGGGCTGCCGCTCGACCGTCAAAAACACCGGCGATCGCGTCGCCGGGCAAGCGGGCCGGACGACCGGAGCCATGCTCCGGCCATCCGGCGCGAAAATCAGGCAGACATCAGCACGCCGCGATAGACCGGATCTTCCATCGCGCGGCCGGTGCCGAGCGCCACGCAGGAAAGCGGGTCCTCGGCGACGCTGACGGGCAGGCCGGTTTCCTCGCGAAGGTAGTCGTCCAGACCCTGGATCAGCGCGCCGCCGCCGGTCAGCACGATGCCCTGGTCGACGATGTCGGCGGCCAGTTCCGGTGCAGTGTTCTCAAGCGCGATGCGCACGCCCTCGACGATGGCGCCGATCGGTTCCGCCAGCGCCTCGGCGACGTTCGCCTGGGTGATGGTGATTTCCTTGGGCACGCCGTTCACGAGGTCGCGGCCCTTGATGTGGATCGTCTCGCCGATGCCGTCGGCCGGCATGACGGCGATGCCGTAGTCCTTCTTGATGCGTTCCGCCGTGGCATCGCCGATCAGCAGGTTGTGGTGGCGACGCACATAGGAGACGATCGATTCGTCCATCTTGTCACCGCCGACGCGCACCGAAGTGGTGTAGGCAAGGCCGCGCAGCGAGAGCACCGCGACTTCGGTGGTGCCGCCGCCGATGTCGACCACCATCGAGCCGACCGGCTCGGTGACGGGCATGTCGGCGCCGATCGCTGCGGCCATCGGTTCGAGAATCAGGTAGACCTGGCTGGCGCCCGCGTTCGAGGCGGCGTCACGGATGGCGCGGCGTTCGACCGAGGTGGAGCCCGAGGGCACGCAGATCACGATTTCCGGGTAACGGAACAGGTTCTTCTTGCCATGCACCTTGCGGATGAAGTGCTTGATCATCTCTTCCGCGATTTCGATGTCGGCAATCACGCCGTCACGCAGAGGGCGGATCGCTTCGATGTTGTCGGGCGTCTTGCCCATCATCATCTTGGCGTCGTCGCCGACGGCCTTCACCTTCTTGACGCCGTTCAGCGTCTCGATCGCCACAACCGAGGGTTCGTTCAGCACGATTCCGCGGTCCTGAACGTAGACGAGCGTATTGGCGGTCCCAAGGTCGATCGCCATGTTCTGTGAGCCGAGTTTGAAGAATCGCGAGAAGGGCGAGGCCATCAGTAATCCGTTGTCTTTCCCAGCGCTTGCCAAAGGGAATCCCCATGGCGCGAAGGGCAGGTTGGCATGGAAGGGGACCCCTTAGCCCATCGATTCGCGAAACGCCAAAAATTTGTGTCGATTTCATGGGGGAATCGTCAGAAGCCCGTCTCGAATTCCATCCGGTTCATCGCTAGTGTTTGGAACAGTTCGAGATCGGGGCGCCATACCTGCCTTGCGCCCATGGCGGCCGAATGGCCCCGCAATGGCGCGCCATGATTGTGCGCTGCCCGCGTAAGTCTCCCTTGCCTGCGAAAGTCCAGTCGAATGCCCACGATCCGCCGTCTTCCCGAACATCTCGTCAACCGCATCGCGGCAGGCGAGGTGGTGGAAAGACCGGCTTCCGCGCTGAAGGAACTGGTGGAAAATGCGATAGATGCGGGATCGACGCAGATCACCGTGCGCATTGCCTCGGGCGGGCTCGACCTGATCGAAGTGACCGATGACGGCTGCGGCATGGTGCCGGACCAGATCGCCCTGGCGCTGGAGCGTCACGCCACCTCGAAGCTGCCGGACGAGCATATCGAACTCGTGGCGACCCTCGGCTTTCGCGGCGAGGCCCTGCCTTCGATCGGTTCCGTCGCGCGGTTGACGATCGAAAGCCGTCCGCACGATTCGGCGGAAGGCTGGAAGAGAGTGGTCGATCACGGTGTCGTCGCGGCGGACGGACCTGCGGCTCTGCCGCCGGGGACGCGGATCCGGGTCGAGGATCTCTTCGGCAAAGTCCCGGCGCGGCGCAAGTTCCTGCGTTCGGCGCGATCGGAATATGCGGCCTGCCAGGACGTGGTGCGGCGACTGGCGATGGCCCGGCCCGACATCGGCTTTGTGATGGAGCACGACGGGCGGCGCGTCGTCTCGGTCCAGCCGCGCGAGGAATTGGCATCGCGTGTGGCCCGCCTCGTCGCGCGCGAACTGGCGGAAGACGGCGTGTTGATCGATGCCGAGCGGGGCAGTGCGCGGCTCACCGGCGTGGCCGGACTGCCGACCTACAATCGCGGCGTGGCCGATCATCAGTATCTTTTCGTCAACGGCCGCCCGGTGAAGGACCGCCTGCTGGTGGGGGCCGTGCGCGGCGCCTATTCGGACATGCTTGCGCGTGATCGCCACGCCGTGCTGGCCCTTTTCCTCGAAATTCCGCCCGAGGAAGTGGACGTCAACGTCCATCCCGCCAAGACCGAGGTGCGGTTCCGCGACCCGGCCTTCATTCGCGGCTTCCTGGTCGGCGCACTGCGCCATGCGCTCGAGTCTTCGGGGCAAAGGAGCGCGCAGCCTGCCGCTGCAGCAGCGATGAACATGTGGCAGGTCGAGCCTGTGGCACCCGCCCCGGCCCCTGCAATAGGATCGCTGTTCGCCCGCGAATATTCCGCGCCTTCCCGCAGCGACTTCCGCCCTGCGCCAAGCCGGGTATCGGAGGCGGGCACCGTCTGGCGCTCCTACGAGGAAGAAGTCATGGCGCAGCCGTCCGGCCGCGCCGAACCCGCGCCGGAGGAACCCGAGGAAGCGCTGCAATATCCCCTGGGTGTGGCGCGCGGGCAGGTCGCGGGCACTTACATCGTTGCCGAAGCTGACGACGGCCTGGTGATCGTGGATCAGCATGCCGCGCACGAGCGCCTCGTGCTGGAACGTCTCAAGGCGGCCGGGGCAGAGGATGCGATGGCCCGGTCGCAGGCATTGCTGCTGCCCGAAGTTGTGGAACTGGAGGAAGCGGCCTGCGATGCGCTAGAGGAAAAGGCTGCCGATCTGGCGCGTTTCGGGCTGGTGCTGGAACGTTTCGGGCCTTCCGCCATGCTGGTCAGGGCCGTACCCTCCGTCCTCGGCAAGTCGGATGTTCACGCATTAGTCCGCGACATCGCGGACGATCTGGCGCGCAACGGCGATGCCCTGCTGCTCGGCGAAAAGCTCGATCTGGTGCTGGCGACAATGGCCTGCCACGGATCGGTGCGGGCCGGTCGCTCGCTTTCAGTCGCCGAAATGAACGCGCTTCTTCGCGAAATGGAGCGCACGCCGCGTTCCGGCCAATGCAACCATGGACGCCCGACGTGGGTTAAGCTGGCACACCACGATATCGAGAAACTGTTCGGGCGAAAATGATGCGAAAACCGATCCTTGCCTTGGCGCCTTTCCTCCTGATCTCGGCATGCGGGCAGGAGGATCCGCAAGGCAAGGCGGTCGAGGACGCGCATGACATCGCCATGGTCGAGCGAATGAGCAAGGAGCCGTTCAAGCCGATCATTCCCCATGCCATTACCGAGATCGACATTGCCCGCTACGGGCTGGACAAGCCGGGCTGCGCGTTTCGCAAACCGGGAGAGAAAGATCCGATCTTCATCGCCAATCCCGACGAGGGGTTCATGCGGATCGGCGGCGATCTCAAGCGCTACGCGGCGAAAATGGAGAGCGCGCAATTGCCCGGCAACGCGCGCTCCACTTATGTCGGCCTGGCAAGCTGGGTCGATCTGGTCAGCCTGGCAGACCGGGGCGGCGGTTCGGATACTCTGAACTGGCCAGCAAAGCTGATCCTTCACGATGCCCAGGAGCGGGTCGCCTTCATGGCCGAAGGCGAGATTTCCTGCCAGCGCTGACGGCGCTCAGTCCTTTCGCGGGTGCTCCATCACGTCGCGGAAGGGGGCGTCGGTTCCGTCGCCATCGCTCGATTGCGGCAGGCCCAGCAAGCCGCGAAGCAGCGGGGCGACATCGACGTTGTCGAACGCGGGCAATTTACCGCGCTTCCTGAAGTCCGGCCCCGAAGCCACGAACAATGCGGCCATTTCCGGCGCGGCATTGTCATAGCCATGGGCGCCGCCCGTCGAGGCCTTGTCCGGCCGTTTGGCGGCGATCTGCCAGCCCGTTTCCGCCAGACAGAAGAACGGCGCGATTCGGGGATTGCTGCCATAATGGAGACGCGCGGGAATATCCTGCTTGCGCCAGCACTGCATGTGATCGTGTGGCTTCAGCAGCGCGGCGGCAAGGGCCTGCTCGTTGCCGTCGGTCGGCGTGATGGCGGCAAACGGCCCCGCGTCGCCCAGCTTGTAGAGCGACGGCGCCGCAACCGCATCGAGAGCGATGGTCCTTTCGCTCGATACGGCGGCCATGCCGTGATCCGCGACCACTATCAGATCGGCAGCCTGGCCGAGTTCGCGAAGACCGGCGACGAGCTTGCCGATGTCCGCATCCACGTCTGCGATTGCCACATCGGTCCGGGCATCGACGGGGCCGTAGCGGTGCCCGGCCGTATCGACCTGATCGAAGTAGAGTGTCACGAGCCTGGGACGATGTGCCGCCGGGCGGCGCATCCAGTCCAGCACGGCGTCCACGCGCTGGGATGGTGAGACGGCGCCGTTGAACTGTTGCCAGTCGCTCGGGCGGGTGCCGCCCTCGATCGTTTTCCAGGGCTCCTTGACCAGCGTTCCGCCCCAGGCGACATTGGAGCCGGGCCAGAACATCGTTGCCGTGCGGATACCGGCCTTTTCGGCGGTTACCCAGATCGGCTCCGCCTCGTCCCACCAATAGGGCTCGTCGCTAGCCATCGTGAACTTCTCGCCGGGGTGGGCAGGGTCTTCGAAAACGTTGGCGATGATGCCGTTGCGATCGGGAACCTTGCCGGTCACCAGGGCCCAGTGGTTGGGGAATGTCTTGCTGGGAAATGAGGGGCGCATCGCCGCGCTCACGCCGCTTGCCGCCAATGCGGATAGGTGGGGAGTGATTCCGCGATCGAGGTAGTCCGCGCGGAAGCCGTCGATAGAGACGAGGATAACGACGGGATCGGACTTTTCCTCGGCGGATTTGGCGCTTGCTGGGGCAGAGAACAGCGCCAATGCGCCGAGGACAGGTGCGAGCAGGGGAGCGAATGTCTTCATGTCAGCGCCTCTAGCGCCGCGATCATGACAGGTCGATGTCGCGTTATATCATCCGCGCCAGCATCCAGACGGCCATGGCAACCATGAACAGGTTTTCCGTGAGCGAGACGAAGCCCAGCGGCACTGCGCCGGAACCGCCGACACAGGCGCACTTGAGTTCGCGCTTCTGGATATAGACGGCATAAACCACCGAAATCGCTCCGATACCGCCGATGGCAAGGCCGATCGGGATCGAAAGCCAGGGCAGGGCATGGGCCGTCATCAGCGCCCCCGCCGCGAATTCCAGAAAAGGATAGGCATAGGCGTAAGGAACCCAGCGCTTCGCCAGCAGGTCGTAGCCCAGGAACATCGTGGAAAACTGCTCGACATCCTGCAACTTCAGCATGGCCAGCAGCATCATCGTCATCGAGACGAACCACTCTGCTGCGCGCAAGGTAAACGGCGTGCCGAAGGCAGCCCAGCTCGCCGCCATGGCAAGGCCGAGCCCTGTGGCGAAGACCGCCAGGACAGGGCGATAGGTCTTGGCTTTGGGATCATGAACCTTGAGCCCGACATGGGCACGCAAATCGGTATATCCGCCGATTCGCTCGCCGCCGATGAAAGTCTGCGGAGTGGTGGCGACATCGTTCGCCGCCTTGAAGGCATCCGTCTGCGCGCGCGTGGTAAGCCAATGGTCCTCGACCCTGTAGCCCAGTTTTTCGAGCAGATACTTGGACTTCACGCCCCAGGGGCAGGAATGCTTGTCCATGACCATGCGATAGAGCACCGCGGTCGGCTTCGAGGTCTGTTGCTGCGTCATGAGAAGGCTTATACATTCCGTACCATGGTACGGAGTCAAGCATGGCACTGACGATTTCCGAATTGGCCCGCTCAGGCGACGTGGGCGTCGAGACGGTGCGCTTCTATCAGCGCAAGGGTCTGCTGCACGATCCGCGCCCGGCGGCTACCGGCGGCGCGAAAGGGCAGCGGCATTATGGTGAGGAGGACGTGAGGCGGCTGCGCTTCATTCGCTCCGCCAAGGCCGCAGGCTTCATTCTCGACGAGATCGCGGAACTGATCAGCCTCGATCATACGGGAGACCGGCCGAGGGCACGGGAAATGGCGCAAGTGCGATTGGCGGCGCTGGACAGGGAAATTACGCAACTGGAGGCGGCTCGCCAGTCGCTGCGCCGACTGGCCCGGGAATGTGCCGGGTCCGACGTGGGGCCTTGTCCTATCCTGGAATCTTTCGAGGATGGGTCAGTATGTGGCGGCACAGGAACAAAATCCTGCGCCGCCAGAAGGTCAAACGCTTAAGATCAGACGTTGAACTTGAAGTGCATGACGTCGCCGTCATGCACCAGGTATTCCTTGCCTTCCTGGCGCAGCTTTCCGGCTTCCTTGGCACCGGCTTCACCGTTCAGCGCGACGTAGTCGTCATAGGCAATGGTTTCGGCACGGATGAAGCCGCGCTGCATGTCGGAGTGGATCTCGCCTGCCGCTTCGGGTGCCTTGGCGCCCTTGTGAACGGTCCAGGCACGCGCTTCCTTGGGGCCGACCGTGAAGAAGGTCAGCAGGCCGAGCAATTCGTATCCGGCGCGGATGATCCGGGCGAGGCCGGTTTCGTGGAGACCCATTTCCTCCAGGAACACCATGCGTTCCTCGGTATCCATGCCGACAAGATCGGCTTCGATCGCGGCGGAAACGATAACGGCGGTGGCGCCTTCGGCCTTGGCCTTCTCGAACACGCGGGCCGAGAACGCGTTGCCTTCAGAGGCAGCTTCTTCCTCGACGTTGCAGACGTAGAGCACCGGCTTGGCGGTCAGCAACTGGGCCTGTGCGAAGACGCGCGCTTCGTCGTCGTCTTTGGGCTGGGTCAGGCGTGCGGGCTTGCCGTCGCGCAGCAGCTCAAGCGCCTGACCGAGGACCGAAGCGATGATCTTCGATTCCTTGTCGCCCTGCGCGGCTTTTTTCTGGGCGGCGGGAACGCGCTTTTCTAGGCTTTCGAGGTCGGAGAGCAGCAGCTCGGTCTCAACCGTCTCGGCATCCGCGATGGGGTCTACGCGCTCGTCGACGTGCTGGATGTCGTCGTTCTCGAAGCAGCGCAGGACGTGGACGATGGCATCCACCTCGCGAATGTTGCCGAGGAACTGGTTGCCCAGGCCTTCACCCTTCGAGGCGCCGCGCACGAGACCGGCGATGTCGACGAAGGACAGCTGCGTCGGGATGATCTTGGCCGAACCGGCGATTTCGGCCAGCTTGTCCAGACGCGGATCGGGCACGCCGACCTGACCGACGTTGGGCTCGATCGTGCAGAAAGGATAGTTGGCCGCCTGCGCTGCCTGCGTTTCGGTGAGCGCATTGAACAAGGTCGACTTGCCGACGTTCGGCAGGCCCACGATTCCGCAACGGAAACCCATGTGTAACTCCGGGAAGAAATGTATGGGCCGCGCCTTAGCGCCCCTGCGCGGGTATTACCAGTTACCGCGCTCGTTTCATGGAAACTTCAGAGCTTGCTGGCTAGACCGGCGCGATGAAAGCCTTGGGCAACCTCTTCCTGATCGTTTCGGCATTCGCCGCGCTTTCAGCTTGCGGCGAGCGTGGACCAGCCCCGTTCGATGCCGCGCAGACGGCCATTGGCGCTCAGGACTATGAGGCCGCGCGTTCCAGTGTGCTCGAAGTGCTCGAAAACGAGCCGGAAAATCTCGATGCGCTGCAATTGCTTGCGAGGGCCGAAATTGCCCTTGGCAATGCGGATGCGGCGGATCGGGCCATGTCCCGTTTCGCGGCAGCGGGCGGCGACGGGAAGGTGCTGAACCGGCTGAAGGCGGGCGCTTTGCTTGTCCAAGGTTATCCGAAGGACGCGATTGCGCGCATTGTAAACGATTTCGACACCGATGCCTGGCGACTGCGCGGCGAGGCTCATCTTGCCATGGGAGAGAAAAACGCGGCCGCTCAGGCTTTCGAGCAGGGCATGAGCGTTGGCGACAATCTGCCGCTGGCCGTCGCCTATGCGCGTTTTGCGCTGGGGAACGGCAACTTGGCTCTGGCGGAGAAAATTCTCTCGCGAATGCAGATGTTTGCGAAGGACTCCTACAACACTCTCGTGCTCTCTGGCGATCTGGCTTCCGCGCGCGGGGAGACAGAACGCGCTATCGGTGCCTATCGCCGGGCGATCGCTGCCTATCCGAACCGGATAGAACCGATGCTGGCGCTTGCCGAGGCCTATGGTTCCGAGGGCAAAATCGATGAGGCGGCGGAGCTGGTCGAAAAGGCGGGCAAGGTGAAGCCGTCCGATTCCCGTGTCGAAAATCTGCGTATCCGGCTGATGGCGCAGCGGGGCGATTGGGAGAAGATCCGCCTCACGCTGCAAGGCCAGGAGGCGGGGCTCGATCCTGCATCGCCGCAGGGTCTCGCTTATGGAGAAGCTCTGCTGCGGCTCGGTCAGGCCGAGCAGGCGCGCGTCCTGTTCAGCCGGGCGACACTGCTGGACCCGGGCAACCCCTATTGCCGCGCGATGCTGGGCGAAGCGATGCTGGCGACCGGCGATGCCAGCGGGGCATGGAGAACGCTGGAGCCGCTGAGCGCCAGTCCTCTCGCGCCTGCCGAGGTTCTTGCGATCGCCGAAAAGGCGGCGCGCGCCTCCGGCGATCCGAAGGCCGATGCTTTGAAGGCTCGGCTCGATCCCCGGCGCATGAAGCAGACCGTGGAACTGATCGAGAAGGGGCAGGCCGCTCTCGATCGACAGGACTGGAGCGAGGCGCGCGCGGTCTATACCCGATTGCTTGCCGGAGGGGAGGATGCTGAAGTGCTGGGGCGTCTCGCCTGGGCTTCGGCCGGTCTGGGGCGCCCTCGCGAGGCTATCGCCTATGCCGACCGGGCCTTGGCGCAGGACGCAGACAATCCCGCCTACATGCACGCGGCGGCATTGGTGCGGCTTGAACTGGGTGTCGATCTGGCTGGAGCGCGAAGCCTGCTGGAAGCGGCGGCCGAGGCGGACCCTCGCAATGCCGATCTAGCCCGCGACCTCCAGAAAGCGAAAGCCGCCGCCGGCTGAAGTACCGGCAGCGGCTCGAAAAATACCGGCCCTGACTTCAGGGCCATCGCCGTATCCCGATCAGTCGCGGGTCTTGCGGCGGCGTGCGTAGGCCAGGCCGAGCAGGCCAAGGCCCATCATGCCCAGCATGCCGGGTTCCGGCACGGCGGTGCTGCCACCCGAAGTCGAACCGCCCGAGGTTCCGCCCGAAGTCGTGGTGCCACCGGACGTGCTGGTATTGCCGCCCGAGGTGGTTCCGCCCGAAGTCGTTCCGCCCGAAGTGGTCGTCGTGCCGCCGGAGGTGGAGGTGTTGCCGCCCGAGCTGCTGCTGGAGCCGCAGTTCTTCTTGCCCCAGCCGCAGCCGCTGTTGCCGCCGCCCCAGCCCCAACCCCAGGTGGCCTGGGCAGGCGTGGCGAAAGCGAGCGTGGTGCCGGCGGCGAGGGCCAGTGCGAGCGTGGACTTGCGGATCATAACTATTCCCCTGTTTGCCGAATGGGCATGTTCCGAATGGATCGCAACCAACTAAGCAATAGCCGTGCCAACATCGGAAATCCGGGGATCTGGCTTGCCCTCAAGCCGCCGAACGGACGCGTTTGTAAGCTAACCCGACACTAATTTACGGTATTAGGTAGCTAATCCGGCAGATCAGTCCTGCTGGCGGAGTGCCACGTCGTTCATGAAGCGGACGTCGTCGCCTGCCGAAAGCCTGTCGGCTTCTCCGGCTACAGCGCCCAGCATGTCGGCTAGCGGGTCCATGTCCGCTTTGGCATAGTTGCCCAGAACGTAGCCGTGGACGCGGTCCTTGTGGCCGGGGTGGCCGATGCCCAGCCTGATGCGGCGAAAGTCGGGGCCGAGGTGCTGGTCGATCGAGCGCAGGCCGTTGTGTCCCGCATGGCCGCCGCCTTGCTTCACCTTGACCTTGAAGGGCGCCAGATCGAGTTCATCGTGGAACACGGTGAGGTCGGACAGCGCCAGCTTGTAGAAGCGCATGGCTTCGCCAACGGCGCGGCCGCTTTCGTTCATGAACGTCGCGGGCTTGAGCAGCAGGATCTTCTCGCTGCCGATGCGGCCTTCCTGAAGCCAGCCCTGAAACTTCTTCTGCGTCGGCCCGAAGCCGTGAACTTCCGAAATCGCATCGATCGCCATGAAGCCCACGTTGTGGCGGTTCAGCGAATATTGGGGACCGGGATTGCCGAGGCCGACCCAGAGCTGCATGACGAAAAATCCTGTATTGTGAACGCGAAACGGCCCCTCCTGCTCGCCGGTTTGCCGGGGCGGGAGAGGCCGTTCCTTTATCCGAAGATAGCGTGAGGCGAAATTACTCGCCTTCGCCTTCCTTCGTCGTGTCGCCTTCCGAGCTCTTCAGAGCCGAAGGTGCAGCGATCGTGGCGATCGTGAAGTCACGGTCGGTGATCGCGTTTTCGACGCCGGCGGGAAGCTTCACGTGGCTGGCGTGGATCGATTCGCCCACGTCGAAGCCGGTCACGTCGATGACGATCTCGTGCGGGATCTTCTCGGCGTCGCAGACCAGTTCGAGGTCGTGGCGAACGACGTTCAGCACGCCGCCGCGCTTCAGGCCCGGCGAGGCTTCTTCGTTGGCGAAGACGACCGGCACGTTGACGTGAACGGTCGCGCCCTTGACGACGCGCAGGAAGTCAGCGTGAAGCGGACGATCCGACACGGGGTGGAAGGCAACGTCCTTGGGCTGCGTCCGGAACTTCTTGCCGCCGACTTCGACTTCGATGATCGAGTTGAAGAAGTGACCGGTTCCAAGCTGGCGAGCCAGCTCCTTTTCCTCGACGTGGATTGCGAGGGGTTCTTCGTTACCACCATAGATAACGGCGGGGACGCGGCCATCGCGACGCAGAGCACGGGAGGCTCCCTTGCCAGCCCGATCACGCGTCTCGGCCGGCAGGTTAAGCGTATCGCTCATGTGGACTTGCCTTTCGAAAACTGGATAATGTTCGGATACGAACCGCGTACCGGCCCGCACCGCCCCGTCACGCCTCCAGGGATGACCATGACGGGAAGCGGGCGCCCTTAATGCGAAATGCGGGAAAAGGCAAGCATCCGGCGATCGCGGCCAGGGATCGTTGCCTGCATCACTGGATGCGCGTCACGGTATAGCCTTTCTGCGCTAGCATTGCCGGAATGCCTTCCGGCCCCGCCATGTGCGCGGCCCCTACCGCAACGAATGGCCGCCTGCCGCTGTCGACGGCATTGGCGATCTGCGCCGTCCAGTCGCGATTGCGCCCGACGAACAGGACTGCCCGCAGCTCTGGATCGGCCAGCAGCCCGCGGCGCGTCTCGGCTTCGATGGCCTCCATGTCGCCCTTGCGCCAGCTTGCCGCGAGATCGGCATCGGAACGATTCGCGTCCGCGACCACGGCCGACAGGAGATCGCGTTGCTCGCGCTCGGGGAGGGAATCGAACAGCCCAAGCTGCTTTGCCGCACCTTCAAGTTCGATGACGGGGCGATTTCCGGCTGCGGCGATCACGCCCCGGTCCACGCCGTTGCGGACTTCGTCCTTGTTCGCGCCTGCCTGCGCCACGGTGAGGGCCGCCGCCCAGGTGTCCATCGCCGCGAAGTCGCTGTCGGAATAGCCGCTCTTGCCGAGCAGGGCTTCGAGGGCAGGACGCTCCCTTGCGGCAATTCGCTGCGAAAGCGGTGGCTGCCCCTCGCTACGGGCAAGGCGGGCGAAAGTGGCGGCCACCTCGTTTTCCTCCGCGAGATTGCCGACTTCGACCATGATCGCGTTCGAATCGTCCATGGCCTGCCTGACCTTGCCGGTCTGCCAGGCCAGCGGTGCCTTGGCGCTATGGATCGTGCCGAAGAGCCATGCCGTCTCTCCCTGCGGGTTCTCGACATGCCAGAGGGCCGGTTTCGCTGCTTCGGGGCTCGGGCTGCACGCGAAAAGTGCGAGCGCGGCGGCCAGTAGGGCCATCCTCGGGAAAGACCTGAGCACAGGTTATTGCACCCGGGACGAGCGGACCCCAGCCTTGGCCAGTTCGTCCTGCACGCTTCCGCGCCCAGCGAGATGTCCGGCGCCCACGGCCACGAAGACCACGCCCGGTTCGGCAAGGCGGGTCTTGAGCCACTTGGCCCAGGCCTTGTTGCGATCGGTGATGAGCACTTTGCGCATCCTTTCGTCCGACTCGTCCTCGTTGAGCAGCTTTGCCAGTTCCTCGGCCTGTCCCGCCTTCCAGGCCTTTACCAGCTTGGCGATATCCTCACGCAGAGTGGGAAGTTGTTCGATTACCTCATTGAGATAATTGCGCTGACTCTTCTCTGGAAGGCCGGCGAAGAGGCCGATCTGATAGTCTGCCGTCTCCAGCGGATGCCGGGCAATCCCGCTCGTCGCTGCCTTGGCTTCGATCTGCGTCTCGATACCGTTCGACTGGTCGTAGCCCGCTGCCTTCAGAGGCAGGAGAGATAGCACGAGGCCAGCGTACCAGGGCTGGAACTGATCGAAGGATTCCTTGGCAAGGCCCGAATTAACAAGCGCTTTTTCTAGATTTTCGCGTTCCTTCACGCTCAGGACCTCGCGCAAGGTCTTGCCGTCGTGCCGGATGCCCTTGTCTATGAAGACCTGCTGGAGGCTTGCCGGTGAATCCAGGGTGGTTTCCGTCACCAGGAGGTCTGCCGCCTCGAAGGCCTGCTTCACCGGACCTTGGAACCACGCCACGTTCTCCGGCAGGATATGGATTGTGCCGAGGAGATAGATCGTCGTGTCCTTGTCCGCGATCTTCCAGAGGGCGGGTCGGGCCGGAGCAGCAGTTTCGGTGCGCGGCGCGGCGGTGGGCGCGGCATCCTGGGCCAGTGCCGGTGGTGCAAACAGGAAAAGCGGGGCGAAAGCGGAAAGGAGGAACCGCTTGTGGGACCGGTAAGAAATCATCGGGTTTCCTTGGCAGGAAAGGGCAAACGCGCCGCATAACAGCGCTCTTCCGCCGGGAGATAGCCGCAGGCGCGGGTTTCCGGTAGCGTCAGGTCGGTTTTAACTGGTGCTTGCGCGGTTGATTTGCCGGGTTCGATCCGCCAAAGGCCGCGAAGCCAAGAGTTTTGACGGGATTTCGATGTCGACCGCAGCGCAGCAGCCGCTCAGTTTCCAGGACATGATCCTGACGCTCCACAATTTCTGGAGCGCGCAGGGCTGCCTCATTCTTCAGCCCTATGACATGCGCATGGGGGCAGGGACCTTCCACCCGGCGACCACGCTGCGCGCGCTTGGGCCGGAGCCGTGGAAGGCCGCCTATGTCCAGCCTTCGCGTCGTCCCACCGACGGCCGCTATGGCGAGAACCCGAACCGCCTTCAGCACTATTACCAGTATCAGGTGATCCTGAAGCCGAACCCGGACAATCTTCAGGAACTCTACCTCGCTAGCCTCGCCGCGATCGGCGTGGACCCGCTGGCGCACGATATCCGCTTCGTGGAGGACGACTGGGAAAGCCCGACGCTCGGCGCCTGGGGACTGGGCTGGGAAGTCTGGTGCGACGGCATGGAAGTGACGCAGTTCACCTATTTTCAGCAGGTCGGCGGGTTCGACTGCAAGCCGGTCGCGGGCGAACTGACGTACGGCCTGGAACGCCTTGCCATGTACATCCAGGGCGTCGACCGCGTCTACGACTTGCGCTTCAATAACGAGGGCGTCAGCTACGGCGACGTGTTCCTCGCCAACGAGCAGCAGATGTCGAAGTACAACTTCGAGATCGCCGATACCGAGGCGCTCTTCGCGGGCTTCAAGGCTGCCGAAGCCGAATGCATGCGCTGCATCGAGGCGGAAATCCCGCTTGCCGCCTACGACCAGGCGATCGAGGCCAGCCATCTCTTCAACCTGCTTCAGGCGCGAGGCGTGATCTCCGTGCAGGAACGCGCCAGCTACATCGGCCGCGTCCGCGATCTCGCCAAGGGATCGTGCGAGGCCTGGATCGAGAAGAACAAGGCCGAATGGGAAGCCAAGTTCCCGGGGTGGACCGTATGACGCTTGGACAAGCTCAGCCCGAGCGGATCGCCGCTCAACTTCCGCGCGTCCTGAGCCTGTCGCAGGACCTGCTCTCCACCATTCGTCGAACGGCCCTCTGACATGACCGACTTCCTTCTCGAACTGCGCTCGCAGGAAATCCCGGCCCGCATGCAGGCCGGTGCCCGCGCCGACCTTGAAAAGCTGTTCCGCAAGGACATGGCCGCCGCCGGTGTCGCCGTGGGCGAAGTCACCGTATGGTCGACCCCGCGCCGTCTGGCACTGATCGCGCGCGGTCTGCCGCTCGCCACCGAGGCAGTGCATGAGGAAACCAAGGGCCCGGCTACGAGCGCACCCGAACAGGCGCTGGAAGGCTTCCTGCGCAAGACCGGCCTGACCAAGGACCAGCTCGAAGTCCGGGACCTCAAGGGCAAGGACACCTATTTCGCCGTCGTCGAGAAGCCCGGCCGTGCCGTGGCGGACGTGCTCGCCGAAGTGATCCCGGCGATCATCCGCAACTTCCCCTGGCCCAAGTCGCAGCGCTGGGGCGCTGCCTCGATCTCGACGGAGTCGCTGCGCTGGGTGCGTCCGCTGTCCGGCATCGTCGCGATCCTCGGCGAGGATCTGGTCGAATGCGAAGTGGGCGGCATCCGCTCGGGCTATGTCACGCTCGGCCATCGTTTCCACGCGCCCGGCGAGATCACCATCGGCGGCGCCCACGACTATGCCGACAAGCTGCGCCTCGCTCATGTCCTCGTGAACCATGAGGAGCGCCAGGACATCGTGCGGAGCAAGGCGCGTGAAGCCGCCGCCGCTGCGGGTCTCGTACTGGTCGAGGACGAGGGCCTGGTGATCGAGAACGCGGGCCTCACCGAATGGCCGGTGCCGCTGCTCGGTCGGTTCGAGGAGGACTTCCTGGAAGTTCCGCCCGAGACGATCCAGCTCACCGCGCGCGTGAACCAGAAGTATTTCGTCTGCGAAGACGCGGCAGGTTCGCTTGCCAATGCCTTCATTTGCACGGCAAATATCGTTGCGACCGATCATGGTACGGCGATCGTGGACGGCAACCGCAAGGTGCTGGCCGCGCGTCTTTCGGACGCCCGCTTCTTCTGGCAGCAGGACCGCAAGACGCCGCTTTCGGTTCACGCCGAAAAGCTGGCGCGCATCACGTTCCACGAGAAGCTGGGCACTGTCGCCGACAAGGTCGAGCGCGTGGCGAAGCTGGCCGAATGGCTGGCGAGCGAAGGCGTGGTGCCGAACTGCGATCCGGCACTCGCGCGTCAGGCAGCGGAACTCTGCAAGGCCGATCTTGTCACCGAGATGGTCGGAGAATTTCCAGAACTTCAGGGACTTATGGGCGGATATTACGCCCGTGCCGAAGGTCTGCCGGATGCCGTGGCCGATGCCATTCGCGATCACTACAAGCCGGTCGGTCAGGGTGATGAAGTGCCCACCGCGCCGGTGACGGTGGCGTTGGCGCTCGCGGACAAGCTGGATACTCTGCGCAGCTTCTTCGCGATCGACGAGAAGCCGACCGGATCTAAGGATCCTTTTGCCCTGCGCCGTGCCGCGCTGGGCATTATTCGCCTGATCACCGATAATGGCTTGCGCTTCGGTGTGGCCGAGGGCGATCTGCTCGACTTCTTCGCGGACCGCCTCAAGGTCCAGCAGAAGGAAGCGGGCGTCCGTCACGACCTGATCGACGCTGTCTTCGCACTCGGCGGTGAAGACGATCTCGTTCGCCTGCTCGCCCGCGTCCATGCGCTTCAGGCCTTCGTCGCGACCGACGACGGCGTGAACCTGCTGGCGGGCTACAAGCGCGCGGCCAATATCCTCAAGAAGGAAGACTGGCACGGCGTCGAGGGCGAGATTTCGCGCACTGGAGAGGAAGATCCGCTGGCCGGTGTCGAGGATCCCGATCTTGCCGAAGTGATTGCCGCCAAGATGGCGCACCGTCACGCCAGCGAGCAGGCGCCCGCCTATCAGGCCGAGCCCGCGGAACTGGCGCTGATCGGTGCCGTCACCTCGGCGGAAACCGAAGTGGCACAGGCCGTCTCGGCTGAGGACTTTGCGGCGGCCATGACGGCGCTGGCCTCGCTCCGCGCGCCGATCGATGCCTTCTTCGAGGATGTGACCGTCAACGACGCCGATCCGATCAAGCGTCAGGCCCGCCTGGCCCTGCTCGATCGCTTCCGTGCGGCAGTCCACAAGGTCGCGGACTTCTCGCGCATCGAGGGCTGACGATTTGCCCCCGGCTTCGCGGACTGTCGAAAAGACAGGAAGCGTAGCCGGGGCTTCAGGCCGTTATTCCTATTTTTTCCAGCCAGATAGCGTTATAATCTCGAACTGCTCTACGGTCCTGCCGCTTTCGCCTGCAGCGGCGAAGGCGGAGTGTGCGCGGGAGAGGGCGGCTTTGCCCAGTGCCGGTGCCATATCGGCCAGCACATTGCCCATGGCCTGTGCCCGGACGTCGCCGACCAGTCGTTCGAGGCTTCGGAAGCCGACCTTGAGCGGCCGGTGATCGATGACCGGGTCCGCGAAAAGCGTGCGCTGAAGCAGTTGTCCTCCCGCGCGAACGTCCACCATGGGGTGAATGCGCGCAGCGGGCCGATCACCGTCGGCTTCCAGCATGACGTCGCGCAAGGTGGAGAGGCTTCCCGCCGACAGGAAGCTGGCGATCATCATGCCGCCCGGTGCCAGGGCCTTTCGAATGTGAACGAGTGCGCCCGGCAGGTCGTTGACGGTATCCAGGGTGCCCAGGCTGGCAATGAAGTCCAGGCCTTCAAAGGGGAAGGGGGCTTCCTCGTCGAATCCCTGCGCGGGTTCGGCCTCGATGACCTCCGCGCCCCGGCTTGCCAGTTCCCGGGCCAGTTGACCGGTGAAATCGCCGATGACGAGCGCGCGCTTCGGCTCGAAGCGCAGGAAGGCCAGGCGTTCGAGCACGTCTTCGACCATGTCCTCATGGATGTAGCGCGGTGCATCGGGTTGTTGCTGCAAGGCGAGGGCGCGGCGGCGGGCGGCGATGCGGCGGGTGGGCGAGAAGATGCGGGGGGGAGCTTTGCTGGCCATTTCCGTCCCCTGCCGATTTGTGCGGGCGGATGCAATCGCGCTTCCTGCAAGCCGATTAACGCCTTGTAGTTTGCAGTCCTGCGCAGCCGGTCGCTAGCCTCGGCAGCGATGTCATTCGCCCGCGCGTTCGATCCGCTCCTCGATCTGGTGTTTCCGCCCCGATGCCCCTTGTGCGGGGCGGGGATCAGTACGCATGGCGGGCTCTGCGCCGCTTGCTGGGGAGATCTGGCAATTCCGGGAGAGCCATCGTGCCGCACCTGTTCGCGTCCGTTCCCGGCCGATATCCCGGACGGCGCGCTCTGCGCACCCTGCCTTGGCGATCCCCCAAGGCACGACGGTATAGCCGCCGCCACGCTCTACAACGATGCTTCGCGCAAGCTGGTGCTAGCCCTCAAGCACGGCAATCGCATCAGCCATGCGCGCCTGATGGCAAGGCTCATCGGCGCGAAACTGGATTTCGTGGACGACACCTGGCTGATCGTGCCGGTGCCGCTGCACCGCTGGCGGATCTGGCGGCGCGGCTACAATCAGGCGGCGGAACTGGCCCGGGAGCTTGCACGGATCACGGGCGGGAAGCTGGTCGTAGACTTGCTCGAACGCCGAAAGCCCACGCCTTCGCTGGGCGGTCTGGGCAAGGCGGCCCGGCGGCGCGTGCTTTCCGGGGCAATCACGGTGCGCCCGAGAATGAAGGCGGGGCTGAAACATGCCAGGATCATTCTGGTCGACGATGTCCTGACCAGTGGCGCGACCAGCGAGGCATGCGTTTCCTGCCTCAAGCGATCGGGCGCAGGGAAAGTCGTGATCGCCTGCTTTGCGCGCGTCCTCGACGAGGCTCTGGAACTCGCAAATAAGCCCGAGTGAAAAAACAAGCTACGTGAGGATACGAAAACGCCCGAAGCTTTCGCTTCGGGCGTCCTTGTGACGAAACTGTTGAGCCCTGCGTAGCAGTTCGGCGGTCCCCCTGTCGGCCGCCTGGCCCGATCCCTCATTACCTGAAACCAGACCACCCGAGAGTATTCCGGCCTTGTTCCCTGAACCGTGGCGCTTGTATCAGCGACCTGTGGGTCAGCAGCAGCCCCCCGACTGCATGTAGACAATCCTACGAAACCTCGGGGTTGAAAAGAGGCGCAGCGTAGGTACGAGGATTTTGGTCAACGGCTGTGGTTATCGTGCAACAACCGCGTCCAAGGAATTCAAATCGGAGAAATTTCCGGCATGTCCGAACCAACCAAAGCCGAACGCGAATTGGGTAGCGAGTTTCTGCCGCGATTCGACGCGCAAGGACTCCTTATCGCCATCGCCGTCGATTCGCAGACGCGGGACATCCTGATGGTCGCCTACATGAACGCCGAAGCGCTGGAGAAGACTCGGGAAACCGGGCTGGCCCATTTCCATTCGCGCTCTCGCGGCAAATTGTGGCTGAAGGGGGAAACCTCGGGTCACTTCCTGCGCGTGGAGGAAATCCTGGTGGACTGCGACCAAGATGCGCTGGAACTGCGTGTTCGCCCGGAAGGACCGGCCTGTCACACCGGTGCGAGGAGCTGTTTTTATAGGAAGCTTTCCGGCGATTCATTGATTCGCGTTTCGGACTAAATGGTTAGCAATCGATTGAGTAAATCGAGTATAGGAAAAACATCTCTTCCCTTAAGAACATGCACTTATCGGCCGATTTCAAAATTAACCAAGGAATCAGCATGTTCCACTTGTCACGATTGGGCGGATAGAGCGGACGGATCGTCGCAATCGGCTCGCAAGTGGTCTTCGACCAAGGAACTATCTTGGACGACAGGGTGCAACGGCCTTCCTTGGCCGCGCCCGTCCTACGACAAAAATCGTTGAAAGGCAGAGGCTTTGGTCGGTGCTTCGTGCCCCACGTGCTGATCCACGGCTCTGCCTAGGTCGGGTTGCCGCGTTTTCGAGGCAGACCGTCAGTGAGGAGATGGGTGCCTTGTCGGGTGCCTGGGGTGCATGAATGGAAGGGAAGCATCAATGAAGCACAAAGCGTTGATAGCGGCCATGGTGTTGGGGCTGGCCTCAGCTCCGACGGCCGCCATGGCAACGAGTTCGTCCTCCAGCAACTTCAACCCTTCGTCGATTTTCTCGGCGCTTTCGGGTCTGGGGAATGCCGGTTTTGGTAATGCCAATTTCGGCAACATCAATCTCGGCAACATCAGCTGGGGCAACATCAGCTGGGGTAACATCAGCTGGGGCAACACCGGTCCCGGTGGCGCCAGCTGGGGTAACATCAGCTGGGGCAACATCAGCTGGGGCAACGGCCCCGGCGGTTGGGACCCGGACGACGGCAAGTCGGACGGCTGCTGAGCTGACGGCCTGACCACCGTGGCCGTCTTTCGCGGACGGCCACGGCTTGGAACGTTTCAGGCCAGTTTTTAAGTCAGTATCTCTTCGAAGAAGGCGAGCATCGCCGCCCAGCTCTGGCGGTCGGCGCTGGCATCGTAACCGATTGCGGCCATGCCGCGTTCGTCACTGCCCGGATCGGTGAAGCCATGGCGGACGCCCGAATAGGCATGGAAATGCCAGTTCGCTCCGGCTCGGTCCATTTCCTCCCAGAAGCCGATCACCTGCTCGCGCGGCACCAGCGGATCGGCGTCGCCGTGGCAGATGAGGATGCGCGGCTTGATCGCACCGGGCGCTGCCGGTTCGGTGGTAGACAGGGTGCCGTGGAAGCTGACGGCGGCGGCAAGTTTCTCACCGCCGCGCGCCGCTTCGAGCACGGCCTGGCCGCCCATGCAGTATCCGATCCCCAGCATCGGCAGGCCGTCCGCCTCGGGAAGCGCCTTTAATGCGGCGATGGCAGCGGCAATGCGGGCGCGGTAGTGGCCGTTGTCGGCGCGCAGTTTCTCGGCCATCGGGAACGAGGCTTCGAAGCTGGCGACCGGCTCGCCGTAGAAGTCGGCAACCATCACGAGATAGCCGAGCGCGGCGAGCATCGTCGCGCGGCGTTCCATCGGCGCGTTGAAGTTGGCGATCGTCGGGAACAGGATCACGGCGGCACGCGGCGTGCCTTCGGGCCGTGCCAGATGGCCGGTCAGATCCTGACCGGCATGGCTGTAGGCAATCGTTTCGAGCATGTTCACTCCGGCAGGAAGTCGGGAACCGAGAGATAGCGCTCCCCGGTATCGTAGTTGAAGCCGAGCACGCGGCTGCCCTCGGGAAGCTCCTTCAGCTTTTGCGCGATGGCGGCAAGTGTGGCGCCGGAACTGATGCCCACCAGCATGCCTTCCTCGGTCGCGCAGCGGCGCGCCCAGTCCTTGGCGTCGGCAGGATCGACCTGGATCGCGCCGTCGATCGACTGGGTGTGGAGATTGGCGGGAACGAAGCCGGCACCGATGCCCTGGATGGGATGGGGGCCGGGCTGGCCGCCGGAAATGACCGGCGAGAGAGTCGGCTCCACCGCATAGGCCTTGAGCGAGGGCCAGGACTTCTTCAGCGTTTCCGCGCAGCCGGTAAGGTGGCCGCCGGTGCCGACGCCGGTGATCAGCGCATCGATCGGCGTGTCCGCGAAATCGGCCAGGATCTCGCGCGCGGTGGTTTCGACGTGGACGGCCACGTTCGCCGGATTTTCGAACTGCTGCGGCATCCATGAGCCGGGGGTCGTCTCGATCAGTTCCTTGGCGCGTTCGATGGCGCCCTTCATGCCCTTTTCACGCGGCGTGAGGTCGAAAGTGGCGCCATAAGCCAGCATCAGGCGGCGGCGTTCGATCGACATCGATTCGGGCATGACGAGGATGAGCTTGTAGCCCTTGACCGCCGCGACCATGGCAAGGCCGATGCCGGTATTGCCCGAGGTCGGCTCGATGATGGTGCCGCCGGGCTTCAGCGTTCCTTCAGCTTCTGCGGCCTCGATCATGGAAAGCGCGATGCGATCCTTGATCGATCCGCCCGGGTTGGTGCGTTCCGCCTTTACCCAGACTTCATGGTCCGGGAACAGGCGCGAGAGGCGGATATGCGGCGTATTCCCGATCGTGGCGAGAATGCTGTCGGCCTTCATGTTCATTGCTCCCATCGTGGTGCGAAGGTGCGGGCGCGGCGGATCTCGGGAAAGCTCCAGGCCCAGATTGCGGTAATGACTATGGCAGCGCCGCCGCCGAAAACAACAGCCCCGGTCGCGCCCAGCAGGGCCGCTGCCACGCCGGACTGCATTTCGCCAAGCTCGTTCGAAGCCGAAATGGCGAGGCCCGAGATGGCCGAAACGCGGCCCCGCTTGTCGTCAGGGGTGCGAAGCTGGACCAGCGAACTGCGGATGAACACCGAGACCATGTCTGCGGCGCCGAGCAGCGCGAGGAAGCCGAGCGAAACCACGAAGCTCCGCGAAAGGCCGAAGCCCACCGTCATCGCGCCGTAGGCGGCGACGGACAGCAGCATCTTCACGCCGACGTTCTTCGCCAGCGGCCTGAAAGACAGCATCACGGCGACGGTAGCGGCACCCGCCGCAGTCGCCGCGCGCATCTGGCCCAGGCCTTCCGGTCCGACATGGAGAATATCGCGTGCGAAAACGGGCATGAGCGCCGTTGCGCCGCCCAGCAGCACGGCGAAAAGGTCCAGCGTGATGCAGCCCAGCAGGAATCGCTCGCGCCAGATGAAATGGAACCCGTCGACGATCTGCCGGATGGGGTGGTCGCGGCGGGCATCCTTGGGAACGGGCGGAAGGTTGCGGATGCTGGTAATGCTGAAGGCCGCGATTGCCATCAGGACGGCCGCGACCCAGTAAGGCGCCGCATGATGGCGCGCGAAGATGAAGCCGAAGGCCGCCGGGCCGATGATGGTGCCCGCTTCGATGGCGATCGAGTTGAAGGCGATGGCGCGCGGGATCAGCTGGCTGGGAACGATGTTCGGCGCGATCGCCGTCATCGAAGGGCTTACGAAAACGCGTGCGATGCCGTGAAGTGCCGCAAAAAGATAGAGAATCGGCAGGCTGCGCAAGTCCAGCTCGGTGACGAGGGCAAGACCGATCGCGACCAAAACATCGGCACCCATTGCCAGGCCTGCCACCTTTCGCCGGTCGAACCGGTCGGCAATGACACCCGCTACGGGGGTTAGCAGGAAGATCGGTAGGAATTGCGCGAAACCCAGCAGGCCGAGCTGGAAAGAAGCCTCCGCGATCGACATTCCGTAGAGCGTGCGCGCCACGTCGTAGAGCTGATAGCCGATGATGACGACCATGCCCGTCGAGGCGAAGACCACGGCGAAGCGGGCGAGCCAGAACTTGCGATAGTCGGCGATCCGCAGCGGGGAGGAGGGTTCGGGCGGCACGGATGTGCGGGGATTTTCGGTCGTATTCACAGCAGGCTGCATGGCAGCATGTCAAAGCATTGCCAAGACATGCCGCTCATGCAGAGCGATAGCATATGTTTTTGATCGATAAGTGAACCGACAGGACGCCGGGTTTCCGCTGCGGAAAATCAGCGGCGAGGGCGCAGGCGCGGGTTGGGTTGGACCGTGTCCACCAGCTTCAGGAAGTCGTCGATGCGGATGATGCGTTCGAACTGGAATCCGGCGCGGCCTTCATGCGACCAGATCATGTGCGCTTCGATCCGGCCTACGACCGGCAGGCGCATGACCAGGCGTTCGCCGCGATCGAGCGGAAGATCGCCCTGCGACATGAAGCCCTGGGCGGAGAGATTGACGATATGCAGGTGCAGGTCGCCGAGCTGGCGATGTTCCGCGATCACCTGATAGTCCACAGGGTGCCGCGCCGCGCGCCGTTTATCGGTTACAGTGAGCTGCGCTCCTGCAGTCATCTCATGTGCCTCTTTGTGACTGTGAGGGGTAACAGTGCATCGAAATGGCAAAGAAACGGTAAACTCGTTCACTTTTGCGCATTAACAGGCGGCAAAACGTGCCTACCTTGCGTTGAAGCGCCCCGGTTTCGGGAACCGGGGCGCTGTCGTTAAATCTAGTTAGCAAACGATTACATCGTTATGCTGACCGGAGTACCGCGTGCTTCTTCTTGCCGAGGCTGAGTTTACGCGTTTCTCCGGGGGCAACTTCGACAAGAAATGCCGGATCGTCCATCGTCACGTCGTCGATCTTCACCGCGCCTTCGCCGATCTTGCGCTTTGCCTCGCCGTTGGAGGCGGTGAAGCCGAGTTCGGTCAGCGCGGCACCCAGGCGAATGCCTTCGCCGGTCACGTCAAGCGTCGGCAGGTCCTGACCGAGACCGCCGCCCGCGAAAGTAGCCTTGGCAGTGGATTCGGCAGCGATAGCGGCATCCTCGCCGCGGCACAGCCTGGTCACTTCGTTGGCCAGAACCACCTTGGCATCGTTGATCGCGGCACCTTCGAGCGCTTCGAGACGGGCAATCTCGTCCAGCGGCAGGTCGGTGAACAGGCGCAGGAACTTGCCGACATCGCGGTCGTCGCAATTGCGCCAGTATTGCCAGAAGTCGTAGCTCGGCAGCATTTCCTCGTTGAGCCACACGGCGCCGGAGGCGCTCTTGCCCATCTTGGCGCCGTCTGCCGTGGTGAGGAGCGGCGTCGTCAGGCCGAAGACTTCCTTGCCGTCCATGCGGCGCGTCAGTTCGATGCCGTTGACGATGTTGCCCCACTGGTCCGAGCCGCCCATCTGGAGCCGCACGTCGCTTTCCTTGCAGAGATGGCGGAAATCGTAGCCCTGCAGGATCATGTAGTTGAATTCGAGGAAGGTCATCGGCTGTTCGCGTTCAAGGCGCAGCTTGACCGAATCGAACGAGAGCATGCGGTTCACCGTGAAATGCGTGCCGACTTCCTGCAGCAGCTGGATGTAGCCGAGCTGGCCCAGCCAGTCCTGGTTGTTCACCATGACCGCGTCGGTCGGGCCGTCCCCGAACTTCAGCAGGCGCGAGAAGATCGAGAAGATGCCCTTGATATTGGCCTCGATCGTCTCGTCGGACAGCATCTTGCGGCTCTCGTCGCGGCCCGTCGGATCGCCGATGCGGGTGGTGCCGCCGCCCATCAGCACGACCGGCTTGTGGCCGGTCTGCTGGAGACGGCGCAGCATCATGATCTGCACGAGGCTGCCGATATGGAGCGACGCGGCGGTTGCGTCGAAGCCGATATAGCCCGGCACGACCTGCTTCTCCGCGAGGGCGTCGAGGCCCTCGGCATCCGTCGTCTGGTGGATGTAGCCGCGCTCTTCGAGGACGCGGAGCAGGGAAGATTTGTAGGTCATGACCGTGCTTCTTGTTGGTGGGAGCCGGGCGCCTAGCACGGGCGGCGCGCAAGATGAAGCGGTTGGTCGCCTCGCGCGGCATGCCTTTCGAATTCGGAGCCGAATGCGGATTGCCAGCGCCAGCCCCGAGCCTCTAGTCACTGCCGCATGGCTGACCTGACCTGCCACCCGGCACATCCTTCCGCACTTGTACGCGCCATCGAAACCCGCGTGATCGGGTTCGATGCTAACTGGCTGCGTGTGCGCTGGCGCATTCTGGGGGGCGGAAAGCTGGTGGTTCCCGCTTTCGCGGGCAAGGGCAGGGCCGACGATCTCTGGCAGACCACTTGCTTCGAACTGTTCCTCCAGGAACCGGAAGGCGCGGGCTACACCGAGTTCAATCTTTCTCCGTCGGAGCGCTGGAACGCATACGACTTCACGGGAAGGCGCGAAGGCATGACGCAGCGGCCGATGCCGCGCGAACCCGAATGCACGATGCGCAAGGGATCGGACATAGCGGTGTTCGATGCGGCGATTCCCGTCGGCGGTCTGCCGAAAGGTCCGCTGCGCTGCGCCTTCACCGCCGTCATCGAGGAGGAGGGCGGCGTGAAGAGCTACTGGGCGCTGGCCCACCATGCGGATGCACCGGATTTCCACGATCCGGCTTGCTTCACGCTTCAGCTTGCGGCACCCACCGCGCCATGAAATTCGGTATCGATCGCCTGCTGGCGGACCCTGAACTCCGCAAGCCTCTTGAAGGCCGCCGCGTCGCACTTGTCGCCCATCCCGCTTCGGTGACGGAAGACCTCGTCCACTCGCTCGACGCGCTGATCGCGGCGGGCGTGAATGTCACGAGCGCTTTCGGCCCCCAGCACGGGCTCAAGGGCGACAAGCAGGACAACATGGTCGAGACGGCGGACGAGCTGGATCCGACTTACGGAATCCCCGTCTACAGCCTCTACGGCGAAGTCCGTCGCCCCAGCAAGGCGATGATGGACAGCGCCGATGTGTTCCTGTTCGATCTTCAGGATCTTGGCTGCCGTATCTACACTTTCGTCACCACGCTGCTCTACCTGCTGGAAGCTGCCGAAAAGCAGGGCAAGAGCGTCTGGGTGCTCGATCGTCCCAACCCCGCCGGCCGCCCGGTCGAGGGGCTGACGCTGCTGCCGGGGCAGGAGAGCTTCGTCGGTGCCGGTCCGATGCCGATGCGGCACGGGTTGACGCTGGGCGAGATGGGCCACTGGTTTGTCCGTCACTTCAAGCTCGACGTTGATTACCGCGTGGTCGCCATGGAAGGCTGGGAGCCGGAAGGCCCCGGTTTCGGGTGGCCGCAGGACCGCATCTGGATCAACCCCAGCCCCAATGCCGCCAATCTCAACATGGCCCGTGCCTATGCGGGCACGGTGATGATCGAGGGGGCGACGCTGTCGGAAGGTCGCGGCACCACCCGCCCGCTGGAAGTGCTGTTCGGTGCGCCGGATATCGATGCCAAGGCGGTGCTCGTCGAAATGCAGCGCTTTGCCCCCGAGTGGCTGGAAGGCTGCGCCCTGCGCGAATGCTGGTTCGAACCGACCTTCCACAAGCATGCCAAGACGCTGTGCAGCGGTCTGATGATCCATGCCGAAGGCAAGTTCTACGACCATTACGCCTTCCGCCCATGGCGACTGCAGGCGCTGGCGTTCAAGGCGATCCGCAATCTCTATCCCGACTATCCGATCTGGCGCGATTTCCCGTACGAGTACGAATTCACGCGCCTCGCCATCGACGTCATCAACGGCGGGCCGGGCCTTCGGGAGTGGGTCGATAACCCCGACGCACTTCCCGGCGATCTCGATGCCGCAGCCGGTGCGGACGAGGCAGCTTGGAAGGCCGAGATCGCAGACCTCTTGCTCTACTGAGCGGGTAAATGCCGGGCAGGTCCGTCGGTATAGGCGGGCGGCGCGATCATCCTGCCATCGGTCTTGACCAGCACCGGGCAATCATCGAGCCGCTTGTCGACGGCGCGGATCAGGCCGGGCTCGGGTTCGTCCTTGCGGGGCGCGGCGTGTCCGGCTGCCGCATTGGCGCGCTGGATGACATAACCGCATGCCGCTTTGGCCTTCGCAGGGTTGTCCGAAGCGGCTGGCGAAGCGGCTCCCGTGGCCAAGGCGCCTAGGGCGAGGATCAGCAGAGCTTCCTTCATCGTGGCACTCCCATTTCAGGTCAGGGGCGAATAATGCTCAAGATTGTTCGCGCAGGAAAGCGCAATCACGCCTTCTTGCGCGTCAGTTCCCGCATCGCCGCGTCCAGTCCGTCCAGCGTCAGCGGAAACATCGCGCCGCCCATCAGCTCGCGGATCATCCGTGTCGAGCTGGAATAGCTCCACTGGATCTCCGGCGTGGGGTTGAGCCAGACCGTCGCCGGATACGTCTGTACGACGCGCTGCAACCAGACCGCCCCGGCTTCATCGTTCATGTGCTCCACCGACCCGCCCGGATGGCTCAATTCGTAGGGGCTCATCGCCGCGTCGCCCACGAAGATCACCTTGTAGTCGTGCCCGAACTTGTGGAGCAAGTCCCAGGTCGGCGTGCGCTGCGACCAGCGGCGGCGGTTGTCCTTCCACACGCCTTCGTAGAGGCAGTTATGGAAGTAGAAGAACTCCAGATTCTTGAATTCGGCGCTGGCGGCGCTGAACAGGTCTTCCATCATCTCGATGTACGGGTCCATCGACCCGCCGACATCTAGGAACAGCAGGACCTTCACGGCATTGTGCCGTTCCGGCCGCATCACAACGTCCAGCCAGCCCTGCTTGGCCGTACCGCGGATCGTCTCGTCCAGATCGAGTTCCTCGGCCGCGCCTTCGCGGGCGAAGCGGCGGAGACGCCGTAGCGCGACCTTGATGTTGCGGGTGCCCAGTTCGCGGGTGTTGTCGAGATTGGCGAACTCGCGCTTTTCCCAGACCTTGATCGCGCGACCGTGCTTTCCCTCACCGCCGATGCGGATACCTTCGGGACTGTAGCCCGAGTGGCCGAAGGGCGAGGTGCCGTTGGTACCGATCCACTTGTTGCCGCCGGAGTGGCGTTTTTCCTGTTCTTCCAGACGCTTCTTCAGCGTCTCCATGATCTCGTCCCAGGAGCCGAGCGACTTGATCTGCTCCATTTCCTCATTGGAAAAGTAGCGCTCCGCCACCTTGCGCAGCCAGTCTTCGGGAATATCGACCGGCTGCTGGCCGTAGTCGCTCAGCACGCCCTTGAAGACCTTCTGGAATACCTGGTCGAACCGGTCGAGCAGCCCCTCGTCCTTCACGAAAGTCGCGCGGCTGAGGTAGTAGAACGCCTCGGGCGTCTGCTCGATGACCTCGCGCTCCAGCGCTTCCAGCAGCACCAGATGTTCCTTGAGCGAGGCCGATATGCCCGCAGCGCGCAGTTCCTCGACGAAGTTCAGGAGCATGGCTGCTTACACCGCTTGCGGCGGCGGGGGCGGTTGCTGTGGCCACGCCTCCAGCGCCGGATCGAGATGAGCCCATTCCGGCGCGTCGTCGGTCCAGATCACGGCATCGGGCTTCAACCCATGGCCCGCATCAAGCGCGCCGAGGCGCATGGTCTTGAGGTGAGGGCGCGCCGAACTCTGCGCAAAAATCTGGGTGCCGCAACCGGGGCAGAAGTGGAAGGTCAGGGTATTGCCGCTGGCCGCTACCCAGGTGGACGAGGCCAGCTCGCCTTCGATCGCGACATCGTCCGCCTTGACGATGGCATTGTTGGTAGGGCCGCCCGCTGCGAGTTGCTGGCACTGGCGGCACCAGCACTGGCGCGTGGCGATGGGTTCGCCCGAGATTTCAAGCGTGACGGCGCCGCAGGCGCAGCGTCCCGGATAAGGTGCGGTCATCGCATCAATTCCCCCGGCGGGCCATGAAGGCCAGCCGTTCGAACAGCATGACGTCCTGCTCGTTCTTGAGCAAGGCGCCGTGGAGGGGCGGGATGGCCTTCTTGGGGTCCCGGTCCTGCAGCACGTCGAGCGGCATGTCCTCGCTCAGCAGCAGCTTGAGCCAGTCCAGCAGTTCGCTGGTCGAGGGCTTCTTCTTGAGGCCCGGCACTTCGCGCAATTCGTAGAAGATTTCCATAGCCTTGGAGACGAGGCTCTTCTGGATGCCCGGGAAGTGGACATCGACGATGGCCTGCATGGTCTCCCGCTCCGGGAACTTGATGTAGTGGAAGAAGCAGCGGCGCAGGAAGGCGTCGGGCAGGTCCTTCTCGTTGTTCGAGGTGATGACGACGATCGGCCGCTCGGCGGCGGCGACATGTTCGCCGGTTTCGTAGACGTCGAAGGCCATGCGATCGAGTTCGGCAAGGAGATCGTTGGGAAACTCGATATCGGCCTTGTCGATCTCGTCGATCAGCAGGACGGGAAGGCGCGGGGAGGTGAAGGCCTCCCAGAGCTTGCCCTTGCGGATATAGTTGTTGATGTCGTGAACGCGGGCATCGCCAAGCTGGCCGTCGCGCAGGCGTCCCACGGCGTCATATTCATAAAGGCCCTGGTGTGCCTTGGTGGTCGACTTGACGTTCCAGGTGATGAGCGGCGCATCGAGCGAGGCCGCGATCTGTTCGGCCAGCACGGTTTTCCCGGTGCCCGGCTCTCCCTTCACCAGCAACGGACGACGCAGCAGCACAGCGGCGTTTACGGCCACTTTGAGATCGTCGGTGGCAACATAATTGCTCGTGCCTTCGAAACGCTGCATCGTCCTGTCCCTTAATCGTTCGCTTAAGCTCTATGTTTTGCGGCGCAGCAAGGCAAGGGGGCAGCCGCTCACTTGATCGGAGCATGGACTTCGCCGCCGGAGCGTTGCAGACAGCGATCCATGGGGGCCGATTTCCTGAAACACGCCAATTTTCTGAAACACATGGACTGGCTGAACGCGCGGCGCGTCACGGTATATCTGCGCCTGTTCGCCGCGGTGAACATCGCGATGCTCATCTGGCTGGTGGCGACTTCCCATGGCGGCATCGATACCAACGGCTATCTTTTGGGCAGCGATTTCATTAGTTTCTGGACTACCGGGCACATGCTGGTCGACCACGGCAATCCCTACGACGGTGCCGCCCATATCGCCGCGCAGCGCAGCTATTACTCGGCTGAAGGCGCCTATACGGCATTCTATTATCCGCCGCCGTTCCTGTTGTTCTGCTGGCCGCTCGGATGGCTGCCCTATTTCCCGGCGCTGGGGCTCTGGCTGGTGACGACGGGCACCCTGTTCCTGGCCTCCGTGCGCCGATGGTGGCGCAGCGCTGGGACCGGCGTGCCGCTTCTGCTGCTGTTCGCGGCGTTCCCTGCGATTCCCATCGTTATTACCCATGGGCAGACGGCGTTTCTGGTCGCGGGATTGCTGGGCCTCGGGGCATGGCTGGTGCCGACCCGGCCATGGACTGCGGGCGTGCTGTTCGGATTGGCGACGATCAAGCCGCAGTTCGGGCTGCTCCTGCCTCTGGTGCTGTTGGCGACGGGACAAAGGCGCGTGATCGCCTCTGCCGCCGCAACGGCCATCGCGCTGGCGCTGGTTGCGGCTCTCGTATTCGGCTCGCAGTCATGGATCGACTGGCTCGGCGCCAGCGAGCGGGCTCAGGCCGCCATGGCGCTCGGGCAGATCGGCTACGGCAAGATGATGAGCCCCTTCGCGGCGTTGCGGCTGCTGGGCGCGCCGATGTCCGCGAGTTATGCCGTTCAGGGCGTGGTTTCGCTGGCGGTGGCCGCGCTCGTTCTCATGGCTTCCTGGCGCAGGACTTGGACCATGCCCCTGGCGGCGCTCACTCTGGCGGGAGCGCCACTCGCAACGCCCTACGTGCTCGATTACGACATGGCGATCCTGGCTTTCCCGATGCTCTGGCTGGCGGGGGAGGGGCTGCGCAACGGTTTCCGCGACTGGGAGCGATGCGCTCTCTTCGCCGCCTTCGCGGCCCCCGCTCTGGCGAGGCCGCTGGCCCTGCAATTCGGCGTGCCGATCATGCCGTTGGTGGAGATCCTGCTCTTCGCCGTAGTCTGGCGCCGTGCCAGGATGGCCTAATCGGGCTAATCTTCCATCACCTTGCGAAGATCTTCCGCTGCGGCGGGGTCGGTCTTTGCGATGTGGCTGACCATGGAGTCGATCACGATCCGCTCCAGTTTAGCATTCGCTTCCGGCGAGATGTAGTTAGACCATTTCTGGTCCAGTGCGATTTTTCGTGGGTTCAGTGCCATGAAACGGGCGCCCAGCGGCGTGCGGTAGAAGGCGGTGATGAAGGCCATGTCCGCCCCATCGACCTGAAGCGCAGCGGCGATTCCCGCCGTTCGAAGGTCCGCCTTGATGCTCTCGGCCGATATGTCGCGATCCGCCAGAGCATCGCGCGCGATCGCGTTCATGCCGTGATTGGCTTTCGCTGCGGCGATGAAGCGGACCATTTGCGGAGAACGAAGAAAGGCCGCGATCTCCGCGCCTTCCGTTTCGTTAAAATTGGCTGCGTAGAGATCTGCGAGATCCTGCCGGTAGAGCGGCACGACGCGTACCGCCTCTTCGGCGACGAGCGGCTTCATGGCCTCCGCGAAAGCGGTCAGGAGGCCGGGGTAGGCAGCTTCCATCTCGCTCATGTTCTCGTCGGCGGCAAAACCGTCGACCAGAGCCTGGAGCATCCGCTCGCTGGACTGCACCATCTGCTCGTCGGAGACGATCGCGCCCGCAAGGTGGAGCCACACATCCTCGCGTGGTGAGGACGATGGCGCCTCCATTGCCTTCGATGCAGGCATTTCCGCTGCGGCAAGAGCGGTTACGGGAAGGGCTAGAGCGGCGGCGGCCATTGCCCATGCCGCTCCCTTGCCGATAGGCGCGCGAAACCCGCCGCCGGAGGTGTCAGGCATCGATGAGTTCGGGATCGATTTCGCCCGCGCGGTTCTGGATGAACATGAAGCGGTGCTCGGGATTGCGGCCCATCAGCCGGTCGACGAGGTCCTTCACCGCCGCTCGGCCCTCATATTCCGGCGGCAGGGTGATACGGATCAGCGAGCGAGAATCCGGGCTCATCGTCGTTTCGCGAAGTTGCTGCGGGTTCATTTCGCCAAGGCCCTTGAACCGGCCCACTTCGACTTTCTTGTTCTTGAACACCGTCGCTTCGAGTTCGGCGCGGTGCGCGTCGTCGCGCGCATAGGCCGAGGTCGATCCCGCCGTGAGCCGATAGAGCGGCGGCTGGGCAAGATAGAGATGACCGCGCCGCACGATGTCCGGCATTTCCTGGAAGAAGAAGGTCATCAGCAGCGTGGCGATATGCGCACCGTCGACGTCGGCGTCGGTCATGATGACGATACGGTCGTAGCGCAAGTTATCCGGGTTGCAGTCCTTGCGGGTGCCGCAGCCGAGCGCGAGGCCGAGATCGGCGATTTCCTGGTTCGCCCGGATCTTGTCCGCCGTGGCCGAGGCGACGTTGAGGATCTTGCCGCGGATCGGCAGGATCGCCTGGGTCTTGCGGTCGCGCGCCTGCTTGGCGGAGCCGCCTGCCGAATCGCCTTCCACGATGAAAAGTTCGGTCTCGCCCGAACCTTCGCCCGAACAGTCGGTCAATTTACCGGGGAGACGCAGCTTGCGCGCATTGGTGGCGGTCTTGCGCTTGACCTCGCGCTCCGCCTTGCGGCGCAGGCGTTCGTCCATGCGCTCCATCACCGCGCCGAGCAGGGCCTTGCCGCGTTCGAGATTGTCGGTGAGGAAGTGGTCGAAGTGATCGCGTACCGCCGCTTCCACGAGCCGCGCGGCTTCGGGGCTGGTGAGGCGATCCTTGGTCTGGCTCTGGAACTGGGGGTCGCGGATGAAGACCGAGAGCATGACTTCGCTGCCGGTGATCATGTCATCCGGCGTGATGTCCTTGGCCTTCTTGGCCTGCCCCACCAGATCGGCAAAAGCGCGAATGCCCTTGGTCAGTGCTGCGCGCAGGCCCTGCTCGTGCGTGCCGCCGTCCGGAGTGGGGATGGTGTTGCAGTACCAGGAAAAGGAACCGTCCGAGTAGAGCGGCCAGGCAATGGCCCATTCCACGCGGCCCTGTTCCGAACCGTCATCGCCCTTGGGGAAGTCCTGGCGGCCTGAAAAGAACTGCGTGGTCACGCATTCGCGGCCGCCGATCTGTTCGGCGAGATGGTCGGCAAGGCCGCCCGGGAACTGGAAGGTCGCTTCGGCCGGGACGTTCTCGTCCGCCAGCGAAGGCGCGCATTTCCAGCGGATTTCCACGCCCGCGAAAAGGTAGGCCTTCGAGCGGACCAACTTGAACAGGCGTGCGGGCTTGAACTGCTGGTCGCCGAAGATCTCGGTATCGGGTGTGAAGGAAACCGCCGTGCCCCGCCGGTTGGGCGCTGCGCCGATCTTCTGGAGCGGTCCCAAGGTCTGCCCGCGCGAAAATTCCTGCGCGAACAGCTCCTTGTTGCGCGCCACTTCCACCCGCGTGAGGCTGGACAGCGCATTGACCACGGAAATGCCCACGCCGTGGAGGCCGCCCGACGTGGCATAGGCCTTGCCGGAGAACTTGCCGCCCGAATGGAGCGTGGAGAGGATGACTTCGAGTGCCGACTTGCCGGGGAACTTGGGATGTTCGTCTACCGGAATGCCGCGACCGTTGTCGGTGATCGTCAGCCGGTTGCCTTCGTCGAGCGTGACCTCGATGCGGTTGGCGTGGCCGGCGACGGCCTCGTCCATGGCGTTGTCGAGAACTTCGGCGGCAAGGTGATGCAGCGCGCGCTCGTCGGTGCCGCCGATGTACATGCCGGGTCGGCGCCGGACAGGCTCAAGCCCCTCCAGCACTTCGATCGCGGAACCATCATAGGATTCCCCGCCCGAGGACGGGAGCTTGTCGAACAGGTCATCGGACATGGGCTGGACTATAGGGCGCCTAAACCCGCGATCAAGCACGGGTTTAGGCTTATCCGCAAAGAGATGTTCGCTGTCTGATCTTTTCGCCCGAAACGGACGGGGTTACTTGGCGAAACCGCTGGGGGCTGCGCTGACGACTTTGACGGCCCCGCCTTCCACCGCGCGAACCTCCAGGGCGCGTTCGATCAGACCGGTCTTGCCGAAGCGGAACGGGCCGTCCACGCCCAGGAACCCGCCGGGATCGAGCATGGCCGTGGCCGGAAAGACCTTGCCCGGCGCCCAGTCGCGCGCGACGCGCAGGGTCAGGAGTACCGAATCGTAGCCCAGCGTGGCGATACGGAAGGGTGCCGTCCCGAAGCGGGCGCGGTAGCTCTTGGCGAACTGTGCGAAACGGACGTCGGACACGGTCGAGAACCACGCGCCGTTCAGGGCCGGGCTGGTCGCGAGTTCGCGTTCGCCGCCCCAGAGTTCGGTGCCGAGCAGGCGCACGCCCGCGCCGCCGCCCGCCGCGCGGTACGAAACCGCGGCCTTGGCGGACAGACTGCCGCTGTCGGCGATGAGCAGGGCACCGTAGCCGGTCTTGGCCTTGATCCGGTTCGCCGCCGCGCCGATCGATGCGGCCGACCGGTCATAGGTCTCCATGGCGACAACCGAGCCGCCCGCGTCGCGCACCGAGGTGAGCAGCGAACTGCTCACGCGCTCGCCGTAGTCGCCCCTGGGGACGAGCGCGGCGAAAGTCGTGACGCCCTTGCCGCGTGCATAGGCAACGGTGCGGGCGATCGACTGCCCGGGCAGGTTGCCGATGATGAAGACGTCCTTCGTCGCCGCCTTCTCGTCGTTGGAGAACGAGATCAGCGGGATATGCGCGGGCTTGGCCACCGCCGCGACCGAGGCGATGTCGTCGGACAGGAGCGGGCCGAGAATCAGCTTGTTGCCGTCGGCAATCGCGCGGCGGGCCGCGTCGCCGGGATTGGTGCCGGTATCGTAAGTGGTGATGCGAAGATTTTTCGCGCCGGTATCGAGCAGGGCCATGTTGGCGGCATTGGCCAGCGACTGGCCGACACCCGCGTTGGCGCCGGTCGTGGGCACCAGCAGGGCGACGCGGTGACGCTCGGTATCCGTGGGAATCTCGCTTTCGGAGGGTGTCGGAGCGGGGGCGGGTGCCGGGGCAGGTGCCTTGGGAACCACGGCGCAGCCCGCCAGAGCTGCCATCGTCGCCGTCATCGCTGCCGCCGCGAGAAGATTGCGCCGGTTGAGGCGATTATAGAACATTGCTTGCCGCTCCCATAGTGCTTGGGCCATGAGTTCCCGCGATGGAACACACTCTCAACTCAGGCCTCTACATAGTGGCAACCCCGATTGGCAACCTCGGGGACATTACCTTTCGCGCGGTGGAGATCCTCAAGGGTGTCAGCGCGGTCGCCTGCGAGGATACCCGCGTCACCGGAAAGCTGCTGCATCACCTGGGTATCAAGCAGAAGATGATCCGTTATGACGACCATGCGGGCGAGGGTGATCGCGAACGCCTGCTGGCGCTGATGGAAAGCGAGCCGGTGGCATTGGTCAGCGACGCGGGGACGCCGCTGATTTCCGATCCGGGCTATCGCCTCGTGAAGATCGCGCGCGAACGGGGCATCCCCGTCACCAGCCTGCCCGGCGCCAATGCGGCGGTGATGGCCATGACGCTTTCCGGCCTGCCCAACGACCGTTTCCTCTTCGCCGGGTTCCTGCCGAACAAGGCCAAGGCGCGCGAGACGGTGCTGGGCGACCTTGCCAAAGTGCCGGCGACGCTGATCTTCTACGAAACGGCGCCGCGCCTGGAAGATGCGCTGGAGGCGATCGGCACGGTCCTGCCGGGCCGCGAAGTCGCCGTGGCACGGGAGCTTACCAAGAAATTCGAGGAATGCCGCAGTGGCACACCCGAGGAACTTGTCGCGCACTATGCGGCGCATCCGCCCAAGGGCGAGATCGTGCTCCTGATCGCCCCGCCCGGCGAGGAGCCGCTGGGCGAGATCGATGTGGATGCCCTGCTGCGCGCGGAACTGGCGCTGGCCAAGCCCTCTCAGGCGGCGGCCAGCGTGGCCAAAGCGACCGGGCTCGACCGCAAGATGCTCTATGCCAGGGCGATGGAACTGAAGTGAGCAGGCAGCGCGCCGAAGCGGAGCGCAAGGGGCGCAGGGGGGAGGCCCTGGCCGCATGGTACTTGCGGCTGACGGGCTGGTCCATTCGGGCGCAGCGCGTGAAGACTGCGCGCGGCGAAATTGATCTCGTCGCCCGCCGGGGCCGCACGCTGTGCTTCGTCGAAGTGAAATGGCGCGCGCGCCGGGCCGATCTCGACCATGCGATCGACCACTACCGCCTGCGCCGCGTGGCTGCCGCCGCCGAGGCCGTCGCCCACCGCTACCAGAGGCCCGGCGACGACGTGAGGGTGGATGTCCTGCTCATGGCGCCGGGCTGCTGGCCGCGCCGCATAACCAATGCCTGGCAGCCTTCTTCCTAAAGATGCGGCCCGATCCCGAAACCATTCGCGCCCGCCGCCGAATTTGATTAAGCCGCCTTCACGAAAGATACCGCTCGGTACATATCCGCGAGCACCGGAGTTTTCATGACCTTACGCATCGCAGTTCAGATGGACCCCCTGGAATCGATCAAGATCGCAGGCGATTCCTCGTTCGCACTCATGCTCTCGGCGCAGGCGCGCGGGCATGAGCTGTTTCATTACGACGTGCGAACGCTTGCCTACGATGCCTCTTCCGGCGCGGCCGGTCGGCTGACCTGCTGGGGGGCGCCGGTGACGGTGCAGCGCGTGGAAGGTGCGCACTTCACCCGCGGCGAATATCGCCTAATCGACCTCGTGGCCGATATCGATGTCGTGCTGATGCGGCAGGATCCGCCTTTCGATCTCGGCTATATTACCGCCACGCACCTGCTCGAGCGGCTTGCCGGGCAGACGCTGGTGGTCAACGATCCCGTCTCGGTCCGCAATGCGCCCGAGAAAGTCTTCGTGCTCGACTACGCGCGCTTCATGCCGCCGACGTTCATCGCGCGCCGTATCGAGGACGTGCGCTTGTTCCAGCAGCGCAATGTGGAAGCCGGTTTCGGCGGCGATCTCGTGATCAAGCCGCTCCACGGAAACGGCGGCAAGGCGGTGTTCCGCGTGCCCGCCGACGGCAGCAACCTTGGCGCGCTGATCGAGATGTTCGAGAACGCCTGGGTGGAGCCTTTCATGGTCCAGCCCTTCCTTCCCGACGTGGCCGAGGGCGACAAGCGCATCGTCCTTGTGGACGGCGAATTCGCAGGCGCCATCAACCGCAAGCCGGGGGCGGGCGAGTTTCGCTCCAACCTGGCGGTCGGCGGTTCGGCAGAGGCGACCGGCCTCACTTCGGCTGAAGAGGAAATCTGCGGGGCGCTGGCACCGGAACTCAAGGCGCGCGGCCTTGTTTTCGTGGGCATCGACGTGATTGGCGGAAAATGGCTGACCGAAATCAACGTGACCTCGCCAACCGGCATCGTCGCCATCGACCGGTTCAACGGAACCGATACCGGCGCGAAGATCTGGGACGCCATCGAAGCGCGCCATGCCGCGATGGCGAAAGGAGCGGTCTGATCCGCTCGGTGGAATTGCTCCGCCATGGATGAATGGGTCATCTCGCTCATCGAGGGGGGAGGATACTGGGGTATTCTCCTCCTGATGGCGCTTGAGAACATCGTGCCTCCGATCCCCTCGGAGCTCATCATGGGTGTCGCCGGGATAGCCATGGCGCACGGGCGGATGGATTTCGCGCCGGTGCTTCTGGCAGGCACCCTGGGATCGACGCTCGGCAACTATGTGCTGTTCCTGATGGCGGATCGTCTCGGCTATGAGCGGCTGAAGCCCTTCGTCGACCGGTGGGGGCGCTGGCTGACGATGGAATGGCGCGACATCGAGCGCGCCGGACAGTTCTTTCGCAGGCACGGGCGCTGGGTGGTGTTCGTCATGCGTTTCATGCCGATGTTTCGGAGCATCGTCTCGGTTCCTGCCGGGCTGGCGCATATGCGGCACCTGACTTTCCTGATCTACACGGCGGCAGGGGCCGCGATCTGGAACACGATCCTCATCATGGCGGGTAGCTGGCTGGGCCGCCGCTTCTCGGAAGCTGAGACCTGGATCGGCTGGGCCACGGTCGTTTTTGCTGTTGTAGCAGCCGTTTGGTACTTCTGGAGAGTATTTACCTGGCAGCCCTCGTCAGGGAAGGTTGAAGACTAACCGTAAACTATTCATCAGTTTTGTACAAAGCGCCGAGTATCGTCGCTAGGTGCAATGCCGTAGTCTTTGCTCGCAACCATTTGGGAGCAGGGGTTATGTCCAAGCGATTGGCAGCGGAATTCTTCGGTACTTTCTGGCTTGTCTTCGGGGGCTGCGGTTCGGCGGTCCTTGCGGCGGCCTTTCCCGATCTCGGCATCGGCTTCGCCGGTGTGGCACTGGCCTTCGGCCTAACGGTTCTGACGATGGCCTACGCCGTCGGCGGGATTTCGGGCGGACACTTCAATCCCGCCGTCTCGTTGGGAATGGCCGTGGGCGGCCGGCTCGAGTGGAAAGACCTCGTTCCCTACTGGGTCTCGCAAGTCCTGGGTGCCATTCTGGCGGCAGCGGCTCTTTACGCGATCGCTTCGGGGAAGGCCGGCTGGACCCCCGGAGGATTCGCCACCAACGGCTACGGCGAGCTTTCGCCGGGCGGTTATGCGCTGTCGTCGGCCCTGCTGATCGAGACCATCCTGACGGCCGGTTTCATCGTCGTCATCCTCGGATCGACTTCGAAAATCGCTCCGGCCGGGTTCGGACCGCTCGCCATCGGCCTTTGCCTGACCTTGATCCACCTGATCTCGATCCCGGTCACCAATACCTCCGTCAATCCCGCGAGATCGACCGGCGTGGCGCTCTTCGCGGAAACCGCGGCGCTGGGACAGCTCTGGGTGTTCTGGGTGGCGCCGCTGGTCGGCGCGGCGATCGGTGCGCTGATCTGGCGCGGCTTGCTGGCGCCGCACGAAGGCGCGCTTTGACCTCTCAACCCTGCTCGCGAGGATGCGCGCTGCGATAGACGTCGAGCAGGGTTGCCGCATCCACTCTGGTATAGATCTGCGTCGAACCCAGGCTGGCATGGCCGAGCAGTTCCTGCAGGCTGCGCAAGTCCGCGCCGGCGCCAAGCAGATGGGTGGCGAAGCTGTGCCGCAAGGCGTGCGGCGTAGCGCTGGCCGGTAGCCCCAGCACGACGCGCGCACGGGCAACCGCTTTCTGGACCATGCCCTGGGACAAAGGCCCGCCTTTCGCCCCGCGAAAGATCGGCATGTCCGGCGCCATCGGCCAGGGGCACTTGTCCAGATAGTCGGCCACGCCCTCGCGCACGATCGGAAGCAGCGGCACCATGCGCTGCTTGCCGCCCTTGCCGGTGACGAGCAGCGTCTCGCCAAGGGGAAGGGCGGCGGCGGTAATCGCCAGGGCTTCGGCAATGCGCAGCCCGGCGCCATAGAGCAGCAGCAGCACGGCGCGGTCGCGCGCGCCTATCCAGGGCGCGCTGGCGTCGTCCTCGACCATGGCCGCCAGGTTGACGGCCTCATCCGGCGTGACCGGGCGCGGCAGGCCCTTCTTCACGCGTGGGCCGCGAAGACGTGGGGCCTTGGCATGAGGCGATCCCGATTGCTCGCGGGCAAAGGCGAGAAAGCTCTTGAGCGCGGAAAGCTCTCGGGCAGCGGAGGTGTTGCCGATGCCGTCTTCGCGGCGATCCGCCAGATGGTGGCGCAGTTCGGCCGCTTCGAGCCCGGCCAAGGCATGCCAGTCGGCAGGCTTGACACTGTCGATCAGCCGCCCTGCCGTGGCGAGATAGGCCCGCACGGTATGGGGACTGCGTCGCCGCCCGTTCCTGAGATGGTTGCCCCAAGCCTCGAGCAGGTCGGCCTTGGTCATCCGGTTCAAGGTTCCACCAGATCGACGGGCACGATTTCGCCCAGCAATCCGTCAAGCAGCGGCATGCCCTCTTCGGTGACATGGAGCCGCGCGCCTTCGCGGCGGACGAGGCCCTGCCTCTCGTAGAACGCGGCCTTGGCCGGATCGCACAGCTCTGCGCCGGTCAGGCCGAACCGTGCAGCCATGACATCGAGGTCCACACCCTCGCGCAGGCGCAGGCCCATGAGCATGGCCTCGCTCGCCTGTTCGCGGCGTCCCAGATCGCGGTGTTCGTTGATGCCCTGGGCCTTGGCATCGAGGGCCTCGAGCCAGTTCTCCGGCTTGCGGTGGCGGGTGGTGGCAATGCCCCCGCGCCGCCCATGAGCGCCGGGGCCGATCCCGCAATAGTCCTGATAGCGCCAGTACGTCAGGTTGTGGCGGCTTTCCTCGCCGGGGCGGGCGTGGTTGCTGATCTCGTAGGCCGGGAGGCCTGCGTTGGCGGTCATTTCGCGGGTGAGCGCGAACATGTCGGCGCAGGCATCCTCGTCCAGCGGTTCAAACTGGTTCTGACGCACCATCGTGGCGAACCTGGTGCCGGGTTCGATCGTGAGCTGGTAGAGCGAAAGGTGGCCGGTCCCGAACGACAAGGCCCGTTCAAGCTCTGCCTGCCACGCATCCAGGGTCTGGCCGGGGCGTGCATAGATGAGGTCGAAGCTGACGCGGGAGAAGCGTTGCTGCGCCACTTCCAGCGCTTGCAAGCCTTCCGAGGCATCGTGAAGCCTGCCGAGGAAGCGCAAGGTTTCGTTGTCCAGCGCCTGAAGGCCAAGCGAGACACGGTTCACGCCGGCATCGGCCAGAGCGGCGTAGTTGCCCGCTTCCACCGACGAAGGGTTGCCCTCCAGCGTGATCTCGATCCCCTCCGAAAAGCCCCAGAGCTTCTCGGCCTCGTCCAGCAGCCGCGCGACGAGGGCAGGGGGCATCAGCGACGGCGTGCCGCCCCCGAAGAAGATCGAATCGAGTTTCTCTCCGCCCGCGACGGCATGTTCGTGGCGCATGTCCGCCAGCAGGCCCGCCTGCCAGCGATCATGCTCCACGCGTTCGCGGACATGGCTGTTGAAGTCGCAATAGGGGCATTTTGCGAGGCAGAACGGCCAGTGGATGTAGAGCGCGCGCGCCATCTTGGCAGACTAGCCTGCGAACTGCTCCGCGACCAGCTTGGCGAAAGCGTCGGCGCGGTGGCTGATCTCGTGCTTCTTTTCGGGCGCGATCTCGGCAAAGGTCTGGTCGAGGCCGTCCGGCACGAAGCAGGGATCGTAGCCGAAGCCCATCTTTCCGCGCGGAGGCCAGGTGAACGTGCCGTTGGAGCGGCCTTCGTAGACGGCTTCCTCGCCGTCCGGCCAGGCGATCGCCAGGACGCAGGAGAACCAGCAAGAGCGATCGACTTCCGGTCCCTGTTCGCAGAGCAGGCCTTCGACCTTGCCCATCGCCATGAACCAGTCGCGGCCGGAAGGGCCTTCGAACCACTGCCGTTCGGCCCAGTCGGCGGTGTAGACGCCGGGCCTTCCGCCCAGCGCCGTCACCGACATGCCACTGTCGTCGGCCAGCGCGGGAAGCTGCGCGGCCTTGGCGGCGGCGTGGGCTTTCAGGAGCGCGTTCTCGACGAAAGTCGTGCCGGTCTCTTCCGGTTCGGGCAGGCCGAGTTCGCCAGCGGAAACGCACTCGATGCCGAAGGGTGCGAGCAGGGCACCGATTTCCCGCAGCTTGCCCGCGTTATGAGTCGCGATGACGAGGCGGGTGTTTCCGAGTTTGCGGGTCATATGCCTGGTTCCATTTTCGCCGTCCCCGCGCAGACGGGAACGGCGATGGTTTATGCGTATTTGAACTTAGCGGCCGACGGCCTTGGCCTGCTCGGCGAAGATACGGTCGCAGCCGATGCGGGCGAGGCGCAGCAGGCGCAGCAGGCCTTCCTCGTCGTAAGTCGCGCCTTCGGCAGTGGCCTGGGCTTCCGCGATCTTGCCGCCTTCGATCAGCACGAAGTTGGCATCGGCATCGGCCGAGCTGTCCTCGATATAGTCGAGGTCGAGCACCGGGGTGCCTTCGCAGATGCCGCAAGAGATGGCGGCGACGCGGCCGGTGATCGGGTCTTCCTTGATCTTGCCTTCCGCCATCAGCTTGTCGACGGCCAGGCGCAGCGCCACCCAGGCGCCGGAGATCGAGGCCGTGCGGGTGCCGCCGTCGGCCTGGAGCACGTCGCAGTCGAGCACGATCTGGCGTTCGCCAAGCTTCTTCATGTCGACCACGGCGCGCAAGCTACGGCCGATCAGGCGCTGGATTTCCTGGGTGCGGCCCGACTGCTTGCCCTTGGCCGCTTCACGCGAACCACGCGTATGGGTGGCGCGGGGCAGCATCGAATATTCGGCCGTCACCCAGCCTTCGCCCTTGCCGCGCAGGAACGGCGGCACCTTTTCCTCGATCGAGGCGGTGACGAGGACGCGGGTATCACCGAAGGAAATCAGCACCGAACCTTCGGCGTGCTTGGTGAAGCCGGTCTGGATATCGATAGCGCGCATCTCGTCGGGCGTACGGCCGGAAGGTCGCATGGAGGTTCCTTTGCTCAAAGTTCTGATCGTCGATTACCGGCGCGCCCTAAAGCATTTTTGGGGCGAGTGGAAACACCTCAAGCGCGTAAAAATGCGCGCAATCGAATGGCCCCCGCGCATTTGGCTTGAGACGCCCGCGCCATTCCCTAGATTGAAGGCAGATGCCGACACCGCCGATCACCGAACTTTCCGACCGCGCCCGCGAGATATTCCGCCTCGTGGTGGAGGGATATCTTGCGACTGGAACTCCGGTCGGCTCCAAGACCCTGGCCGGGCCGGGCGGCTTGAAGCTGTCGTCCGCCTCGATCCGTTCGGTACTGGCGGACCTCGAATCGTTCGGCCTGCTGGCCGCGCCGCATACCAGTGCGGGACGGCTTCCCACCGAGGCAGGCCTGCGTCTTTTCGTGGATGGCATCATGCAGGTTGCCGAACCCACTGCCGAGGAACGCTTCGCGATCGAGAGCCGCCTCGCCGCGCCGGGACCGATCGAAGCCGCGCTGGAGGCGACCAGCACGCTCCTGTCGAACCTCACCTCCAGCGCGGGCGTGGTTATGGTGCCACGCCGCGAGCCGCGTCTGATGCACCTGCAACTCGTGCCGCTGGGGCCGGGGAGGGCACTGGCCGTGCTGGTGGGAGAGGACGGCGCGGTGGAGAACCGCATCGTCGAATTTCCCGATGCCTTGCCGCCCGGAGCGTTGGAGGAGGCCTCCAACTACATTACCGCGCATCTGGCCGGGCGCACCCTCAGCGAGGCGGCGCGCGCCATGCGCGCGGATATCGCGACCGGCAAGTCCGCCCTCGATGCCGCCAGTCGGGACCTTGTCGAACGCGGCCTGGCGGTCTGGAGCCAGGACGCCATGGCCCGTCCGGTGCTGATCGTCAGGGGGCAGGCCAACCTGCTCGACGAAACCGCGCTGTCCGACCTCGAACGCGTGCGCTCCCTGCTGGACGACCTCGAGAACAAGCAATCGGTCTCGGACCTGCTCGATCTGGCGCGCGAGGCCGAATCGACGCGTATCTTCATCGGCTCGGAGAACCGGCTCTTCGCGCTTTCCGGCTCTTCGGTGATCGCCTCGCCCTATCGCGACCGCGATGGCCGGGTGGTCGGCGTAGTGGGGGTAATCGGGCCGACTCGGTTGAATTATGCGCGCGTCGTCCCCATGGTGGATTTCACTGCCCAGAGCCTGGGCAAGCTCATCGGATAGTTGGAACCTTACAATAATGACTGACGACAAGACCCAGCCGCCAGAGGGTCAGACTGTAGATCCCGCCATCGCGGAAGAACTGAAGGGCGTGCCCGAAGACATGATCGACAGTGATAAGGACAGCGGTGAACTCGCCAAGCTGCGCGAGGAACTGGAAACCGCCAAGCAGGAAGCGCTTTACGCCCGCGCGGAAACGCAGAACGTGCGCCGCCGCCTGGAGAAGGATGTTGCCGACACGCGCGCCTATGCCGCAACCGGTTTCGCCCGTGACATTCTTTCGGTGGCCGACAATCTGACCCGCGCGCTCTCGGCAATCCCGGCGGACCTGCGCGAGGACGAGAAGCTCAAGGGCATCGTCGCCGGTATCGAGGCCACTGGCCGCGAGATCGACAAGGTCTTCACCAACCACGGCATCACGCGTGTCGCGGCGATGGGTCTGCCGCTCGATCCCAACCAGCACCAGGCCATGATCGAAGTGCCTTCGGCCGATGCCGAGCCCGGTACCATCGTTCAGGAACTCCAGGCCGGTTACATGATCAAGGACCGCCTCCTGCGCCCCGCCATGGTCGCGGTCGCCAAGAAGCCGGACTGATCTTCCCGCAGCGCTGCGCTCGCCACCGGAACTTCAAGGTCCGTCAAGTCCTTGAGGGACGAATGGGGGCGCGGCGGGGTTGGCCCGAAAGATCTGATGGAACCCGTCCGCATCGGGGCCGTTGATCAGGTAGAGTCCTGATATTTAGCGGAGACAACCCATGCGACAGTTCATTCTTCCGATCCTCGCAGCCGGTGCGCTTGGCATGGCCGGTTGTGCTAGCAACTATACAGGCGAAGGCGCTCTGGCAGGCGGCGCGCTGGGTGCCGGTGTCGGCGCTCTCGCAGGCGATGTCGGCGCAGGTGCTGCCGTCGGCGCGGCGGCCGGTGCCGCGGTGGGTTCGACCCAGAAGAAGCACAACGGCTGCTACCGCTACGATCGCAGGGGCGACCGCTATTGGGACCGCGATTGCTGACCTGGCGGCAAGACCACTGGAATTTCGAAAAAGGGCGCGGATCGTTCCGCGCCCTTTCCTGTTTTCGAAACCGCAGCTTCAGGCCGAAAGGTGGCCGAACGGAAGAATGCCGCGATAGCTGCCCAGCGGCGGCGCGCCGGGCACATGCCGTCCCAGATCCAGCAGGAAGGCATGGCGCACGATTTCCGCCTGCTGCTCGATCCCGTAACGATCGAGGGTCCAGCCCGGCCGCAGCGTGTAATCGTAGCGGCAGAACGGGTGCCGCATGAGCGGCAGATACCATCGCCCCTTTTGCTGGCTCTGCCAGACGTGGGTCATCTCATGGATGAAAAGACCCTGGAGGCCGATCGGCGCCGACGAGAAATCCTCGCGGTAGAGATCGGAGCGGTGATGGAAATGAAGATGCCCGCAAGGCGCCATCACCACTTTGGCCGGTTGCAGGGGGAACCATTTGCGACGGCGGATCCGCACCGGACCCGCGTCTACGGCATCTGCGAAAACACTGCGGACCAGCGCGACTTCACCTGAGGTGAGCGGCCTTTCCCCACCTGGCGGGCAATTTCCCGTCAGTGGTCCATCCCCGGCATATCGCCGCCCATGTCCTTGCCGCCGAGGCTTTCCACGCGCAGCGGCATCGAGAGCTTGTCGCCGCCCAAGAAGGTCAGGGTCAGCTCCGCCGTGCCGCTGGCCTTCACTGTATCCTCGATATCGAAGACCATGACGTGCATGCCGCCCTGCTTGAATTCCACCTGGGCGCCCGGTGCGATCTCCAGCGAATCGACCGCCGCCATGCTGCCGCCTTCGGTCTTGTGCATCTGTGCCTTGCCGGTGCCGCTGACATGGACGCCCACCAGGCTGACGGGCGCGGGGCCGTCATTGCGCACGGTGAAATAGACCGCACCCGGCCGGCCCGCCACGATCGGCAGGAACAGGTGCCCGTCGCTGGCGCTGATCCCGGGCTTTGCGGTCGGCCCCGAATTCGCGCCCGATCCTGGAGCAGCGCTTTCCTGTGCAGCGGGGTTTTCGGCCTTCTGGCAGGCCGCGAGCGAAGCAAGAAGGCCGACCGAGCCGACGACAGCAAGCATGCGGAGGGGCTGGGGAAAACGCACGGTCTTCTGGGCAGGCTTCACGGCAGATCGGTCCTCTCGGGTAGGCGCCTGATGCCAAGGAGCTTGGGGCGCTGAAAATTTCCACCGCGTAATGCCATTGCGACAGACTTGTTCCAAGCGAAACCACACCTATATGCCGCTCCGACGACTTTGAACGTCATCGAGCCATGCAAGCCGCCTTGCCTTGTGGAGGGAGGCGATCCGCATGGTGTCATCCACTGACGTGAGGAATGGGGATAATGGCAAAAGTAATTGGTATCGACCTCGGCACCACCAACAGCTGCGTCGCCGTGATGGACGGCGGCAAGCCGAAGGTTATCGAAAACTCCGAAGGCGCGCGCACCACGCCCTCGATCGTCGCTTTCACCAAGGATGGTGAGCGCCTGATCGGGCAGCCTGCAAAGCGCCAGGCCGTGACCAACGGCGACAACACGATTTTCGCGGTGAAGCGCCTTATCGGCCGCCGCTTCGACGACCCGGTGACCAAGAAGGACACCGAGCTGGTTCCGTACCACATCGTCAAGGGTAAGAACGGCGACGCCTGGGTTCAGGCCGGCGGCGAAGACTACAGCCCGTCGCAGATCTCGGCCTTCACGCTGCAGAAGATGAAGGAAACCGCCGAATCGTACCTCGGCGAGACCGTGACGCAGGCCGTCATCACCGTGCCCGCCTACTTCAACGACGCGCAGCGCCAGGCGACCAAGGACGCCGGCCAGATCGCCGGTCTTGAAGTGCTGCGCATCATCAACGAGCCGACTGCGGCCGCGCTGGCCTATGGCCTCGACAAGCAGGACGGCAAGACCATTGCCGTCTACGACCTTGGCGGCGGTACCTTCGACGTTTCGATCCTCGAAATCGGCGACGGCGTGTTCGAAGTGAAGTCGACCAACGGTGACACGTTCCTGGGCGGTGAAGACTTCGACACCAAGCTGGTCGAATGGCTGGCCGACAAGTTCAAGGCCAAGGAAGGCATGGACCTGCGCAGCGACAAGCTGGCCCTGCAGCGTCTGAAGGAAGCGGCCGAAAAGGCGAAGATTGAACTCTCGTCCACCGCGACGACCGAGGTCAACCTGCCCTTCATCACCGCACGTATGGAAGGCGGCGCCACCACGCCGCTGCACCTCGTGGAAACCGTTACCCGCGCCGACCTTGAAAAGATGGTTGCGGACCTGATCCAGCGCACGCTCGAGCCCTGCCGCAAGGCGCTGGCCGATGCCGGCGTTTCGGCCAAGGATATCGACGACGTCGTTCTGGTCGGCGGCATGACCCGCATGCCCAAGGTACGCGAAGTCGTGAAGGACTTCTTCGGTAAGGAACCGCACACCGGCGTTAACCCTGACGAAGTCGTGGCCATGGGCGCTGCGATCCAGGCCGGCGTGCTTCAGGGCGACGTCAAGGACGTGCTGCTGCTCGACGTGACCCCGCTGTCGCTGGGTATCGAGACGCTGGGCGGCATCATGACCAAGATGATCGACCGCAACACGACGATCCCGACCAAGAAGAGCCAGGTCTACTCGACCGCCGAGGACAACCAGCAAGCGGTGACCATCCGCGTGTTCCAGGGCGAGCGCGAGATGGCGCAGGACAACAAGATGCTCGGCCAGTTCGACCTCGTCGGCATTCCGGCCGCGCGTCGCGGCGTGCCGCAGATTGAAGTGACCTTCGACATCGACGCCAACGGCATCGTCAACGTCTCGGCCAAGGACAAGGGCACCGGCAAGGAGCAGCAGATCCGCATCCAGGCTTCGGGCGGTCTGTCCGATGGCGACATCGACCAGATGGTCAAGGATGCCGAGAAGTTCGCCGAAGAGGACAAGAAGCGTCGTGAGGCCGCCGAGGCCAAGAACAACGCCGACAGCCTCGTCCACGCGACCGAGCAGCAGATCGCCGAGCATGGCGACAAAATCGACGCCGGCCTGAAGTCGGAAGTCGAAGCGGCCATCGCCGCGACCAAGACGGCGATCGAAGGTGGCGACCCCGCCGAGATCACGGCAAAGTCGCAGGCGCTGACCGAAGTCGCGATGAAGATGGGTCAGGCCATCTACGAGAAGGAACAGGCTTCGGCTGCTTCGCCGGAAGCCGCTCCGGCCGGTGGTGACGACGATGTCGTCGACGCCGAGTTCTCGGAAGTCGACGAAAACAACAAGGGCTGATCGGTCCTCATGACAAGCGTGGCCGCCATCGTTACATCGCGTGACGGTGGCGGCCAGGTCGCACGCGGGGAATAACGAGACGTGTCAGCTACCGAAATCGACTATTACGAACTGCTCGAAGTAGAGCGCGGCGCCGACGACAAGACCATCAAGTCGTCCTACCGTCGCCTTGCGATGCGTTATCACCCGGACAAGAACCCGGGCTGCGGCGACAGCGAAGCACGCTTCAAGCAGATCAGCGAGGCTTACGATTGCCTCAAGGACCCGCAGAAGCGGGCAGCCTACGATCGCTACGGCCATGCCGCGTTCCAACAGGGAATGGGTGGCGGCGGCCATCCCGGCGGCGCCGAGTTCGGCGACATCGGCGATATCTTCGAATCCATCTTCGGCAGCGCCTTCGGTGGCGGCGGTCGTCAGCAGGCCCGTCGCGGCGCCGACTTGCGCTACGACATGGAAGTCTCGCTGGACGAGGCCTTCCATGGCAAGCAGACCGAGATCACCATCGAGGTTTCGCAAAGCTGCGAGCCTTGCAGCGGTTCCGGCGCGGAGCCGGGCACCGGCAAGCGCGGCTGCAACATGTGCGGCGGCCATGGCAAGGTCCGTGCCCAACAGGGCTTCTTCGTGGTGGAACGCACGTGCCCGACCTGCCACGGCCGCGGCGAAGTGATCGAGAAGCCCTGCCGCTCCTGCGGCGGCGAAGGGCGGGTCGACAAGCCCCAGGCCTTGCAGGTGGAAATTCCGCCGGGCGTCGATTCCGGCACCCGCATCCGCCTGTCCGGCAAGGGCGAGGCCGGGCCGTTCGGCGCGCCTCCGGGCGACCTCTATATCTTCCTCCACGTCAAGCGGCACAAGGTGTTCGAACGCGACGGCACGACGCTGCTCACGCGGGTTCCGATCACGTTCACCACGGCGGCGCTCGGCGGTTCGATCGACATTCCCGGCATGGACGGCGAGACCATCTCGGTGGACATTCCCGCAGGCATCCAGTCCGGCAAGCAGCTTCGCAAGCGCGGGGCAGGCATGCCGGTGCTTCAGGGCCGGGGCCGGGGCGATCTCGTCATCGAGATCAGCGTGGAAACGCCGACCAAACTGTCCGCGCGCCAGAAGGAACTGATCCGCGAGCTGCAATCGACCGAGACGGGCGATGAATGCCCGCAGTCAAAGGGTTTCTTCGACCGGATCAAGGAAGCCTGGAACGATCTGACCGAGTAATCTCGGTCTGGGATAATACGTCGTCCCGGACTTGATCCGGGACCGCTGGCAATACTTTAGGCGATACATCGCGCGCGAACGCAGCGCCTAAAGACGGCCAGCGGTCCCTGGTCGAGCCCGGGACGACGTAATACCGCCCATCGCATTACCGCTCGTGGTTATCCCGCTCATCACCCGCCGCGCAGCACTTCGTCCCTGACATTGCGCAGGAGCGCCGGATCCGCTGTCAGCCGCTCCTCTTCCTCGTCCAGCACGGCCAGGAATGCCTCGCGCTTCAGCGCCCAAAGCTCGCCTTCGAGCAGAGCATGCTCGCCTTCCGCGGTGGAGGAAATCAGGTCGATCATCCGCTCCGCGCCGTGAAGCCGTCCCCAGAGATAGTCGTTCTCACGATAGGCGCGGCTGAAGAAGGCGCCGAAGTTGAAGAACTCGGTGCCGCGCAGCACCGGTCCCTTGCGGATCATGTGGCAATCTTCGGGCGAGATGCGATCGACGCGGATGGGATCGAATTCGGTCAGCCCTTCGCCGCGCAGCAGGGGCAGGGTGACGGTGTCGTAGAAAGGGAACCCGAGGTAGGCGAGCAGCACCCGCCGCCGCAGGACCTGGGGCATTTCCGAGAGCGCCTCCGCCAACATGCTGTCGACTTCCGCATCGATCTCGCCGAGGTTGCGCACCCGTTCGACATGCTCGATCACAGCGCCGGGATCCGTGAATACGCCCGCAGCCAGGGCCGCGAATTCCGCGCCCATGGCAGAGACCGGCTCCCTGTTGAGGTAGAGCGCCAGCGCGGCATAGATCGCCTCTCGCGCGCTGTCGCGTTCGGCTTCGTCGACGCTCGCTTCTTGCTGCCATTCCTGCGTCACGCGGCGTGCCAGGAGGCGAAGTCGCCGTATCCGGAAAGCGAGGTCGTGGCTGCGGAAGAAATCGATCATCCCGGGAGAGCCGTCGCCCTTCAGGCCGTGGATTCGGTCCAGCCCCATGCTGGCGAAATGGTCGTGAAGACGGCGCGCGACGGGTTCGCTGGACGATAGCCCCAGTTCGGGCGCCGCTTCGTGGATCAGCTTCGCGAGCTTGGCGACGATGCCGGAGAACTTCACCTGGACATAGCCGTGATAGGCGAAACCGGCCTGCTCCAGCGCCGCTCTCTGCGCCTTGTCGCGCCAGGCAGCGAGACGCTTGGGTGTCGGGCGATCGAGGAAGAAGGTATTGCCGAACAGGCGGTCCACCGTTTCCTCGATCTCGGGCCGCATGGCGAGAACGATGGCGCGAAGTGTCGCCATCTCCTGCGAATCCCGCTCGAGCGTCTCCAGATTGTCGCGGATGGGCTGCTCGCGCGGGATCGAGGAGAGCGAGCCGAAGATCGTCGAGAAGAAGCCCGGTGCTTTCCTTTCCTGCCGCACCGAGGCGCCGATGCGATCGGGGGTAGGGTCGATATAGACGAAGCGGCGATCCACCTCGCGCGTGGCCGGGCGGTCTCGCAGCACGCTCATGGCGTCCGCGAAGGGCGCATTGTTGAGCACCGATCCATCGATGAGGGCCACATTGTCGAGGTCGCCGCGCTGGCTATGCTCCGGCATGATCCGGCGGAAGAACGCCTCGCGCCCGGGCCATGCAAGCCCGAGTTCCTCGACCAGCCCGTCGATCTCCTCGATCTGGAGCGGGGGGAAGGCGCCGGGGAAGCTCGCCGTCGAACGTGCCGCCAGCAGCAGTTCCGGCATGGCGGCAAGGGCAGGGGTGCCGGCCCGCGATTCGAAACCGATGCTCAGGCGGTGTTCGCTTTCCAGCACGAGTTCGGGCGAATGCAGCCTCAGGGTTTCGAGATGGCCCTTGAAGTCTGTGGCCGTCACGAAAAGATTGATCGGATGGCCGTGCGGCAGGAGCGGCGGCCCGGGCTCGCTTTCGGCCATGGCGGTAAGCGCGCCTGCCAGCAGGCGCGAAAGGCCGATGCCGCTGAAGGGCGGTTCGAACCAGCGCGAGCGGATCAGGCGGGAGAGCTTCTGCCGCACTTCCTCGCGCGTTTCCGGTGCAACGCTGCTGCTCACCGCATTGCCGGGACGATGGAGCAGATAGGAAACGATCGGCCGCGCCCAGAACTTCGTAACCTCGCTGCGCGCCCGCGCCTCGGGATCGAGCAGCACATCGACGTCGGCATTCTCGAGCCAGAGTTCGGTCAGGGGTTCCAGCGAGTGGCCGGAATGGATCGCCTGCGAGAGGAACACGCTGTTGATCCCGCCCGCACTGGCCCCGGCGACGATGTCGGCAAGGATGCGCAGTCGCAGGTTACTTCCCGATTCGAGCCTTTGCAGCAGCTTACGATAGACTGCCGCGGTTCCCTTTCCCGCTCCGACGTTACCCGGCTCGCCGCTCCCCGCCCAGAACGCCTGGCTGGCCTGAAGTGCCTTCCAGAGTTCCTTGGTTACTCCGTGCATGTAGACGGCAAGGCTGATGCCGCCGTAGCAGACCAGCGCGATCCGCAGTTCCTTTTGCCGCATTCCGCCATGTTGGCGCGATCGTTCGGGAAAGGCAATTGCGTTCTCATTCCGTTCCAGATAATCGAGGCGCATGGCAAAGCCCAAGCGTCGATATGTCTGTCAGGCCTGCGGAGGCGTCTCGTCCCGCTGGCAAGGTCAATGTCCCGATTGCGGAGAGTGGAACACGCTGGCGGAAGAAGCGCCGCAGACGGTGTTTTCCTCCAAGCACGATCTGTCCTCGGGCGGTCGGCCCATTCTCTTCACTCCGCTCGATGCCCCGGGCGAGCTGCCCAAGCGCCGCGCCAGCGGTTTTGCGGAGTTCGACCGTGCGCTCGGCGGCGGGCTGGTGCCCGGTTCGGCGATCCTGATGGGCGGCGATCCCGGTATCGGCAAGTCGACCCTCCTGCTTCAGGCCTCCGCGCATATCGCCATGGCGGGCGGCAGCGTGGTCTATGTCAGCGGCGAGGAAGCGGCCGGGCAGGTGCGCCTGCGCGCGGAGCGGCTCGGGCTGTCCAAGGCGCCGATCCAGCTGGCCTCGGCCACGTCCGTCCGGGATATCCTGACCACGCTGGGCATGATGGAAGCGCCGACCCTGTTGGTGATCGATTCGATCCAGACCATGCACTCGGACACGATCGAGGGCGCACCGGGCACCGTCAGCCAGGTGCGTGGCTGCGCTTTCGAGCTGATCCGCTATGCCAAGGAGAACGACGTCACCCTCGTGCTGGTCGGCCATGTCACCAAGGACGGCACGATCGCCGGGCCTCGCGTGCTGGAGCACATGGTGGACGTCGTCATGGCCTTCGAAGGCGAGCGCAGCCACCAGTACCGCATCCTGCGCAGCCTGAAGAACCGCTTCGGCCCTGTCGACGAGATCGGCGTCTTTGCCATGGAGGGAGCCGGGCTCGCGGAAGTCGGCAATCCTTCGATGCTGTTCCTTTCGGGCCGAGACGAGGAAATGGCGGGGAGCGCCGTCTTCGCCGCCATGGAAGGCACCCGGCCGGTGCTCGTGGAAATCCAGGCCCTGATCGTCCGGCTCCAGAGCGGGGCCACGCCGCGCCGCGCGGTGGTCGGTTGGGATTCCGGGCGCATGGCCATGCTGCTGGCCGTGCTGGAGGCGCGCTGCGGGCTCAATTTCTCCAGTGCGGAAGTCTATCTGAACGTTGCGGGCGGCTATCGCCTGGCAGACCCCGCTGCCGATCTCGCGGTGGCGGCCGCCCTGATTTCGGCGCTGGGAGACCGGCCGCTGCCCAAGAACGCGGTGTGGTTCGGCGAAGTCTCGCTGGCGGGCGAGATCCGCCCGGTTTCGCATTCATCGATCCGTCAGCGCGAATCGGCCAAGCTCGGCTTCGGGCGCGCGATCGGGCCGGCGGGCGGGGCCAATGCCGAAGGTACGGCTAAGGGCATCGAATTCACCGGTTTGACCATGCTGCCCAATCTCGTTGACCGTATCCTGACGGATGCCTAGTTCGGGGCATTATGACCGGTTTCGATATTGCTGTTCTGGTGTTCGTCGGCGTGGGCGCCGCCATCGGATTTCTGAGAGGTTTCGTGCAGGAGATCCTCGCCCTGGGGGCGTGGATCTTCGCGGTGTTCGCGATCAGGGCGCTGCATACCCCGCTGTCTGCCTGGCTTGAACCCTACACCGGCTCCGGCACTGCAACGCCGGTGATCGCCTTCGCGCTCCTGCTGCTGGTGCCTTTCATCGTCGTGAAGCTGGTCGCAAGCTGGGCCGGAAAGCAGAGCCGCGCCTCGGTGCTCGGACCGATCGACCGCGTGCTCGGCTTCGGTTTCGGCGCAGTGAAGGGGGTGATCGTCGTCATCCTCGGCTTCTCGGTTCTGGTGCTTGGCTACGACACCGTCTGGGGCCCCGGCGGACGCCCGGAATGGATGAAGGAGGCGCGCACTTATCCTTTCGTCAACGCCAGCAGCGAAGCGCTCGTCAAGATGATCTCCGAACGCCGCCGCGAAGCGCGCGAAGCAGAAGCGCGCGAGGCAGAAGGCTGATGTCCAGCGCAGTTCTCTACACGCCCGACGTGCTGGGCCTGACGATCCGGCTTGCCGCTTATCCCTGGGATGAGGGCTTGCCCTTCAAGGGCGAGGCGCGATCGCAGAGCTGCGGCTCCACAATCGCCCTTGGTCTGGCGCTGGACGGGCAGGGCGCCGTCGCGCGCATCGGCGTCCGCAGCCAGGCCTGCGCCATAGGACAGGCCGCTGCCGCCATCTTCGCCGACGCAGCTATTGGCCGCAGCCCGCGAGACCTGCATGCGGCAGCCGAAGCGATTGCCCTTTGGCTTTCGGGCGAGCGCAACCTACCGGAATGGCCCGGCCTTGCGGCGATCGCCAAAGCGCGTGACTACAGTGCCCGCCACGGCGCCGTTCTGCTCCCCTGGCACGCCGCCGTTCAGGCGCTTTCCGGTGCGTGCGGCTAGCGCTGGATTACCTTCGGCCGAGCCTGCGACGATCACCCGCCAGACCAGATTGGCGGTTTCCTTCCGCTGATTTCCGGCTACATGGTCGCGAGCAGCGGCAATCCCTGCCTGATTACCCGGGCCGTTGTCGCGGCCTTCCGCGCGATTATGGTGAAGATGTTTCCTGAGTTTCCCGCTTCCGCCCTCCGTCTCGCTTTCGACCGCGATGCCCTGCGCGCCAACTGGCAGGCGCTCGATCGCCTGTCTGGAACCGCGCGTGCCGGAGCGGCGGTAAAGGCCAACGGCTACGGCCTGGGTGCGCGAGAAGTGGTTCCGGTGCTTCACGCAGCCGGATGCCACGATTTCTTCGTCGCCCACTGGGGCGAGGCGCAGGATCTGCTCGAGTGCATCAGCCCTGCCGCGCTTTCGGTGCTGCACGGTCCGCTGACCGCGCAGGACGCCGCTTTCGCGCGGGAAACCGGCGTGACGCCCGTGATCAATTCGCTGGCGCAGGCCCGGCGCTGGAACGAGGCAGGCGGCGGGCGTTGCCACCTCATGGTGGATACCGGGATGAACCGCCTCGGCATTCGCCTGGAAGAACTGGGCGACGAGGCGATTGCCGCGCTCGATATCGACGTGCTGATCTCGCACCTCGCCTCGGCGGAGGAGGAAACCGATCTCAATGCCGCGCAATGCGCGCGCTGGCAGGATGCCCGCAGGCAGGTTCGCCATCTGCGTGCCAGCCTGGCCAATAGCGCCGGGATCGCGCTGGGTAGCGACTATCACGGCGACCTGACCCGCCCCGGCATCGCCCTCTACGGCGGCATTCCGCGCGAAAGCATGGCAGGAGACTTGCGGCAGGTCGTCCGTCCCGAGGCAGCGATCCTTCAGGTCCGTGACGTGCCCGCCGGCGAAACCATCGGCTATAACGCCACTTTCACGGCGCCTGCCGCGATGCGGGTGGGAACGATCGCGCTCGGCTATGCCGACGGCTACTTGCGCTGCTGGTCCGACAAGGGAATGTTCCGCGCCAAGGGCCACGAATTGCCGGTGCTCGGCCGCGTCAGCATGGATCTTACCGTCGTCGATCTGACCCATGCGCCGGATGTGGGCGAGGGGGACTGGATTACCGCCGACTATGCCCTGCCGCAAGCCGCGGCGCGATCGGGGCTGTCGCAATACGAGTTGCTCACCCTGCTCGGCCGAAGGTTTGGCCGCTAGGGTTTCTACCCGGACTTTTGCTGCGCAGCAATTTGTGTTGCGTTGCGATATCGGGGGGTGGTAACCTGCGGCGATACTGTACTGGGGATTGGCAATGGCTGAAACGGCGTCGCAGGACGACAACACGGTAATCATAAAAAAATACGCAAACCGTCGTCTCTACAATACACGTTCATCGAGCTATATTACGCTCGATCATCTCGCGAAGATGACCCGCGAAGGGGTCGATTACAAGGTGCTCGATGCCAAGACCGGCACCGACATCACGCACACGATCCTCACGCAGATCATCATGGAGGAGGAATCGAACGGAGAGCAGATGCTCCCGGTCAACTTCCTGCGCGAACTCATCAGCATGTACGGCAATTCGATGCAGTCGCTGGTGCCGCACTATCTGGAAGCCTCGATGGACAATTTCCGGGCCAACCAGACCAAGCTGCACAAGGCTTTCGAAGACAGCCTCGGCAACAATCCGCTGGCCAAGCTGGCCGAACAGAACATGGCGATGTTCAAGGCCGCTGCCGCCGCCTTCATGCCCGGATCGGAAAAGCCCGAGCCCAAGGCACCTCCCGCAGAAGACGCCGGTGACCTTGCCGCGCTGCGCGATCAGATGGCGGAAATCCAGAAGAGGCTTGACGCGCTGGGCAAATAAGGGTCTGCGCGAGGGGCTTTCGCGGTGCCCGAAATGGCGCCGCGATTTGCCTGGAATGCAACGGATGGTCCGTCGCATCGCTCAGTTCAGGAAGAAGCACCCGTGCCCGCCATTCGCCACGCCCTCTCCACCAAGCGCGAGGACGACTTCGCCCAGTGGTATCAGGAAGTCATTTCCGAGGCCGAGATGGCCGAGGAATCGGGTGTTCGCGGATGCATGGTCATCAAGCCGTGGGGCTACGGCATCTGGGAACGCATCCAGCGCCTGATGGATGACCGCATCAAGGCGGCCGGTGTCACCAACTGCTACTTCCCGCTGTTCATCCCGCTTTCCTACTTCGCCAAGGAAGCCGAGCACGTCGAAGGCTTCGCGAAGGAAATGGCCGTCGTCACCCATCACCGCCTGGTCGGTGACGGCAATGGCGGCCTCGTGCCCGACCCCGAAGCGAAGCTGGAAGAGCCGCTGATCGTCCGCCCGACTTCGGAAACGGTGATCGGCGCCGCCATGGCGCGCTGGGTGCAGTCGTGGCGCGACCTGCCGCTCATGGTCAACCAGTGGGCCAATGTCGTGCGCTGGGAAATGCGCACCCGCATGTTCCTGCGCACCAGCGAGTTCCTCTGGCAGGAAGGCCATACCGCCCACGCCGACCGCGATGACGCGATGACCGAGACGCTGCGCGCGCTCGAAATGTACCGTGATTTCTCCGAAACCGAGCTGGCCATGCCGGTGATCGCGGGTGAAAAGCCCGAGAATGAACGCTTCCCCGGCGCCGTCGCGACTTATTCGATCGAGGCGATGATGCAGGACGGCAAGGCGCTTCAGGCGGGCACCTCGCACTACCTGGGCACGGGCTTTGCGGAAGCGGCAGGCATCCAGTACCAGGACAAGGAAGGTACGCAGCAATACGCGCACACGACCAGCTGGGGCACTTCGACCCGCATGGTTGGCGGGGTCATCATGACCCACGGTGACGACGATGGCCTGCGCGTGCCGCCGATGATCGCGCCGCACCAGATCGTGATCCTGCCGATGCTGCGCGACAACGACGAGGACGAAGCGCTGCTCGCCTACTGCGAGGAACTGCGCAAGGCGCTCGTCACGCAGTTCGCTCTGAACGAACCGCTGCGCGTCCTGCTCGACAAGCGGCCCGGCAAGGCCACGCAGAAGCGCTGGGCCTGGGTCAAGAAGGGCGTTCCCCTGATCCTCGAAATCGGCGGCCGCGATGCTGCCGGTGGCCAGGTTTCGATGCTGCGCCGCGACAAGCTGTGGAACGATGCGGCCAAGGCCAATTTCGTGGCCATGTCCAAGGAAGATTTCGTCGCCCGCGCCGCAGCCGAGATCGAAGATATCCAGACTTCGCTCCACGCCGAAGCCAAGGCGAAGCTTCAGGCGAACATTTTCCAAGCCGCCAGCTTCGAGGAACTCGCTTCCTTCTTCTCGGAAGACAAGCGCTATCCGGGCTGGGTAGAAGTGGAATGGTCCCGCCCGACCGGGGAAGCGCTCGAAGCCGTGGTGCAGAAGCTCAAGGCACACAAGCTGACGATCCGCAACACGCCGCTCGACGCCGCGCCCGTCGCCGGTAATTGCGTGTTCACCGGCGATCCCGCAGTGGAACGCATCTACGTGGCGAGATCCTACTGATCTGAAAAGGGGAAGAGGGCGTGTTGGGATCGATCAAGTACAACCTGACGAACCTGCTGAACTTCAAGGGCCGCGATGCGCGGCAGACTTTCTGGTTCTACGTCCTCTTCCTCGTCGTCATCCAATATGCGGTGGGCATGGTGATCGCCATGCCCATGATGGGCGGCATCATGAAAGGCGCCTTCGTTGCCGCGCAGCAGGGCGCGACCGGTGCCGACATGAATGCGCGGGTCATGAGCCAGATGGCCGGCTACATGCGCACTTCAATGACGCTCTCGACGATTGTCTCCCTCACCGCCGGGCTTCTCCTGCTGGCGTCGTTCGCGCGGCGGCTTCACGATTCCGGCAAGCCGGGCTGGATCTCTGTGCTGACTTTCCTGCTTTCGCTGACGTCGAAGGCGATTGTCTGGTCCAGGATGGATGAGATCGTTTCGACCATGCAGAAAGTATCGGCGGACAATCTCGAAACCGCCTTTGCCATGCAATCCAAGATGGTGGCCGCCAGCCTGCTGGGATACGCGGCGATCCTGATCGTCATAATCTTCGGCGTATGGCCATCCAATCCGGGGCCGAACCGCTACGGCGAGGCGCCCGTTCGCTTCTGACCTCTTGCCAAGCAGGCCGTCGGACGTGACAAGCGCCTGCATGAACAAGATTCTGGTCGCGACCGCGCTTTCCGCCACGATCCTTCCCGTTGTTCCGGCCGGAGCTGCCGATTCGAACACCGCATCTGGCGCCACTTCGGCTCAGGTGTCCGAGGCCCGGATGCGCGCCGATGTGGAAAAGCTCGTTGCTTTCGGCACGCGGCACACGCTTTCGTCGGACACCGATCCCAAGCGGGGCATCGGCGCAGCACGGCGCTGGGCGGCCGATGAGTTCCGCAAGACTTCCAAGGCCTGCGGTGGCTGTCTCGAAGTGGTCATGCCCGAGGCCATGGTCAGCGGCACGCGCATCCCGACACCGGTAAAGATGGTCGACGTCGTCGCCATCCAGCGCGGCACGGAGCGACCGAACGAAGTCGTCATCGTCGAGGCGCATATCGACAGCCGCGTGACCGACGTGATGGACGTGAAGAGCGACGCGCCCGGCGCCAACGACGACGGTTCCGGTACCTCGCTGGTGCTGGAAGCCGCCCGTGTCCTCTCCAAGCGCAAGTTCGCCACGACCATCGTCTACGCAGCGCTTTCGGGCGAGGAGCAGGGCCTCTACGGCGGCAAGCTGCTGGCCGATTACGCCCGGAAGCAGGGCTGGACCGTGAAGGCCGTGCTGAACAACGACATCGTCGGCGGCACGCACGGCTCGGACGGGCTGGTCGACGACAAGAACGTGCGCCTTTTCTCGGAAGGGCCGCGCGCCGATTCCACCGACAAGACCCGCGCGGATGCCCGCCGTTTCGGCGGCGAGAACGATAGCCCCGGTCGCAATATCTCCCGTTTCATCGCGCAGCTCGCGGGCGGCGTGCAGGACGATCTTGCCGTGAGGCAGGTCTGGCGGGCCGACCGCATGGGGCGCGGTGGCGACCAATTGCCGTTCCTCGAACAGGGCAATCCCGCCGTGCGATTCTCGGTCGCCATCGAGGATTACGAGCACCAGCACCAGGACCTGCGTACCGAGAACGGCATCAAGTATGGCGACACCATCGACGAGATGGACTTTCCCTATCTCGCCAAAGTGACGCGCCTCAACATTGCCGCGCTCGCGGCTCTCGCCAGCGCGCCCATGCCGCCTGCGCCCACGGCCGATGCGGCGGTGAAGACCTGGACCGATGTGACCTGGCAGCCGGTGCCGGGCGCGGCGGCCTATTCGGTCTGGCGTCGGCGTACCGATGCGCCGGAGTGGGAAGCAGAGCCGATGGTGGCGCGCACCACGCAGACCAGCGTCAAACTCGACGGATTTCGCGGGGACGACTGGATCCTCGGCGTCCGCTCGATCGCGGCGGACGGCAGCGCCAGCCCGATCGCCGCGGCCGTTCCGGGCGGAGGGTTTACTCCGCTTGCCCAATTGCCCTGACCAATCCGATGGTCGAATTTCGTTCGGGGCGCCGGGCTCGCCCGGTGGAGGAGAAATCGCTCGGGGCAAGGAATTCTTTGTTGTCGGCCGCGCGCGGGCGTGACACTCGCCCCGTGAGAACAGCGCAGGATGGCGATTTGAGAGAGCGGATGATTTCGGGCAACGGTGGGCAATCATGGCGCTGACGCAGCATTTTGACTATCTGCATGTCTTCGCAGGCATGCTTGTCGGCGTGCTGGTGGGGCTTACCGGCGTGGGCGGCGGCTCGCTGATGACCCCGCTGCTGGTGCTGCTGTTCGGCGTCAGCCCGCAGACGGCGGTTGGCACCGACCTGCTGTTCGCCGCCATGACGAAGATCGCGGGCTCCGTGGTCCACGGCAAGCGCGAAACGGTGGACTGGCGCATCGTGCGCCGGATGGCTTGCGGCAGCGTGCCGGCAGCGGTCCTCACGCTGGGGTTCCTGTCGTGGTTCGGGAAGGTGGGCAATTCCACCGAGCACCTGATCATGGTTTCGCTCGCGGTGCTGCTCGGCATTACCGCGATTGCGGTGATCTGCCGCAAGTGGCTGCTCAGGCTCGCGCACGATATCGACCCCGCCCAGCCCCGTTCGAGAGTGCTCGCTGGCACAGTCCTGCTGGGCGCCGCGATCGGCGTCGCCGTATCGATTTCCTCGGTAGGGGCAGGCGCCATCGGCATGACCGTACTGCTGGTGCTCTATCCCAAGCTCCCCGTCGCGCGCATCGTCGGTTCCGATATCGCCCATGCCGTGCCGCTGGCACTGATCGCCGGGTTCGGTCACTGGATCATCGGAGACGTGGATTTCGCACTTCTGGCCGTGTTGCTGGTCGGCTCGATCCCTGGCGTCGTGATCGGCAGCTACCTCTCGTCCCACGCTTCGGACCGCATTCTCCAGCCCTTGCTGGCCTGCGTTCTGGCGGTGTCGTCCTGGCAGCTGTTCCTCAAGGCCAGTGCCGGTCAGAAACCGGCCCCCGCGCAGAGCACTGCCCAGTCGGTATCGATTGCAGGTGAAGCGGACGCGAAACAGCCCTGATTTTTGAAGGGGCTGGGTTTCGCGGGCGATCACGCAGCACCATCCCGCCCTCGTGCTGCGTCGATGCCATGCCATTGCATTGACGGCCATTCCGGCGCATGGCGGAAACCATGCCTCCCAAGAACCGGCCCGCGCCTGGCCTGCCGACGCGCCAGCAGATCCTCGATTTCATCCAGAACGCGGTTGACCCCGTCGGCAAGCGAGAAATCGCGCGTGAGTTCAGCCTGAAAGGCCATGAGAAGATCCAGCTCAAGGCCTTGCTCAAGGACATGGCCGAGGAAGGCCTGATCGACGGCAAGCGCACTGCCTTCCACCGCATGGGCGGGCTGCCCAAGGTCACGGTGCTGCGCGTGGTGGACGTGGACGAAGGCGAACCGGTCGCCATTCCCGATACCTGGACGCCCGACGATGCCACCCCGCCGCCGCGTATCCGCCTGATCGAGAAGGGTCGCTCGGCTTTGCGCAAGGGCGACCGCGTGCTGGCGCGCACCGAAGAGACGCAGACCGGATGGCGCGCCTATCCGATGAAGAAGCTGATGCTGCGCTCCGAACAGATGCTCGGCGTCGTGGAAATCGACGGTGCGGGCAAGCCCTGGCTGGCGCCGGTGGACAAGCGCATCCGCAATTCCTCGCCGATTTCGGACCTTGGCGGCGCCGAAAAGGGCGAACTGGTGCTGGCCGAGCCCATCGGCCGCTCGGCGCGCCCTTCGGTAAAGGTCACCGAAGTTCTCGGTGAGCCGCTGGCGCCCAAGGCGTTCAGCCTGATCGCGATCCACAAGCACGGCATTCCCAACCACTTCGACGGCGATACTATTGCAGAGGCTGGCGCTTCCGCGAAGATGCCGCTCAGCCACGAAAAGCGGGAAGACCTGCGCCATCTTCCCATCGTCGCGATCGACCCATCGGACGCGCGCGACCACGACGACGCGATCTGGGCCATGCCGAATGAGGAAGGCGGCTTCGACGCGCTCGTCGCCATTGCCGACGTCTCGTTCTACGTCCGTCCCGGCGGTCATATCGACCGCGAGGCACGCAAGCGCGGCAACTCGGTCTATTTCCCGGACCGGGTCGTGCCGATGCTTCCCGAAGTGCTGAGCGCCGACGTCTGCTCGCTGCGTTCGGGCGAGGACCGTGCGGCGATGGCTTGCCATCTCAAGGTGGACGGTCAGGGCAAGGTCACCGAATGGCGCTTCACCCGCGCGCTTGTCAGGATCGATGAAGTCATCGCCTATGAAGAGGCGCAGGCCCGCATCGACGAGGGCAGGGCGGCCGAGCATCTCCAGCACCTCTGGGCCTGTTGGAAGCTGCTGGCCAAGGCCCGCGAGGCCCGCGACCCGCTGGAACTGGAACTGCCCGAGCGCCGCGTGAAGCTGGATGAGCAGGGCCGCATCACCGAGATCGCCATCCGCGAACGGCTCGACGCGCACCGCGTGGTCGAGGACTTCATGATCGCCGCCAACGTCGCCGCCGCCAAGGCCCTCGAAGCCAAAGTCGCGCCGGTAGTCTACCGCGTCCACGAAACCCCGAGCCGCGAGAAGCTGACCGCGCTCAAGGACTATCTGGCGACCTTCGGCCGCAAGCTCTCGCTGGGGCAGGTCATCACGCCGGGCCTGTTCAACCGCATGCTCAAGGACATCGCGGACGAGAGCGAAAAGGCGCTGATCATGGAAGCGGTGCTGCGCAGCCAGACCCAGGCCTATTACGGCCCGCGCAACGAGGGGCACTTCGGCCTTGCGCTGGGTTCCTACGCCCACTTCACCTCGCCGATCCGCCGCTATGCCGACCTTCTCGTCCATCGCGCGCTCGTCGATGCCTATGGCCTGGAGCAGCCGAAGCCGGAAGGCGATATTCCCGCCACGTCAGGCCTGTCGGACCGCGACCGGGATGATCTCGGCCGCGTCAGCGAGGCGATCAGCAATGCCGAGCGCCGCGCCATGGAGGCCGAGCGCGAGACTATCGACCGCTACGTCGCCGCCTGGCTCTCCGGCCGCGTCGGCCAGGTTTTCGACACCCGCATCACCGGCGTCCAGAAATTCGGCTTCTTCGCCACGATCATCGGCCTTGGCGGCGACGGCCTCGTGCCCGTCTCCACGCTGGGCGACGAACGTTTCGGCTATGACGAAAAGGCGCAGGTCCTCGAAGGCGAGCAGACCGGCACCACGTTCGCAATGGGCCAGATCCTGCGCCTGCGCCTGGCCGAAGCCAATCCGCTGACCGGCGCGCTGAAGTTCGAACTGGAAGAGGGCGGCGGCCGGATCGAACAGCGTGGCAAGCCGCTTGCGCTCAAGAAGAAGGGCAAGCACTTCGTCTCGCCGCGCGGCCGTCCGGGGAATATCCGGCATCAGGGACGCAAGAAGAAGTAAGGCACCCGTCGTCCCGGATCAAGTCCGGGACGACGTTGCATCCTTACCTCAGCTCAGGCGCTCGATCGCCTCGGCATCGAGCGTGCCTGGGATCACGAAGACCGGGCAGGGCATCTGGCCGAGCCCGGCGCCCGTGAAGTGCGTCACCAGCGGACCGGGCCCGCCTTCCTTCGCGGCGCCGAGCACGAGTGCGGAAACCTCGCCGTGCTCCTTCAGGTATTCGCGTACGATCTTGATGTCTTCTCCCATGCGAACGGAGATGACCGGCATCTTAGCGCCTTGTGATAAAAGGTTTCCGGCAGCGGCTGTCACCAGCGTTTCGGCGCGGGCGCGGGCCTCTTCCTCGATGGTCGCCTGAACGCCGCCGAAGGCATTGAAAGGCTGAGGCGGAACCACGGCGAGAAGGTGGAGCGCGCCGTCGGTCTTCGCGGCGCGGCGCGCGGCGAACTGCAGCGCCACCAGCGCTTCTTCCGTTTCGTCCACGATGACCAGGTAGATGCGCATGGGTTTCCTCTCGATGGGGGCTTATCGGGCTATTCAGGACGTGGTGCAAGCCATCACGATTGCGAAAAAAGGATCGTGAAGGCGCTTGTGCGCGCGCCTCAACTTGTCCAAGGAAAGGCGGACCCCGCATACCTCCCCAAGGAAAACAAGGGACACACAAGCTTCCATGCCCATCGACATCAAGATGCCCGCCCTGTCCCCCACAATGGAAGAGGGAAAACTGGCAAAATGGCTGGTTAAGGAAGGCGACACCGTCAGCTCCGGCGACATCATGGCCGAGATCGAGACCGACAAGGCCACCATGGAGTTCGAAGCCGTCGACGAAGGCGTCATCGGCAAGATCCTCGTGGCCGAGGGTACCGACGGCGTGAAGGTCGGCACCGTGATCGCCGTTCTCGCCGGTGAAGGCGAAGACGCCAGCGCCGTTTCCGCCGCACCTGCCGCCGCGCCTGAAAAGGCCGAAGCGCCCAAGGCTGCCGCCAAGCCCGCGGAGGCTGCTCCGGCGCCTGCCGCTGCTGCGCCGGCTCCCGCCGCCGCTTCCGCTTCGAAGGAAGGCCGCGTCGCCGCCTCGCCGCTCGCCAAGCGCATCGCCGCCGACAAGGGCGTCGACCTTGCCAGCGTGAAGGGCTCCGGCCCGAACGGCCGCATCGTCAAGGCCGACGTCGAAGGCGCGAAAGCCGGCGCCGCCAAGCCCGCCGCCGCCGCACCTGCTGCCGCAGCAACCGAAGCGAAGGCCCCGGCCGTCGACATGGCGCCCGAAACCCGCGCCCTGCTGGACGACCGCGTGCCCCATTCGGTCGAGAAGCTCTCGGGCATGCGCAAGACGATCGCCAAGCGCCTTACCCAGTCCAAGCAGGAAGCGCCGCATATCTACCTCTCGGTCGATATCTGCCTCGACAAGCTGCTGGCCCTGCGCGGCGAGATCAACTCCATGCTGGAAAAGCAGGGCGTCAAGGTTTCGGTCAACGACATGCTCGTGAAGGCCCTCGGCCGCGCGCTGCTCGACGTGCCGGAATGCAACGTGACTTTCGCAGGCAACGAGCTGATCAAGTATGCCCGCGCCGACGTATCGGTGGCGGTCTCGATCCCCGGCGGCCTGATCACCCCGATCGTCACTGACGCCAGCGGCAAGTCGTTCTCGCAGATCGCGCGCGACATGAAGGATCTTGGCACCCGCGCCCGTGAAGGCAAGCTCGCCCCCACCGAGTATCAGGGCGGCACCGCCTCGATCTCGAACATGGGCATGATGGGCATCAAGCAGTTCTCGGCCGTGATCAACCCGCCGCAGTCGACCATCATGGCAATCGGCGCGGGCGACAAGCGTCCCTGGGTCATGCCCGACGGCTCGCTCGGCGTGGCTACCGTGATGAGCGCGACCGGCAGCTTCGACCACCGCGCGGTGGACGGTGCGGACGGTGCCCGCCTGATGGCCGCTTTCCGCGAATACGTGGAAACGCCGCTCAGCATGGTCGCCTGAAGTGACCGAAGCACGACGTGACCCGGTGATCCGGGTCACGGCCATGCCGGCCGACGCCAATGCCTACGGAGACATCTTCGGCGGCTGGTTGATGAGCCAGATGGACATGGGTGCCGGCCTCGTCGCCGCCCGTCGCTCGCGCGGACGCGCGGTGACGGTGGCGATGGACGGCATGCAGTTCCACCTGCCTGTAAAAGTAGGTGACGAAGTGTCGGTCTACGGCGAGATCCAGCGCGTGGGCCGCACTTCGCTGACCATCGCCATCGAGGCCTGGCGACGGCATCGGCACGAAGAGGAAGAAGTGAAGGTGACGCAGGCCGTGTTCACCTTCGTCGCGGTGAACGAATTCGGCAAACCGCGCGCCATCGATCAGGAGAAGTAAGACAGTGGCTGATACCTACGACGTCATCGTCCTCGGTTCGGGCCCCGGCGGCTATGTCGCGGCCATCCGCGCCGCCCAGCTGGGCCTGAAGACCGCCATCGTCGAGCGCGAGCTGCTCGGCGGCATCTGCCTCAACTGGGGCTGCATCCCGACCAAGGCGCTGCTGCGCTCGGCCGAGGTGTTCCACCAGATGCAGCATGCCAAGAACTACGGCCTGGCTGCGGACAACATCACCGCCGACCTCGCCGCCATCGTCAAGCGTTCGCGCGGCGTTGCAGCCCAGCTCAACGCGGGCGTCACGCATCTGATGAAGAAGAACAAGATCACCGTCCACATGGGCACCGGCAAGCTGGTGGCCAAGGGCAAGCTGGCGGTGACCGACAAGGACGGCAAGACCGCCGAACTTTCCGCGAAGCACATCATCGTCGCCACCGGCGCGCGTGCCCGCGAACTGCCCTTCGCAAAGGCCGACGGCAAGCGCATCTGGACCTATCGCCACGCGATGACCCCGTCCGAAATGCCGACCAAGCTGCTGGTCATGGGATCGGGCGCCATCGGCATCGAATTCGCCAGCTTCTACAACGACATGGGCGTGGACGTCACGGTCGTTGAAATGCTCGACCGGATCGTGCCGGTAGAGGACAAGGACGTTTCCGCGTTCCTCGAAAAGGCGCTCACCAAGCAGGGCATGAAGATCATGACCGGCGCCGGCGTCGAGGCGATCACCGCAAACGACAAAGGCGTGAAGGCCAAGATCAAGGGCAAGGACGGCAAGGTCGTCGAGCACGACTTCAGCCATGTCATCTCGGCCGTGGGCATCGTGCCCAACACCGAGGAGATCGGCCTCGAAACGCTTGGCATCAAGGCCGACCGCGGCTTCATCCAGATCGACGACTACGGCCGCACCAATGCCGCCGGCATCTGGGCCATCGGCGACTGCACGCCCGGACCCTGGCTCGCCCACAAGGCCAGCCATGAAGGCGTCACCGCCGCCGAATCGATCGCCAAGGAACTGGGCAACAAGGACTTGCATCCGCACGGCCTCGACCGGAACAACATTCCGGGCTGCACCTACTGCCACCCGCAGATCGCTTCGGTCGGCATGACCGAGGAAAAGGCCAAGGAAGCGGGCTACACCGTCAAGGCCGGCACTTTCCCGTTCATCGGCAACGGCAAGGCGATCGCGCTGGGCGAGCCGGAAGGCTTCGTGAAGACCGTGTTCGACGCCAAGACGGGCGAACTGCTCGGTGCGCACATGATCGGTGCGGAAGTGACCGAGATGATCCAGGGCTACGTCGTCGGCAAGACGCTGGAAACGACCGAGGCGGAACTGATGCAGACCGTGTTCCCGCATCCGACGATCTCGGAAGCGATGCACGAATCGGTGCTGGCCGCTTACGGACGCGCGATTCACATCTGAGCCTTGGCCAGAGACGCAAAAAAGAAGGGCGGGTCCACATGGGCCCGCCCTTTTTCTTGTTGGCGCTCGGCGTGGATATTCGCTTCAGAACGTACGCGAGAGGATGACCAGCGTCGGGTCTCCGATAAACGGCTCCGGGATGAAGCCCTTGTCGCGTTCCACTTCGATGGCGGCGCTGTTCTCGCGACTTTCGATCGCGATCACGCGTTTGCAGCCGCGCTTCTCAGCCTGCTTGCCGAGGAAATCGAGCATGGCCCAGCCCACGCCCTTGCCCTTGTGGTCCGCGCGCACGGAAATCGCGACTTCGGCCGTATCGCCCTGATCGTCGAAGGCGAGCACGCCCGAGGCGATGATCTCTCCCCCATCCGAGAAGCCCAGCCAGGATTCGGTCTGGTAGTGATCCGCCTTCACGATCGGCGCGATCTGCTGGGGGCTCACCCGGTCGGCAGCCGCGAAGAAGCGGAAGCGGCGGTCGTCGTCGGTCACATGTTCGAAGAACTGGGAGAGGGCGTCGGCGTCGCTTTCCCGGGCCGGGCGAACGTCGAGCGCGATGCCCGAACGGGTGGGCAGCGTGATGGCGTCATTCAGGGACATGGATCGAGACTCCGCTTGATTGGTATCGGATTCCTAAGCCTTTCTATCACGCAAGGTCTTGATCGGGATCATTATCCCTGCGCGCAGAGGCGGCAAGGCTAACACAGGCCGCCGCTTATGTCCCACTGCCGAGACATATCGTGGGAAGACAGTGGCGCTGGCCGATTCATCGGTTAAGGTAGCAGGGAAACGGCGGTTTTGAATTTCGCCGGGAACGAGATCTGCCGGAGAGGATACCGGCGAGAGGAGAAGGACATCATGGCCGAGGCCATCTATCCCGTGCCCAGCGAATGGGCGAAGAACGCCCTGATCGACGAGGCGCGCTACCAGCAGATGTACGCGCGCTCCGTGGAGGATCCCGAAGGGTTCTGGGCCGAGGAAGCGCAGCGGATCGATTGGATCAAGCCGTTCAGCGTGGTGAAGCAGACCAGCTTCCACGAAGCGGATTTCGGTATCTCGTGGTTCACCGATGGTACGCTCAATCTCTCGGCCAATTGCCTCGATCGCCATCTTGCAGAGCGCGGCGATGCCGTGGCGATCCTCTGGGAACCGGACGATCCGAAGAACCCGGAACGCCGCATCACCTACCGTGAACTTCACGAATCCGTCTGCCGTTTCGCCAACCTGCTGAAGGCCAGGGGCGTGAAGCGCGGCGAGCGGGTGACGATCTACCTGCCGATGGTGCCCGAGGCCGCCGTCGCCATGCTCGCATGCGCGCGGATCGGCGCGATCCACTCGATCGTCTTTGCCGGCTTCTCGCCCGACGCGCTGGGCGGGCGCATCCAGGACTGCGATAGCCGCATCGTCCTCACCTCCGACGAAGGCCTGCGCGGCGGCAAGAAGATCGCGCTCAAGGCCAATGTCGATGAGGCGTTGAAGGCATGTCCCGGTGTCGAAACCGTCATCGTGCTCAGCCATACCGGCGCCGATGTGCCGATGGTGGAAGGGCGCGACATCGACTGGGCCTCGGCCGTTGCGGAGCAGTCTGCCGATTGTCCGCCGGAGGAAATGAACGCGGAGGACCCGCTGTTCATCCTCTACACCTCCGGCTCGACCGGCAAGCCCAAGGGCGTGCTCCACACGACCGGGGGCTACTCGGTCTGGGCCTCGATGACGCACGAATACGTTTTCGACTATCGCCCCGGCCAGATCTACTGGTGCGCGGCGGACATCGGCTGGGTGACCGGCCATTCCTATGTCGTCTACGGTCCGCTGATGAACGGCGCGACCACGGTGATGTTCGAAGGCGTGCCCAACTTCCCCGATCCGAGCCGCTTCTGGCAGGTCGTGGACAAGTTCCAGGTCGAGATCTTCTACGGCGCGCCTACCGCTCTGCGCGCACTGATGCGCGAAGGCGACGACTGGGTGAAGAAGACCTCGCGCAAGAGCCTGCGCCTGCTGGGTTCGGTGGGCGAGCCGATCAATCCCGAGGCCTGGTCCTGGTATCACGAAGTGGTGGGCGAGGGGCGCTGCCCGATCGTCGACACCTGGTGGCAGACCGAGACGGGCGGGGCGATGATCACGCCGCTGCCCGGCGCCACCGCGCTCAAGCCGGGCTCGGCCAGCAAGCCGTTGTTCGGTGTGAAGCCGATGCTGCTCGATAACGACGGCTCCGTGCTCGAAGGGTCCACGGACGGCTGCCTCGTCATTGCCGACAGCTGGCCTGGCCAGATGCGGACGGTCTGGGGCGATCACGAGCGCTTCTTCCAGACCTATTTCACGACGTTCCCGGGCTATTACTTCACCGGCGACGGCTGCCGCCGCGATGAGGACGGCTATTTCTGGATCACCGGCCGCATCGATGACGTCATCAACGTTTCGGGCCATCGCATGGGCACGGCGGAAGTCGAATCCGCGCTCGTGGCGCATCCCGCCGTGGCCGAGGCAGCGGTCGTGGGCATGCCGCACGAGATCAAGGGGCAGGGCATCTATGCCTTCGTCACCTGCAATGCCGAGATCGAACCCGACGAGGACCTCCGCCGCGAACTGATCAAGTGGGTGCGGCACGAGATCGGCCCGATCGCGACGCCCGACGTGATCCAATTCACGCCGAGCCTGCCCAAGACCCGTTCGGGCAAGATCATGCGCCGTATCCTGCGCAAGATCGGTGAAAACGACTTCTCCAATCTGGGGGATACCTCGACGCTGGCAGACCCCTCGGTGGTGGACAATCTCATCGCCAACCGGCCGCAGCCAGCCACTGCCTGAGGCAGGAAACGAGTAGCGAACGATGCGGCGGCGGAACCGGAAGTCGGTTCTGCCGCCGTTCTACACAGCTGGGCCTGACCAAGGGTCCAGAACCAAGCTGCATGATGGTCCATCGATGGCATACCTGCAGACCACGAGACCAGAGATCACCTGCTTCAGTGGCAGCTTTTCGGCTTTTTTCGCTGCGGCGATGCACCGTTCATTGGACCCATGAAACTTTCATTTTTGGCCGATTGAAGGGGGACAGGCGCCGCGCGACAGTGCTGCCATGAAGTTTCCATCCGGCTCCGCGCAAGACCTGCTCAAACTGATCGGCGATCATCCGCTCGCCTGGATGGTCTCGGCGCGCGAAGGCCGGTTCCAGGCCATTCCCCTGCCGCTATTGGCCGAAACCGACGCCTTGGGCGAACTGGTTTCGCTGCTCGGGCACTGCTCGCGCAGCAATGCCCAGGTCGCCCATCTGCGGGAGAATCCGCGAGCGCTCGTATTGTTTTCCGGCCCACATGGCTATCTTTCGCCGTCGCTGGTCTCGAACCCGACCTGGGTGCCGACCTGGAACTATGCCGTGGCCGCGATCGAGGTCGACATGACCTTCGTGGAGGAAGAGACCCGGGGATCCGTCGTTCGGCTTTCCGATGCGATGGAGGCCGGTCTGGCGGATCCCTGGACCATAGATCGGGCCGGTCCCCGCGTCGGTCCCATGCTGGAACGGATCGTAGCCTTTCGCGCGGAAGTTCGCTCCGTCTGGGCCAGTTTCAAGCTCGGCCAGGACGAGACGCTGGAAGCCCTGAACGAATTGATTTCCGGCACGTCCGACCGCGCATTGGCGGACTGGATGACCCGTTTCAACGCCGAGCGCCTGCCGCAAGGCGCGCTCGCGCCGGAATAAGGCTGCAAACCGGCCCTGGCCGGAGATGGCAATGGAGGAATGTTCCCGGGCCCCGAAAAAAGGCGCGGGAAACGGCAGGGAGGCCGGGCAGCAGCCCGGCGATCAAACGCGGGCGTACCGGGAAACGAGCCGGACGCTTCGGCAACATGAGGGTTGAAACCATGCGTTCACGTAACATGATCAAGGGCACCATCCTGTCCTCCACCATGCTGTCCCTGGGCCTCGGGCTTGCGGCTCCAGCTTCAGCGGAAGAGGCCCCGGAAGGTGGCGCAAATCCCGAAATCGTCGTCACCGCCACCAAGCGTGCGCTCAAGCTCAGCGACGTGCCCATGCCGATCAGCGCGGTGACCGGCGATCAGCTCAAGGCCATGAACGCCAACTCGCTGGGCGACTACATCGCCCGCCTGCCCGGCGTGGTCTTCAACGACTATCAGCCCGGCATCTCGGAAGTCGTGATCCGCGGCATCGCCGCCACGACCTATCACGAGCAGGGCCAGACCACCGTCGGCTATTATCTCAACGAAGTTCCCATCGTCGAACCCGGCTTCCCGATCGGTATTCCCGACATCGATACGTTCGATCTCGATCGCGTCGAAGTGCTGCGCGGACCGCAGGGAACGCTGTTCGGCACCTCGACACTGGGCGGCGCGGTGAACTACGTGGCCGCCGTGGCCGATCCCGGCAAGTACGATGCGGCCGCCCAGGGACTGCTGGGCAGCACCAAGAATGCCTCGGGCCAGCTCAACTACGCCGCCAAGGCCATGATCAACCTGCCGCTGGTCAAGGATCAGCTTGCGGTACGAATGATGGCGCTCCAGCGCGTGGATGCGGGCTATCTCGACAATCCCGGCATCGGCGTGAACGGTTCGAGCGACTATCGCACGCGCGGACTGCGCGGCTCGCTGGTGGCGACGCCCAACGACACCACCAAGATCACCCTGATGACGACCTATCAGGATACCAGGCTCGACGACCAGACCTACCTGGATCTCGACAATCCCTACGTCCGCAACACGCCGCGTGCCGAGCCGCAGAAGACCGATTTCTGGATGAGCAGCGCGCGCCTGGACCAGGAGCTGCCGTTCGGCACCCTGACCATGCTGGGATCGGTGATCGAGAAGCACAACACCACGGTCTTCTCCTATCCCTATGCCTATGTCACCGGCGTCACCACGGGCGAGGATGCCGCCTATTCGCTGGGCAAGGCCGACGCCAATATCAAGACTTTCGAAACCCGCCTGGCCTCGAAGGACGCAGGGCCGTTCCAATGGCTGATCGGCTTCAGCTACATGAAGGCGAAGAAGCACAGCAACGACCGTATCTACCAAGGCGGCGCGGCTGACTTCATCGATGCCAACCCGGACCTTTACGATGGTTACGCGGGTGATCTGATCGCACCCGACGATGCGATCTACGGTTATCTTTCGGATACCAGGAACGAGAACTGGGGCCTGTTCGGAGAAGCCTCGTGGGAGTTCGTACCCACCCTCACGCTCACGCTTGGCGGCCGCTACTACAATACCCGCAACTCGGCAGAGATCACCAATGCGCCGGGTTCGCTGGCGCCGGGCGACTACACGATCGCACCGTCCAGCTTCGGCGTGAAACAGAAGGAGGACGGCTTCACGCCGAAGGCCTCGCTGTCGTGGAAGCCGAGCCAGACCATGCTGGCCTACGCTACATATTCGCAGGGCTACCGCGAAGGCGGGCCGAACCCGAATGCGGCCATTCTCGACGGCATCCCCACCAGCTACAAGAGCGACACCGTCGACAACTACGAAGCCGGGGTGAAGACCTCGCTCTTCGGCAACAAGCTGACCCTGGACGCCGCCGTGTTCCATATCGAATGGAAGGACATCCAGGCCCGTCTCTTCACCGATGCGCCCTATTACTATTCCTACGTCACCAATGCCGGCGGCGCCAAGATCGACGGCGTGGAGTTCTCGGGCGCGTTCCAGTTCAACCGGAACCTGGGCTTCAGTTCGAACGTGACCTATCAGGACGCCAGGTTGAGCAAGTTCCTACCGGATACCTTCGCGGTGGGCGGCGGCTACGACAAGGGCACGACGCTGCCCGGTTCGTCGAAGTGGTCGGTCGCCAACAACCTGCGCTTGGAACTGCCCGACATGACCGGCGCGCCCAGCCTCGAAATCGCGCATCGCTACATTTCGAAGGCCCCGGTCGCTTTCGGCAACGAGGCGACACGCGGCAATTTCAACGTGTTCGACTTGCGCGCCTCCATGGGCCTTGGCGAGAACATCCGCGTCATGGCCTTTGCCAACAACGTCTTCGACAAGTTCGGCATTCTCAATGCGCCGTTCACCTCGCAGACCGTGCCTTCGGGGTCGATCATCCGGCCCCGCACGATCGGCGTGAAGCTGGACTGGAGCCTCTGAGGCAAGCCTTTCGCGGCGGCAGGTCTATCAAGGGCCTGCCGCCGTTTCCTTTTTCATATTGCCCTACGATGGCCTCGTCCTCGGCAATATGCCGACCCTGCCGCCCCGCTGGTTGCAGGATAAGTGAACGGCTGCGCGAACCCATCTTTCGCGCAGCAAATCTGTCATCGAAGCTACGTAAGGTTCCCGCCTCTCCATCTGAGGCGAATCCATGAACGCGACACTGGCGGCACCATCCAGCACTACCCGGCCCGATCTCGACAAGGGGCTGGGCGCCGCAGGCCGGATCGGCTTCGGCGCCGCGATTGCCGCCGCGCTCGTCTATGTCGGTTACAGCGTCTATTCGGATGCGGCTGCAGTCGGCGTGGAACCGACCACCTATCTGCCGTTTCTCCTGCTGTTCGTGGCGCTGCTCATCGCGCTCGGCTTCGAGTTCGTGAACGGCTTCCATGATACGGCCAATGCCGTGGCCACGGTGATCTACACCAATGCCATGCCTGCCAATATCGCGGTGGTCTGGTCCGGGTTCTTCAACTTTCTCGGCGTGCTGCTCTCCACCGGGGCCGTGGCTTTCGGGATCGTCTCGCTGCTGCCGGTGGAACTGATCCTGCAAGTCGGCTCCAATGCCGGGTTCGCCATGGTTTTCGCCCTGCTGCTGGCGGCGATCATCTGGAACCTCGCGACATGGTGGCTGGGGATCCCTTCATCCAGTTCCCACACGCTCATCGGCTCCATCATCGGCGTCGGCGTCGCCAATGCCATGATGCACGGCAAGAGCGGCACTGCCGGGGTCGACTGGAGCAAGGCGACCGAGATCGGCCAGGCCCTGCTGTTCTCCCCGCTGATCGGCTTCGGCGTGGCGGCGCTGCTGTTTCTGGCCATGCGCGTCCTTGTTCGCAAGAAGGAACTCTACGAGGAACCCAAGGACGGCGTGCCGCCGCCGCTCTGGATCCGCGCCCTGCTGATCTTCACCTGCACGGGCGTGAGCTTTGCCCATGGTTCGAACGACGGGCAGAAGGGCATGGGGCTTATCATGCTGATCCTGATCGGCACGGTGCCCACGGCCTACGCGCTGAACCGCGCGGTGCCGGAACGCTATACCGCCGAGTTCCACAGCCGCTCGATCGCCGCCGAGGTCGCCCTGAGCGGCAGCCTTGGCGGGAGCGGCGGCACGGAGATGACCCCCGCGCAGGCCCGCCGCCAGGTGACGAGCTATATCGCGGAAAAGACCTTCACGCCCGCCACGCTGCCCGCGCTTTCCGTGCTCGTTCATGACGTGGACGCCCAGGTCATGGGCTACGGCTCGCTCGCGAAAGTTCCGGCGGCGGCGGTCAGCAATATCCGCAATGACATGTATCTGGCCTCGGAAGCGATCAAGAGCCTGGGCAAGCAGAAGCCGGAGGCGCTGTCGGAAGCGGCGCAGGAAAGCCTGGCCACCTACAAGACCTCGCTCGACGCAGGCACCCGCTTCATCCCCACCTGGGTCAAGGTGGCCGTGGCCTTCGCGCTCGGCCTCGGCACCATGGTCGGCTGGCGCCGCATCGTCGTCACCGTGGGCGAGAAGATCGGCAAGACCCACCTCACTTACGCACAGGGGGCGGCGGCGGAGCTTGTCGCCATGGGCACGATCCTGGGCGCGGACCATCTCGGCCTGCCGGTTTCAACCACCCATGTCCTGTCTTCGGGCGTTGCGGGCACAATGGCGGCCAACCGTTCCGGCCTGCAGATGAGCACGATCCGCAACCTGCTCATGGCATGGGTACTCACCCTGCCGGTGTCGATCGTGATCGCCGGTGTTCTCTACATGATTTTCGCGCAGATATTCTGATAGTATCCCGTCTCCAGAACGGGGATAACGCGATGGCGAAAGACGCGCCGGGATTGATCCCGATCGAACTGCCGCATGGCAGCATGGGGCCGGGGCTGATCTGGGGCATGGATGCCGGTGCCGACGGCGCCTTCGCCGTGACCGACTGCGAGGTTCCCCCGGACGGACGGTTCCGCTGGCTCCATCTCAACCTTGCGCATCAACGCACGCGACGCTGGATAGAGCAGTTCGAGCCGCTTCCCGCCGCGGCGCGCGAACTGCTGCTTTCGGCCGATACCCACCAGCGCGCACTGGTCGACCGCGATACGGTGGCCTGTGTTCTCCACGACTTCGAGCGCGATTTCGACGTGGCCGATACCGCCCGCATCGGCGGGCTGCGCATGGCGCTGATGCCGGGCCTGATGATCACCGCGCGGCTCCATCCCATCCGCTCCGCCGATATCGTGCGCAATCGCCTGTCCCGCTGGGTCGGCACTTTCGGCGGTCCTCAGGCGCTGGAACTGCTCGTGAGCGCGATCAGCGAGAACATGGCGGACATCTGCCGCTCTCTCAGCGCCGAAGTGCAGCATGTGGAAGATGTCTTCCTCGACGCACGGGACCCGCCCAAGGCGCGCGATCTCATCGGTATCCGTCGCCGCCTTGCCCAGATCCAGCGCCTCATTTCAGGCATGCGGGGCGTGTTCCAGCGTCTGGAAAAGGATGAGGATCTTCCCGAGGATCTGCTTCCCACCGTCGAAAAGATCGCCCAGCGCATCCAGTCCCTGGATGCCGACGTGATCGGCGTGCAGTCCCAGCTCCGGCTCCTGCGCGAGGAACTGGATATCCAGGAATCGCAGAGGACCAACCAGAACCTCTACATCCTCTCGATCATTACCGCGCTGATGCTTCCGGCAACGCTGGTGACCGGGATATTCGGCATGAATACGGGAGGGCTTCCCTTCGCCAACGGTCCCTACGGCACCTTGCACGCCGCGCTCATGGCGGGCGGCGCGGCCATCGCGACTTACCTGCTGCTGCGCTGGATGGGCTTCATGCGCCGGTAAAGGCGAGGGCCGTCAGCGATGCGGCGCCGATCCGGTGTCGCCGCGTGAAAGCGCTTCGGCCAGGCTGTCTATCTCCGTCTCGGGAATGCGGCGAGCAATGACGGCCATGGGATCGCGCGGTTTTCGGACATCCGTCACCGCGTCGTCGCCGCGCCATTGGCGCAGGCGCGCAGCAAGGAAGGCGGGATGCTGTCCGGTCAGGACCGGGGCATTTTTTCCCGGAGCATGGCAGGATCGGCAGGCGGGAAGTTGCTTGCCGGGCAGGCCATGTTCCGCGATCGCATGGCCGGACGCCAGGGTCCCCGCACGTAGACCCGGCAGCTCCGCAAAGTGCCGTGCCGCCGCGCGCATTTCCGCCTCGCTCATGCCGCTTGCCGCAACCTGCATCACAGCGCCCTGACGCTTGCCGCTGGCGAAATCGCGCAAGGCCGAGAGGAGGAATTGTTCGTTCTGTCCGGCTATGACGGGAATGTCGGCCTGTCCGCGGCCTCTTCCATCGGTGCCGTGGCATCCCGTGCAGCCTGAGAGGGGGCCGGGAGGAGCGGCGGTCAGCGCTCGATATTCCTCGGCCTTCATGCCCGGCAGGCGGCGCAGGAACCCGACCATTCGGCGCACTTCGTCGGGTCGGTCCCCGGCGGGCCAGGCGGGCATGCCGGTATATTTCACGCCGTGACGCACGATCCAGAACAGTTCGCGGTCGTCATAGTGGCCCACCGTCGTCGCAAGGTTCGGCGCGGGCGGGGTCGCGGCCTGCATCACGGGCGAGGGCGGTACGCCGGGAGCGCCGTGACAGACCTCGCAGGACTGGTGAAAGTGTCCGGCGGCGCTGACCATGGCCCGGTCGTCGCGCACCTCTTCCGGGGTCTGGAAGCTGCTATAGGTTCGCGCGGAATTCTGCATGGTCCAGTGCAGGAACCAGTCGGTGATGGCCCAGTGGCCGGACGAGGCGGCGATGGGAAAAAGGCCCGACCAGGCGAACCCCATGCCCAGCAGCAAAAGGCCGAGAGCGCCCGCCGCGAGCCGTTTCCAGGTCAGTCTGATCGTCATGTCGAACGCTCCGGCCCGGCCCTCAGCAGGCCGGCAAGAAGGGCAAGGCCGCCGAGGAAGTAGCTGACGCCGCCGATCACCAGCATCGCCACGCCGCCGAGTTGCTGGTCGGTCAGCGGGTCGAGACCGGAAAAGGCCGCGTGGTGCATCGCGTAGAGCGGGCGCGGCGCAAGGCCGATCAGCACGCCCAGCAGCGTCATGTGCATGGAGGTCAGCAGCAGCGCCCCGATCCCGGCGGCGCGGTGCGGCGTGTGGACGACCGCGCTCCAGAGCAGCAGCCCGGCGATCAGGAAAGTGGCGTGTTCGGTGGCAGCGAAGGCGGGCGTGCCGTCCGCGAGACGTCGCAGCGCGGGCAGGTGCCAGGACCAGACCGCGACGAGTTCCACCAGCATCATGGCCATGGGCGTCACCACGCGGCGCCAGCGGCGCGCGGGATCGAGGGCGCCTCCTGCGAGGCCGAAGGCCAGCAGCGGCGCGGCAACGGCTACCGCGATCATATGGCCCGTCATGTGACCCGTCATGCCCAGCGGCGCCAGCGCCCAGCCCAGCGGAACCAGCGCGAGGCCAGCGAGGAGCGAAGTCTGCTTCACCGGCAGTCCCCGATGAAAACGACCGGCAGCGCGGTGAACAGCACGCCCACGAAGCTCAGGCCTGCCAGCAGCAGCGTCGATTTCGCAAGAAAGCGCAGGCGGTCGATGTCGGTGCCCTGCTCATGCGGAGGCGGGTCGCCGCGCTGGCGCGTCTGACGATGGGCGATCCAGCCGGACAGCGCGATCGCCATCAGCGCCAGCACGGTGCCGATGACGAAGAGGGTCGGAAACTCGGCGAAGAAACCGGCCTTGGCGCAGGATACCGCCGCCCAAAGGTAAGAGAACAGGAAATGCACCGCCCATACCGTCGGCGGGACGATCAGTGTCCAGAGCGTGACCTGCAGCCGCTCGTGCCATTTGCGCCGCTCGTCGGTCATGCCACCTCCGGGAACAGGCCGATCGTGGCATAGGCGACGAGGGCGGTGAGCGCGAAGAAATGCATGTAGACCGTGACGTTGCGGATATCCGCATCGTGATGCGGCGTCATCCGTCCCGCGAAGCTGCGGGCAAGGACATAGGCCTGCATGATCGCAGCAACGGCGGCGTGGAGGCAGGTCCAGATCGCCAGGGTCCAGACGATCGCCGGATAGCTGTGCGCGGTCGGATCCATTCCCGAAAGCCATGGCCCGGCAAGCCCTGCCGGAACGCCGGCCAGACTGGTCAGGAGACCGAATATCAAAAGCATGCGCGCGGCGGCGATCGCGCCGCGCGCATGGACTTCGCGTGCAGCGATAGTGGCAATCCAGCCCGCAAGGCCCAGAGCGAGCGCCAGGAGCGGCCACGCCATGCCCGGCGCGGTGGCCAGCTCGGGTGGAGGAAAGGCCTCGTGCCGGGTCCAGAAGAAGAAGTAGCCGAAGACCAGCCCGGAAAAGGCGGTGGCGTCGGCCATCATCGTGATGAACATCGCCCACCACCCCGGAGAGGCACCGCCCGATATGTAGAGCGGAAGCTCCATGCCGTGCCCGATCGGCTTGCAGGACTTTTCGGGGATCTCCGCCGTTCCCGTCCAGAGCCACCAGAGCACCATGACCAGGGTGGCTATGCCCGAAACGAGTGCGGCCCAGTAGAGATGATAAGTCGTCAGGATGAACACCCCGCCCAGCGCGAGCGCCGTCAGCATGGGTTTCCAGCTCGGCCCGCCAAGGCGGATGACCGAGATCGGGCGGGCGTCGAGCACGGACGTGATGATCGTTTCGCGGCGGCCTTCCTCGGCATCGGGCAGGAAGTAGCGACCTTCGTCCACCTTGCGCACGAAATCGTCCTGGTCCCAGATCGGATAGCGGCTTTCGATCAGGGGGATCGAGCGGATGCCCCAATTCTCGTCTTCCGGGTGAGCCAGCCATTCCAGCGTGCCCGCCTGCCACGGATTGCGCGGCGAACGTTGCCGCCACGGCGAGCGGGCAAGGTCGAGCACGATCACCGCAACCCCTGCGGCAATCACGAAGGAGCCGATCGTGGAGGCAAGATTGAGGCCGCCAAGGCCGAGGTCTGCCGGATAAGTGAAGACACGGCGCGGCATGCCCTCCAGCCCGGAAAGGTGCATCGGAAAGAAGCACAGGTTCGCGCCGACGAAGACCAGCCAGAACGCGATCCGTCCCAGCCTGTCGGACAGTTTCTTGCCCGTCACCAGCGGCCAGTAATAGTAGAGGCCCGCGAAAAGCGGCATCAGCGTGCCGCCGATCAGCACGTAGTGGAGATGGGCGACGACGAAGTATGTGTCGTGCGCCTGCCAGTCGAACGGGGCAAGGGCGACCATCACGCCGGTCAGGCCCCCAATCACGAAGATCGCGAGACTTCCCGTGGCATAGAGCAGCGGCGTCGACCAGACGACGCGGCCTGCCCAGAGCGTGACGATGAAGACGAAGATCTGCACCGCCGTGGGGATCGCCACGGCTTCGGAAGCTGCGGAGAAGAAGCCCAGGCTGATCTTCGGCAGGCCGGTCGCGAACATGTGGTGGACCCAGAGCCCGAACGAGAGGAACGCCGTCCCCACCGCCGCCAGCACGATCCATGGATAGCCCAGCAGATGCCGCCGTGCGAACGTGGGCACCAGCATGGCGAACAGCGCGATGGAAGGCAGGAAGACGATGTAGACCTCGGGGTGGCCGAAGATCCAGAACAGGTGCTGCCAGAGCAGGGGATCGCCTCCGCGCGCGGCATCGAAGAAGGGCCAGTCCAGCAGGCGCTCCATTTCGAACAGCACGTCGCCCGCGATCAGTGGCGGGAAGGCGAAGAGGATCATCACCGCCACCACCAGGATGTACCAGGCATAGAGCGGCATGAGATTGAGCCGCATGCCGGGCGGGCGGCACTTGAGCACGCCCACGATCAGTTCGACGGCGGCAGCGACCGAGGATACCTCGATGAAGGAGAGGCCCAGCATCCAGATGTCCGCGCCCAGCCCCGAAAGATCGGTTCGTGTGGTCAGCGGGGGGTACATGAACCAACCGCCATCCGGCGCCGCGTCGAAGAATATCGATCCCGAGACGAACACCCCGCCCAGCAGGAACGACCAGTAGCCGAAGGCCGAAAGGCGCGGGAAGGGGAGGTCCCTTGCGCCCAGAAGCTGGGGCAGCAGGATGATCGAGACCGCCTCGAACATCGGCACCGCGAAAAGGAACATCATCACCGAGCCGTGCAGGGTGAAAAGCTGGTTGAATGTGCCTGGCCCGACCAGATCGTTGTCGGGAACCGCCAATTGGGTACGCATGATCAGCGCCAGCACGCCTGCGAAAAGCATGAAAGCGAAGGCGGTCAGCACATACCAGTTGCCGACCTGGTTGTTGTTGGTGTCCGTCCAGCGCAGGAACAGGCCTTTCGGAGGCGCCCATACCTCGCGAAGGCGGCGCTCCTGCGCGGCGCGCAGAGCGGGATCGTCCTGGTCGTGGAGGCTCATGGGCGCGCCTCCGGCGTTTTCGGCTTCCCGTTCCGCTTCAGCCAATGAGCGAGGGCAAGCGCCTCTTCCTGCGGCAAGTGGTCATAGGCGGGCATGCGGGCGCCGGGCTTGAAGCGGTGCGGATCGCGAATGAAGGCAGCGGTGTTCGCGGCCGTCGGCGCGAGAATACCGGCGCCGAGCGTCAGTCGCTCGCCATAGCGCGTGAGATCGGGGCCGATCCGGGGAGTCTGCTCGCCATTTGCCGAATGGCAACTTCCGCACCCTTCGCGGGCGAAGAGCGCCGCGCCGCGTTCTCGCGGTTGATCGACAGGCCGGACCCGCGCTTCGGCGAGCCATGCGTCGAAAGCCGCCGGTTCCATGGCAACGACGTCGAAGGCCATCAGCGCATGGCTCAATCCGCAGAACTCCGCGCAGACCCCGCGATAGGTGCCCGGCTTTTCGGCTTTCACGACCAGTCGATTGGTCCGGCCGGGTATCATGTCCATCTTGCCCGCGAGCCCCGGGATCCAGAAGCTATGGACGACATCGGTTGCGGTGAGTTCGAACACCACCGTCCGGCCCACCGGCAAGCGTATCTCGTTGGCGGAAAGTAGAGGGTCGGCGCCGTCCTGTCGGTAGTTTACGCGCCACCAGAACTGTTCGCCCTCCACCCGTATCCGCAAATCGCTATCGGCTGCGGGTAGCGGACGCATCGCCGGAAGCGCCCAGATCAGCAGCGCCGTCAGAACCACCGTGGGAACCACAGCACCCAGCCAGAGCACGAGGCGCATGCCGCTTTCATGCGTTAGCTTTCCCTCGGGCGCACGAGCGGCGACCACATAGATCGCGGCAACACCCAAAGCGATCACCAGCCCCCCGGCCGCAAGGATTATCGTCAGCCAGAGCGTCGAGCGCGCCTCCAACCCGAACGGCGCCAACGCCGACTGGTGCGCGTTGCAGCCGGTCAGCACCAGGGTCCACAAGACCAAGGATTTTCCGGCCATGGATTGCCCGGCACAGGATTCTCGCAAAAGACTTTCTTCCCTGACGCGTGCGTGACCAACGCGCGAAGGACAGAGCGGTTCGCCGTAAACAGCGGAATACCGCGTTACAAATAGTTGCTGAGTGCTGCTTGTATCGCCGCTCAAACCTGCCGAACGTGACTTGGCGGAGTTTGTCGAGCCTGACGATACATGGCGGACAGGGTGTCAGTCAAAAGTCACTCCTAAGTATTGAAAATAAATGAAAAACTTTTAAAACATCTGCCGTGATACCCCACTAAATACCCCACTTTAAGATGTGCTGGTTGCAGGAAATCGAACCCACATTTTTCGAGTAGGTAAGTCCCCGAATCACTTCCGTACCGCTGCGGTCATCAATTGACTGACCGCAGCGTGTCGCCTCTCCCTCATCTCTGCCATCAAGGAGGGGAGGTCCGGTTCCCAAACGCCGCCAACTGCACAGCTTTGGCGCCTGTCATTCCTGAAGGGCGAGTTGGTCGGATATTCCGCTTCCGGTTCCGAACCAGTAGCCCAAGAAAGCTGACGCTCCTTGCATAGAAATCGCCATCAGTGCTCAGGCTGAATAGCGCCCATTCCAGCCATTTGAGGATCGACCTGACGGTCTTGGAAGCCGACCATCAAGCGGAACGGTAGAGAGGTGAGCAGCTGCTACGCGCCGGTCTAACTCAGATCAGAGTCTCCTTAGCAACACTGCGAACCGCCTCGGTAAACGTGCGAAGTGCAGAGGCATGAAGTCTGGTCACAGTCCAGTACAGCTTCACATCAAGCGGATGCCCTGGCGCCAGTTCAATGAGTTGACCCTCAGCGATCTTAGCTTCCGCAATCATGGCTGGATGCATGCCCCATCCCAGACCGGACAATCCGAAATTCAGGAACCCGATGCTTGAGGGCACCCAATGCATCGGCGCATCCAGCTCAACCTTGAAGTTTTCGCGTACCCATCGGGCCTGAAGGCCATCCCTGCGTTCGAACCGCAGGCAGGGCGCATTCTGCAGGGCCTCCACAGTGACGCCCTTTGAGAAGTGCCGCTCTGCAAATTCCGGGCTGCAACAAGCGAGGTACTGGAGGCTACCAAGCTCAACCGTTTTGCAGCCTTGAACCGCCCCTGGGTCGTCTGAGACTGCCGCGATCACCTCACCGGAACGCAAGCGATCTGCGGTGTGAGCTTCATCCTCGATGATGAACTCAAGAAGGTAGCCGGTGGCATGAGAGAATTTTGCTGCAGCTTGAGGGAACCACGTCGCTATGCTGTCGGAGTTAACAGCCAGCTTCAGCGTGACCGGCTTTTCTGTCCGACCATCTGCGAACGACAAAGCCGGGACCAAATCGGCCTCAAGCAGTTGCACCATGTCGACATGCGCACACAGCTTGCGCCCGAGATCGGTTGGGAGGCATGGTTGCCCCCGCACAATCACAATGCTGCCGAGCCGCTCTTCCAAAGCGCGAACTCGCTGGGAAACAGCCGAGGGTGTAACGCCCAGTCGCTCGGCCGCGCGTTCGAAGCTCCCTTCCCGGACAACGCTAGCGACGGCGGCGAGTGCAGGATAATCTAGCATGATTTAGGGATACTTCATCAGGCGTAGAAGAACAAGTTTTCCTGCATGGATGAGCGAAGGCATAAGCTGGTCCATGACCAACGTTCTGCCCACTTTTGTTACCGGCTTTGCCATGTCGGCCGCACTGATCATGGCGATCGGTGCCCAGAACCTTTTCGTCCTGCGACAGGGGCTGAAGCGTGAGCATGTCGGGCCGATAGTCCTGTTCTGCGGCATTGCCGATGCGATCCTAATTGCCGCCGGCGTCGCCGGCGTGGGCGCGCTACTCGGCGCAATGCCTCAACTAACTCTGTTCCTCACCCTTGGCGGCGCCGCGTTCCTTGCGTGGTACGGTCTCAAGGCATTTCAGCGAATGATGACGCCTGAAGCAATGGCGGTATCGGCACAAGGCAAGCTCACGATGGGCAGCGCCTTGGGGGCGACAGCTGCGTTCACGTTCCTCAATCCGCACGTCTATCTTGATACTGTGCTGCTGATGGGGGCAGCAGGATCTGCTCATGCACCTGCCTTGCGTCCTGTCTTCGTCGCCGGTGCTGCGACGGCGAGCATGACCTGGTTTGCGGCGCTCGGCTACGGCGCGCGCATCCTGATCCCGCTTTTCGCCCGTCCCGTGGCTTGGAAGATCCTCGATGCCATCGTTGGCGTCGTCATGCTGACCATAGCGGCATCACTGATTGGGAGGATTATCTTATGACGCGCCTGACGACGAACCATGTCATGCATGGGTCATTTCAGCCTCGACATCCAGATAGCACGAAGGTCAGCAATTGCGGTCCGGCATCAATCGCATCGATCTGGCAATGGCTAGTCGCAATATCCGAGGTCGCGGTGAGGCATCGCTATGCTTCCCCATGGGACCAGACAGATCGGAGACCCGGCACAAATGCTACGGAAAGACGACAGGCCATGGCGTGGATCGTACTCGGGATCGCGGTGATCACCGAAATCGCATGGGCGCTTAGCATGAAATGGGCGGCAACGCAGGGAAGCTGGACGTCGGCATCTTTCCCCATCATCCTGAACTTCGTCAACATGGGGCTGCTTGCCTACGCCATGCGCACGCTTCCGGCAGGGACCGCATCCGCAGTATGGACCGGTCTTGGCGCGGTCGGCGTAGCCATCATGGGCGTGATACTGTTTGGGGAGCGATTGAGTCCGGTGCAGATGGTCTTTATTTCTCTCGTTGTTGTCGGCGTCGTCGGCACCAGGTTCTTCGCGACCGCGTAACATGTGGAATGATCTGTTCCTCGTGTACGGCGCTTACATCCTGACCGCAGGCAGCCCCGGCCCTAGCACCATGGGCATCATGGGAATCGCCATGCGGCATGGACGCAGACCTTCTGCGGCAATGGCAGCTGGCGTGGTGACGATGTCGTTCGCATGGGGCCTGATCGCCGTGACTGGGCTTGCGGCGCTGGTCATTCGCTATGCACAGGCACTCGCGATCCTGAAGTTCGCTGGCGGTCTTTACTTGCTTTGGCTTGCCTTCAAGTCCGCCCGGTCAGCTATGCAAACGGATGCGGCACCCTTGGTGATATCCGCTGGAGAGGAAAATCTTGGCGCCATGTATAGGCGCGGAGTGCTCATGCACGTCGGAAATCCGAAGGCGATCCTCTCGTGGGTCGCCCTTATGTCTCTAGGCGTTGGAGCACATGCTTCGACCGAGCGTTTGGCCCTGGCCTTTGGCTGCTGCGTCCTTCTGGGGGGACTTATCTTCTTTGGCTATGCCGTGCTGTTTTCAACTGCACCGATGGTAAAAGGCTATGCCAGAGCGCGACGCTGGATAGATGGGACGCTCAGTATTGTTTTCGCTGGCGCCGGTACGCGCCTCCTCTTCGGCCGATAGTACATTGGATTATCACATATGACAGTTTTCAAGGGCCTTTCCGCATTCCCGCCCACTCCGGCAAACGAAGACGGCATTGTCGATACGGATGCACTGGGCATTCTTGTCGATCGCCTTGCTGATGCAGGCGTCAATTCAGTAAGCGTTCTCGGTAGCACGGGCACCTATGCCTACCTTGACCGGGAACAGCGCAATCGCGCTGTCGCGGCTGCCGTGGAAGCGGCGGCAGACCGCGTCCCTGTGGTCGCAGGTGTCGGAGCGCTCCGAACCAGCTGGTCCTGCGAACTTGCCGTTGCAGCTCAGAGCGCCGGGGCCAGCGGGCTGCTGCTTGCGCCGATGTCCTACACACAGCTGTCCGCCAAAGAAGTCGAGCACCATTTCAAGGCAGTCGCTGCGGCGACGGATTTGCCACTATGCATTTACAACAACCCGGGCACGACGAATTTCAAATTCTCGCACGACCTGATCGTCGAACTCGCACAAGTACCGGGCATCGTTGCGGCAAAGATGCCGCCGCTCGATGACCAGAACTATACGGCCGAAATCGAGGAGCTTCGCGCTCGCGTGCCGGAGGATTTCAGAATTGGCTATAGCGGCGACTGGTGCGCTGCGCCGGCATTCTTAGCAGGCGCCGATGCCTGGCATAGCGTCGTCGCAGGGGTGCTGCCGGAGCCGGCGGTTCGCCTAACCCGAGCTGCAATGGCTGGCGACACTTCCGAAACCGAAAGGCTGCAGGCGCTCTATGCCCCCATGTGGGCACTCTTCGAAAGGCATGGCAGCCTGCGCACCATATACGGGATCGCAGAAATCCTCGGCCTTGATGTCGGGATGGCCCCGCTGCCGGTGCAAGGGTTCGTCGGTGAGTACCAGTTGACCGCACTACCGGCTGCCGTCGACAGAATGAAATCCGCTGCGAAGTGAGATGGCGATAACACAAAGCTCGCCGAACGATGATCGCTTCTTAGCCGGACCTTTCATCAGGAATGCGCAGAACCGCGGCTTCCAGCTTTGGTGAGCGGGGAAGATCTCTGGATTTCGGTGAACGGCAGCTCCCAGCGTCGGCGGCCGTTCACCTTAGAAGCGATTACCGGAAAATGTCGGGCGGCAGCCGATTCCGATTGAACGTCAGCTATCCCTGCAGACTGAATCTAATCCAGACATTCCCCTATCGGCCAGACCACGCCATAACTTCATCCTCGGTCAGCCGTATGGAGGCGCGAATGACGTCGCGGCATCCGAGCTGTCTGATATGGAGATGCCATCGCGCGTGACTGGAAGGTCGCCAGCCAGAGCGCGGGCATGGGCGACACCCGACCAGGCTCCATGAGAGCCGATAACGTAGAGCCGACGTTTTGCGCGCGAAACCGCCACATTGAAAACATTCGGCGTCCCGCTGGCCCAATTTCGAGCGCCGCCCTGGTCAGCCCGAGGGGCACCCAGCACCAGAACGACGGCTTCGGCTTCGCGTCCCTGAACGGTATGGATCGTGCCGACCCTGTCGTTCGCCCAGCTGTGGGCATCGACTTCAAGCGCGTTCATAAGTCCCTTATCCTGCTTCAGGATACGGCGCATTTCCTGGGCGACAATTCGGAACGGGCTGATGAGGAAAATGTCGGGCTGCGTTATGCCTGCATCTGCAAGGCGTCGCAGCAGCGACTTGGCCAGCTCTCCCTTCTTGGGGCACCATTTCGTTTCGGCATCGCCATCGACACTCAGCCACGAGGAAACACCCAGGACTCTACCGATTGGGCTTTCTCCAGCAGCCGTCGCAAGGACCATTTTGTCGTCATAGGCAATGGCATTGGAGATGCCGAACATGGGCTGGTCACAGCGGCGGTGAACGAGGAGGGGAATACCCACGCGTCTGTCGCCCTGGGGGGAGGGGAAACTGGCCTGATATGCCGATGCCGCATCCGCCAAGGTCTGGGCGGATGCTTCGGGCGCAGCCCATTTGTCCACATAGACATTGAAGTAGTTGCAGATCTCGACCGAAAGTCGCTGAGGCAGGGTGACCACAGGAGGAATCTGCAGCGGGTCGCCTACGATGATCGAACGGCGCGCCCGCATGATCGCGCCCACTGCTGCTTGCGGCAGCGCTTGGCCTGCCTCGTCGATCAAGAGCCAGCCGATCGCCTCGGGAGGCAGTTCGCCGATCATGCGCTCGACCGATGCAAACGTGGTCGACAGAACCGGCACGACCAGGAAAAGCGTTGACCAGAGCTCGGGGAGCAAGGCCAGTTTGGCCGGGTCCTTGGGGGCGCCTTTGGAAAAGATGTCCATCAGCACGTTCAGGTTTTGCAGCAGCTTCTGGGCCGCGCAGTCGATGAAGACCTTGTGGACGGCAATCGCCGCGATGAACAGCGCTTCGCGCTTGCGATGAATGCTGTCCGGCACCCACGGGGCGGACAGGTTTGAGACTTCATGGCCTTGTGCAAAAAAGGCGTCATCGACGAGACGTCCGCCGAGACGGGTGCGCCAGTCGGCCAGCTTTTGTTCGAGGCTGCGGAGGTTCGTGCGGCTGGTGTCCAGCCTGTCTCGGACCTGCGCTTGTTGCGCTTGCGCCATCTGCAGCGCTGCGGCCAGTTTCGCGAGTGCCTTTTCTGTTTCGCGCAACCGAGCTTGTTTAGCCTCAGCATCGCCGTCACCTCATCAGGCTCGAGCATCATATCTCTCCGCGCAGACACTGCGGAGATTGTCGCATTATCCAGGCTACTCATCAGTCCCTCCTCATTCAGGGGGGGGCCAGTTCTATTTGTCGCTACCGGCCCAGTTTTGCATGGCGCCTGACAGCGGGCTTCCTCCTGAACTCCGGGCATTGCGGTGCGCCGAGCGAGGACAGGCTTTCGCTTTGCCTTCGGCCCAAGGGGCACGACGGCGAACACGAGATGGTCTGCTGGGAAGGCTTTCGTATCCGGTCCCCTTGGGGAGACGGCATGACGATCCCTTTCCGGGGCTTCACCAGCTAAGTCGATAACTGAAAAGGCCCGAGGCATCTGACTGCCCCGGGCTTTCAAGTTTGGGTCGCCTTGCACTTTCGCGCAAAAGGGTGGCCTTGGCAGGTAACGGAGTTACTTCCTGAGGACCGGCGACAAAATGTACCAAGTCTCAAAAGGTTCCAATGCCTTATCGATTTTTAATCCGGCGCCTTTTTGGATATTGTAATTCGGTGACGCATGAGAATCGGTCAGGAGTTTCCCTGATGCATGTCGAGCACCTCTACCTGATGCTTGCCGCTGTTGTGTTCGGAGTTTCGTTGGCAGCTACAGCCATACTCGCGGACGGAAGCCTTGGGCCTGCCACCCGCCGAATATTGGCTGCGCTTGGCTGCTGTGTGATCCTGGTGGGCGTCGTGGCCCTATGAAGCGAGAGGCCGTCCCCCGCAAAAGGGACGGCCTCTAACTCGGTGGAGACAGGGGGTGATCCGCCGAGGTGATGGGTTAACATGTGGCAAGGGCGATTGTTCCGTGCCTCGATCTTGATAGCTTCCACTTGGCTGCGGCTGCACGGATGGACGTGCCCATGCTTGAGGATCGCGAAAGCGGTCGGGCCAAGTGGAATGAAGGCCGCTTGGTAGCCGGTGTCGAGCCCGGTCCGTAGCTACCTCTCAGACGCCGCCGCGCCACCCCGCGCTGCGGCGTCAACCTCAAAGCAGACCGCTATTTGCCGCAGTCGGGCAGGGCTGGCTGGTGAACGATCTCGCCAAGAGCAACAAGGCTCATCGAGGCTTGGCGCGGGACTGAGATCCAGAATCCTTCCGCAAGTGTTTGAGGATTTTCCATGGGTTCGCGCCTTGGGACGCGGACTGCGGGGGTGTTGGCGCCACGCGGTTCATAAGGCTGTGACATAGAAGAGGTCGCCTCCTGTCCAGAAGCGACCTCAAACCGGGGGGCACCGGTTCCTGAGTCAGCATACGGCACTAGGTTAGCGGATCAATATCTCAATCGTTGAGCGATCTGGCGCATCGTGGGTCATCCTTTTGCGCGCAAGGTAAATGGCCCCGTAGCGCTCGGTCGCTACGGGGCCATTTTCATTTAGAATCTGCCGATGACGAATCATCCGCATTCATCGAGGCTTCGATTTGTCAGAAACCGCCGACACCTGCAAGCTAAGCGCGGATTTGAAAAAATGGTTCCGAAATCGTTGCGCCCGAGTTCTCAGTTTCGAAAACGAGGCCGCTCAGATGCCTTGTCGTTCGACCGGCAATCTCTAATTCACTAGCTCCACAACAACAGCCGGTACTCGATAAACGACTTTCCCGTCGCGCCGTTCGATCTCGATTCTGGTGGCAGGACCACGAACCAAAGCATTGTGCGCTTGGGTTATCACGCCCTCCAGTGGGTGACGGGACCAATTTATCGTTCCGATCAAATTCCGACCGTCAAATAAGCGCACGAGATACATTCGAACACCTCTATCTGAGCGTAACAGGATCGAAGAGGCCGCCGTCAGCGGCCAGCCGAAGCGGCCTCTTCTCACCGCTCGGACACGGCGTTTGGGGGAGAGCCATGCCGCGGAACTTGACCCCAAGGGATCCACTGCCTGCAACGACAGGCTAGGCGGAAGAGTTCCGCGCCTTTGGTAGAGTCTATGGATCACGGCGTTTGTCCCTGAAATTTTTGCAGGGTATCCTCCCATCCATATCCTTTGCTGCAGCTACTTCTCAAAGGTCGCCGCACCGTGAATTACAGTGTCATTCGCTCGCACATATCTAGAAATGAGCCCGGGGTGTGTCGAAACCCCGGGCCCTCTCAGGATTTCACTATCTTTGCCTTGCGCGCTGATAGGATCTCGACGCTAGGCCGCTAGCATGAGTTCCTCTGGATCTTTGCCGTAGAGGTCCCGCATCCAACTGCAGATTTGCTCGTTTACAATTCGATGCAGCATTTTTAGGCGCTTAACCTCTGACGGGTCTGCGCTTCCGCTCTCCTCCGCTTTCGCTATGGCGGTTTCGAGACGTTTTCGCTCTTCGCGCAGCAACGTAAATAGCCTCTCCGACATGGTTATGCCTCGCGAGCATCAAGGCTGCGCATAGCAGACATTATGTCGTCGAGCCTGATTGATCCCGATGTGCCGGGCGGTCGCCTTAGATCAGGACGGTTTTCGACTGATTGGGCATCTGAGGCCCATGAAGCTAGAATTGCGCGCTTAACCTCCGGTTCGAGTTGGGGGTGCTTCACGAATTCCAATGGATGACGAAAATTGGAGAGGGACATTGTGGTGCCTCCTTTCTTCCAGCTCTCCTCACGTTGGCGGTGATTCCGCCTTACGAAATATTTGCACCTTTGTTTTCGAGGTCAAGAGGCTTCGCAGCTCTAGACATCCTGCTTGGAGGGCGGCCTGCGACTAATCTGCCGCTTTTGGGCACACGATGCCCGGCATCCCCAATTGCGCTAGGTAAAGGCAGATGCGGCCTCCAGAATCGCTGACCGCCTTGCTCCATGCGGCGATCCGCCGACTGATAGTTCGCCGCGGCAGTTGGGTTCTCCGGGTCAAGCGCGGCTGGCGGGATCTTCGGGCGCGGCGCGGTGATGGCCGTGACGTCGGCCGCGCGCGGAAAGTCGAGAGCGGGACACGTCTTGCACCCGGCCACGAGCAGGGCGAGCAGGAGGGCGGCGAGGCGGATCATCGGCAATGCTCCTGATATTCGGACATCTTCGCCAGTTCGGCCGCCGTGTAGTCCTCGCGGGCAATGGCGCAGTTGAGGGCGAGGGCCTGCGGCGCGGTCGTGGCGCGCGCTTCTGGTGGCTTGGCGGCTTCCGTCTGCCATCGTCATTCTCCCTTGGTGCGGAATGGGATGCGGGTGAGGCCGTCCGGGCCGGGCAATTCGATCCCGTCGACGAAGCCGTTCTCGTCGAGCACCAGCGACGACCGCTTGGCGAGCAAAGAGACCACCGAAGTGCCGGAAGCGAATGAGCTCGACAGGGACGCGATCATCGTTTCGAAAGTGGCGGCATCGAGCTGGGCCTGGCCGAGGTCGCTCTCGAGGTGATCGATCCGGCGTTTCTGTCGGAAACCGTTATAGGACGCGAGCAGCAGGGTCGCGCAAGGAAGCTGACGCTCCTGGCCTAAAAATTGCCATCAGTCCTTAGGCTGAAATGCGCCCATCCAAGCCGTTCAATTAGGCCGTGAACCCATAAAAGTTGCCGCCTTCTCAGCCCTATGCCACACCTTCCCGCGA
>NZ_BLJH01000021.1:0-103973 GCF_009811895.1 Novosphingobium sp. TCA1 | reverse complement strand
CGTCAACTATGATGGCCGCACCGCATCCGGAAACGGCGTGCTACGAAATGCGCGCTTACGATTGTTCGCCAAGGTGGTGCCGAGACAGGCGTTGAAGTCAGGGAACAAGGGATTGTTGCCGATGGCCCGCGTCGGAATGTCGAGCGTCATGGCCTCATCGGTATTCGCTTCAAGCCACGCCAGAGCATTCGCCCGAGTAGCGTTGCTCTGCCAGAGCGAGGCATTGCCGATAAGCTGGTAGCCGCCGCTGTCGCCAAGGATCGTCACGCCGGGGCGACGGCGGAAAATCCCTTCCGGCGTCGAAGATCCGATGAACTGGCCGTAGGAGAACAGCGCGCGATCGGTGACGAAGAACGGGTTTGCGGGATCTAGGAAATCCAGATCAGCCGGCGACGATATGCCGGTTGGGAGGATGCCACCACGAACGTTTGCGGCAGGCTTGAGGGGCATGGTGTGCGAGCGCGTCTGGCCCGCGATGAGATAAACGGCGCGGCCTTGCTGGCGCGCCCGATAGTCGATGGTCATGTGATTTCTCCGGGGTGGCCCCGCGACGGCTGCGCCTATCGCGGGGCGTGAGGATCAGGCGGCCAGGCTTTCGGTGACGGCATCCGCTTGAGTGTTGTCGGCCTTCGGTTCGGCCTTCACTCGCTTGAGCAGCTTGCGGTTGCGGGTGTCGCGTCCGCTTTCGAGCGTCTGGATGTGGGCACGGAACGTCGCGACCTTGCTGCACACCGACAGCACCAACATGCCGTTCTCATCGACCTCGACCGACAAGCCGCCATCAGCATCCACGGGCGCCAGAGAGGGCAAGCAGGTCAGGAGATCACTTGCCATGACACGCGCCTCCACGTCGCCGGTCGTCTCGCAGTCGAAGATGACCGTCTGGCCTTTGTCGTGCTTGAAGCCGATTTTGCCATTGCGGATCGTCACAGTGACTTCCTTGTCCTGACGGCGCTTCTTGGCGAGCACAGTCATGAACTCTTTGTCCAGCTTGCCGACTGCTACCCGGTCGAGCGAAGCAACCGCCGATGCTTTGAAATCGGCGCTGACGCGATGGGTCCAGTTCGTGCCGAACTCCGTCAGCTTCGGAAAAGCAAGCTGTCCATTCAGAGCGCGGGTCTTGTGGTGCAGTTGAACACGCAGGCGACCGTCGTTGCTTTTGGACGTGATGCGACCTTCCTCGCCGTAACCCGCGCAGACGGTGGGCTTCGCAAGCCGCTCGAACATGGTGTTCCGCGTCCGCTTGTCCATAAAGCGCGGAACGCCTGCGCTCGCCAAGGTATCGACTTCCTTATGCGGCTCGATGGTCAGGACACGGGTGTCGTCCATGCGCGCATTGGCGACCGAGAAGGTGCGTCCATCAAGCAGATATACTGCATAGGCCGGAAGCATCGGGGTAGAGGCGTTGGGCTGGTCGTCGTCCGCAAGCGGCTCAACGGGTTCGTTGCTCGTCTCGATGTCAGGAATGATTGCCGGGGCAACCGTGGCAACCTGATGCCAGAACAGCGCAGTATCAGAGACAGCCTCCATGCCATCTGAACGATACGCGGCCATGTCAGCAATCACAGATGGCGCAGCATTGGGCAGCGGCAGGAACACGATGTTGTCGCCATCGTGACGAACGATGCACATCATGGGCTTGCCCATCGCTACACCGGAAAGGGCATTGCTCTTGATCGTCTGCACCGCCGCACTTTCCAGCGCCTCATCGATCACTCTGTCGGCCTGCGGATCACCCTCGGCTTCAACCTCGTCTGGACGTTGAAGCTGCTTCAACAGCTTCTCCATCCCCGACTGCTGACCTACCGATTTGTAGAACTCGATGAACTTGTCTTCGCCCATCGCCACGAAGTCGTGCTGATCGTCAACGCGGTCCATGTAGGCTTCACAGAGCAGGAACGGACGGACCTTGTTGGTGCGTTCCTTCTGGACCGCATCAGTCGTGTTATCGAAGATGTTCAAGCCAAGCACAAACTGGACGGCGACGTGGCGCGGATACTTGGTCGAAGTCGATGAGTAGCCATTTGCCTTCCCATGAGCATCTACGTTGTTCGCGCCGTGAGTGTGAAGATACAGCCAGACCCGATAAGTTACGCGGGCGCGGAGATCGGCTGCCTTGCCTTCCAAGTCGAACATCTTGACGGCGGCACTTGCGATCTTCGCCTGCTCATCAAGAGCGGTTGTGGTGAGTTCGACAACGGTATTCTCGGTAGCGTCCGTGCCCTCGGTGGTCGCAGGTTCAGAAGCTGCTACGATATTGTCAGTCATGTATTTCTACCTTTCCTTTTTCAGCGAAGCGTCGTTGCTTCCTGATGAAGAATTGGTAGTCGGAGGTTCGCCTGAGGCGTGATTGACAAGATCGTTCCGGACGCAACGAGTTAACCCGATGACCGAAAAAACTGCGAAAAAGAGCCGACTGTATCAGACCGAGGATCGCTGGACGGAAGCGAACGACCTTGCCTTCCAGATCATGTGGTTCGAGTTTCTGAAAGTAAGTCCCAGCTACGAACTCGCCCGGCGTCACCGCGCCGGGGAATTGAGCGAACAAGATCGATTACCATCCGATTTTGAGGCAGTCCTCGCCGTGTTTGATGATCTTGGTGACGTGCGGGGAATCGAATTTGAAACGTGGTGGAAGGAGCGCGGCCTCGAATTCCTTGGCAACGAAGGTGTCAGGCTCACTGTATTTCCCATCGGCGTTCTGTCGGAGGAATACGCCGATCCCCTGAACGTAGTGGCTAACAGGGTAAGCGAGTTTATTGAGGGTAGATGGAGCCAGCAGGGAAAGCCTACTACCGCGATTATGTCGATACCGCTTGGGTTGACGAAAAGCCAGATACTAGACCACGTCGGCTTTCTACTCTCAGCATATGAAGATGATGTGAAAGAAAAGCCGAGACCAGCTGCAAAATACCCAGTAAAAGAGGGAAAGAAAGACCTCAACAGCCTATTTGGATATATGAAATGCCTTGTGGTCAGGTCGCAAATTCCTGAGGCGAAGCTACATGAAGTGGGCGCGATTGCCGAGATCAGTTCAACCTACAGTGCTCGTGTTGGCGAAAACGAGAGCGCAGAAGATCGAGAAAACCTACGCACGCTGACGCATCGCGCTTTGGAACGAGGCTTGATGATCGCGGAGAATGCGGCCCGAGGCATCTTCCCCAGCCATGAAAAGAATGAACACGCTGTTCCACCTGAGCAGGCTTATGCGCTGATCGATAGCGTTCTTGAGTGAGCGACCGAATAGGATGGCACGATCTTGAGTTCAGATCGTGCCGTTCCAAACATGGTAAGGACTGCCAGAGGCTACCGCTTTGGACCCTGCTTCGCGATGAAGTGAGTAGCCCCTAGCGCAGCGCGCTTCGAAGGAATTTCGGAACCCGGCCATCAGGACCTCACGAACAGCGCAGCTTCAGCGGCACGCCTCTTTGTAAGCCCTGCGAGCACCCTGCCAGCAGCTTTGTTCCAGCGACCAAACTGTGCAGCGGCACCAGCGTAATCCCCTGCGTTGAGCAATCGCAGGAGCGTGGAGGAGCCCAGCGCACCCACGCCCACGTTGTAAGCGAACGACACGAGAGCCCCCAGCTGATTGGTGGTAAGAGGCACCTTAACAAGCGAACGCACCTTCGCCTCAAACGCGTCGTATTCCGCGACTAGCCAAGCATCAGCCTGGGCCTGGGTGCAGGTGTCTCCGCGCTTTACATTGGTGGTGCGGCCCCAGCCAATCGTCCAAACGCCAGCAGGGCAAAGGTAGGCGTTGAGTTCGCAGCCTTCGAATGTCTTAACAAGGCCAAGACCGGCACGAGATGAGTTTGTCATCTCCTATCTATCAAATTGTCATGTCAGGCCGTTTGAGCCCGTTTGAGCCCCTAATCTCCCAAAGCCGATAATTACAGAGTGACAAGACGGAAAACTCTTGTCCGTTCAAAAGGGAGAAATTCTAATGACAATCACGCTCACGCGCTTCAACGTGAACCCACGATCCTACTCCAACGAGGACACCTATAAAGGCGTCTTCATGCCGGACGAAGAGAACAGGCATTGGGACATCGAAGCGCACCTGCTCGGCCTACTCAAGCATATGTCTACTTTCACTAACGAACCTGCCGCTTGGTCGTTCAGTGAATGGAAGGGCAAAGGATCGAACAACACCAAAGAGAACTGGATAGCGGCCACCGCCGCAGTCCTAGAATACAGGGGTAAGGACTTGGCTCAGGTAGCCAGTGACCTTCACATCAGAGCCACCGAACTCGGCTACGCGCATCTTCTCATGGACAGCCTGAGCCGTAAGGGTGAGAAGACAATCACCATCATCTTCCCCCTGACCGAGAGCATCAACAAGGATCAGTATGCGAGGCTTACGAGCGTCCTGAGCGAAGAACTCGGGCAGTATCGTGCAGCGGAGGGGAACATGGCCGCAACTCACCTCGTCCACGTAGACAAGGATTGTAGCGTCGCCGCTCTGGCGGGAGCGATCATCTCGCCGCGCCACAAGATCAAAGAAACAGAGAAGCTATATCAGTCCATGGACCCAAGGAGATTTGAAGCTGGTGGTCCTGCGGCGGCGGTCCAGATCGTTGCGCCTGTCGTGACGCATGACGGACTGTTCGATTGGGGCACGCAGCCGGAAACGGCAGGTGAGGTAATGGAGCGATTAGGCGCGACGCTTTGACGTGATTGGGGGGGGGGCAATCCCCGTTGCCATTTGTTCACCATTCGTTCTACAATTGGCTCATGACCGATTCCCTCCACCTCCCAGCCGATCCGGCATTGCTTTCAGAGGCTCTGTTGAACGCCCCAGCGTGGGCGCGTGTGGGCCTCACGATGCCGGATGAGCGTATGCGCGCCAAAGCAGCCACAGAGCTTGCTAACACCATCGTGGAACGATTGACCGGCTATCCGGACGTCCCTGATCCTGACCAGCTAAGCATGTTCTGATGGATGGGCGCCAACATCAGCCTCAAAGACCTAACGGAGTTCGCGCGACGTGACGCCAACCTGCTGGTTATCTGCTCTAACTGCGACCATAAAGGCGTTCTCGACGCAGCGAAGGTCTGCCGATATTACCTATGCCGTGGTTGGAACACGACAACTAGCATCGCGCATCTCCACTTGCGCTGTCAGGTCTGTGGCCGCAGGCCCACCCAGATACGCCCTACCCCAGACAAACCTGACCGTCCGCAATGGATGGCCTACCAAACGGATTGGACACAGCTCACGCGCAAATTGCGTGGGTGAAAAGCGCAGAAAACTGCGACTTGAAGGTCCAAGTCGGAGAGTTTGCATAACCTCTTTTTATGCGAATTCCAAGAACATGCTGATCCTGGACGATCTGGTGGGCGACGGATCGATCGACGAGGCCGCGATCCACCCGCGCGAGGTGATTCGCCGCGCGCTCGACATCGGGGCCACCGCCCTGATCCTCGTCCACAACCATCCCTCCGGTTCGCCGCAGCCCAGCCGCGCCGACATCGAGATCACCAACCGCATCGCCGAAGCGGGAAGGCTGCTGGGCATCTCGGTCCACGATCACGTCATCATCGGGCGCGAAGGCCATGTCAGCCTTCGCGCGAAAGGGCTGATCTGACGATGTGCGTCGCCGCCGTCGCCTGGCAGGCTCACGCCCACTGGCCGCTCGTGGTCGCGGGCAATCGCGACGAGTTCCACGCCCGCCCCACCGCGCCGCTGGCCTTCTGGCAGGACGGCAGCGGCGTGATCGCCGGGCGCGACCTGCTGGGCGGCGGCACCTGGCTGGGCGTCACCCAGGCCGCGCGCATGGTGCTCGTCACCAATTACCGCACGCCCGAGGGTTCGGTTCCCGGCCGCCCCTCGCGCGGGAAACTCGTCACCGATCTGCTGCTTGGCCGAGAGCCCGAGCCGATCGACACGATGAACCCGTTCAACCTCATCGAAGTGTCCGCCGGTAACGCCCGGTTCCTTACCAATCACCCGCAGTGTGAATCGCGTCCGCTTGCCGCCGGGATCCACGGCCTTTCCAATGGCGGCTTCGATCTGCCCTGGCCCAAGACCCGGCAGGTCGAGGCCGCCGTTTCAGCTTGGCTGTACGAGTCCGACGGCGAACCGGCCTCCCTGCTCGACGCCTTGAGATCGGAAACGCCTGGAGCCGCGCCTGCCCTGCCTGCTGGCGAAAGTGGCCCGGAAGCCCGCTTTGCCCCGGTATTCATCCGCGATCCGCTCTACGGCACCCGTTGCAGTACGGTCATCGCCGTTCGCCGCGACGGCACCGGCCTGATCGCGGAGCGCAGTTTCCACCCGGACGGTTCGATCTCCGGCGAGATCCGCATCGATTTCGACTGGCCCCTGCACTTCAACAGCCCCTGAATTGAACCATCCTTCGGGATCATCGACTTACCAGCGCGCGAGGCCTATCCTTCGCAAGGTCCATGGCCACCATGGCAAGTGATCCTGAGGCAGGGAAGCGAGGGTAGATGACAGTCAGAGGCGCGTTACGCCTGCGCATGTCCGCTTTGGGTGCTGTCCTGCTTGCAAGCGGGTGCAACACCATGGCGCCGCCCTCCGCGGAAGTGGCATGCAGCGCCACGCTGCCCCCGAAAGTCACCCTATCTCCCGACGGAGGAATGGCGGCAACGACGCTTTCGGTGCTGACCTTCAACATAGAGGGCCTTTCCTGGCCCGCCCGCAGCGGCCGCGCGCCCTCGCTGGAGCAGATCGGCAAGCACCTTGCCGCCATGCGCGCGGCAGGTACGGCGCCCGATGTCGTGCTGTTCCAGGAGATGTTCAGCGATGCCGCCAAGCGCGCGGTCCTCTCCAGCGGCTATCCCGCCATCGATTCCGGCCCCAGGCGAACCACCCGCGCACGCGGATCGACCAAAGACAAGCTGCCCGGAAACTCCAGCCTGAAACGCGGCGAGATCGGCGTCCATGTCTACGGCAGCGGCCTGGCCATCGCCTCGCGCTATGCCATCGTCGACACCGCCCGCCGCGCCTATGGCCGCAAGTCCTGCGCGGGTTTCGACTGCCTGTCCAACAAGGGCATCGCGCTCGCCCGGCTCGACGTTCCGGGCGTGCCCTCGCTGATCGACATCTACGACACCCATATGAACTCGCGCGGCGCCTCGGGCGCCCCGGCCGCGCGCAACCTTGCCGCGCATGAACGACAGGCGCTGGAGGCGTCCGAGTTCATCGACCGCACCCATGACGACGCCACGCCGGTCGTGTTCGGGGGCGATTTCAACATGCGCCATTCGGAAGAGCGCTGGGGCAACTTCTCGCGCTATCAATCGCTCGATCTGGTTCACCGCATCTGCGCCACCCCGGCGTCCGGCTGCGACGTGCGCATGTCCTGGGACGGCGACGAGCCCTGGATGGATACGCAGGATCTCCAGTTCTACTGGCCCGGAGACCGCGTACAGATCCGCCCGATCCGCGTCGAAGCGCTGTTCGACGGCAGCCCCGGCAGCCCGCAGTTATCCGATCACGACGGTTTCCTCGTCACTTACGAACTGCGCTGGAAAGCATCGGAAACGCGCAAGGACGCCTGCCGTCCAATTCCGGGAACCCTGGCGCTCGGGCGCTGAAGCGTTTGGGGGTCGTCAGGGCGCGGGCGACGACAGGGTTTCCAGCAGCTTCGCGCCAAACACTTCCGGCCCTCGACCTGCGGCGAATGGCCGTAGTCGGGAAATTCGATGATCCGCGCCGAGGGCATAGCCGCCGCTGCCTGGACCGCGACTTGGGGGATCGGCTTGAGCTTGGCGCGCAGTTCGGCAGGAGCCTGTCCCTTGCCGAAGACGGTCGTGTCGCGCATGCCGATCATCAGCGTGACCGGCACCTTGAGATTGCCGAATTCGTAGGAAACCGGCTGCGTCAGGATCATCTCGGAAGTCTTGGCCTGCGCCAGTTCGGCCGCATCCTGGTCCGCCGCCGCATATTGCCCGGCCAGCATCTTCACCCAGCGATCGTAGCGCGGGTTCCAGTCTCCGTGATAGTAAGTGTCGAGCTGATACTGCCGCATCTCGGCGTATCCCTTCACCCGCTCGGCGGCCAGCAGCTTCTCCAACGGGATATAAGGCACACCCTCAGCCATGCGATCGACCAGCCCCAGCGGATTGACCAGCACCAGCCTTTCAACCGATTGCGGGAACATAAGCGCGAAACGCAGGCCGAGCATGCCGCCGGTGGAATGGCCGAGCACGATCGCCTTCTCCAGGCCGACCTTCTCCATCAGCCGGTGCGTGGCATCGGCCATCATCGCGAAACTGTACTGCGCGGAGGCGGGCTTGGACGACTTGCAGAAACCGAGCTGGTCGGGGATCAGCACGCGATAGCCCGCCGATAGCAGGGTGCGGGCGGTATCCTCCCAGGTGGCGCCGCAGAAATTCTTGCCGTGCAGCAGCACCACGGCGTGCCCGTTGGGCTTGTCCGGCAGCACGTCCATGTAGGCCATGGCCGCTTCTTCGGCCCCGAGCTTCAGGTCCATGCTCTCCACTTTCCAGGGATAGGGAAAGCGTTCGAGATTGGAGCCGAAGTCCTCCAGCTTGATATCCTGCACGCTGATGTGCGGCACGCCGGTTTCCTGAGCCGAGGCCCGCTCGGTTAAAGGGCCGAGCAGCAACGGAATAGCCAGAACTATGGTGAGCGCGCGTCGCATCGCTGGTCCTTTCGTCATCGACAAGGTGCCGCATGATAGCGTGATAAGGCATAGCGCTTCGGCTGCGGAAAGGCTCCTCCCTTTTCGAAAAAGCCTTCATCTTCAACATCTCTCGCCAGAAACCTCACAGCAGGGCATGCCGAGATTTCCGGTTTTTGCAATCGTACGCCGGCGCGGCGCCGATAGCCTCCACGGCGCCGGAACCGGGCGAAACCGCCGGGAACAAACGCCCCCGCACGCGGAATCTTTCCGCCTGCCTGCCTTGCGCACCCTTGCCTTTGTCGCAAGCCCGCCGTAGCGGCTCGGGCCAACAGGCCAGATCAAGCCGGTCGAGTCAGGTTACCAAGGAGTCGAACATGGTCCCCCGTTACGCCCGCCCCGCAATGACCGCGATCTGGGAACCCGAAGCGCGCTACCGCATCTGGTTCGAAATCGAGGCGCACGCCGCCGTGAAGATGGGCGAAATGGGCACCGTCCCCGCCAGCGCCGGACAGGCGCTCTGGGACTGGTGGGCCAAGAACCCGAAAATCGACGTCGCCGCGATCGACGCCATCGAAGCCGTTACCAAGCACGACGTCATTGCCTTCCTCGACTGGGTTGCCCAGCAGGTTGGCCCCGAAGCGCGTTTCATGCACCAGGGCATGACCAGCTCCGACGTGTTGGATACCACGCTGAACGTCCAGCTGGTGAAGGCTGCCGACATCCTGCTGGAAGACCTTGATGCCCTGCTCGCCGCGATCAAGCGCCGCGCCGAAGAGCACAAGTACACCCCGACCATCGGCCGCAGCCACGGCATCCACGCCGAGCCGGTGACTTTCGGCCTGAAGATGGCCGAAGCCTATGCCGAATTTACGCGCTGCAGGAAGCGCCTGATCGCCGCCCGCGAAGAAGTCGCCACCTGTGCGATCTCGGGCGCTGTCGGCACTTTCGCCAATGTCGATCCGGCGGTGGAACAGTACGTCGCCGACAAGATGGGCCTGGAAGTGGAGCCGGTCTCCACGCAGGTGATCCCGCGCGACCGTCACGCCATGTTCTTCGCGGTGCTGGGCGTGATCGCCAGCTCGATCGAGCGCCTCGCCATCGAAGTACGCCACCTGCAGCGCACCGAAGTGCTTGAGGCCGAAGAATATTTCTCGCCAGGCCAGAAGGGCTCGTCGGCCATGCCGCACAAGCGCAACCCGGTGCTGACCGAGAACCTGACCGGCCTTGCCCGCGTCGTCCGCTCGTCCGTCACCCCGGCGATGGAGAACGTGGCGCTGTGGCATGAGCGCGATATCTCGCACTCCTCGGTCGAACGCTTCATCGGCCCGGACGCGACGATCACGCTCGATTTCGCGCTCGCCCGCCTGACCGGCGTGGTCGACAAGCTGCTCGTCTACCCCGAGCGCATGCAGAAGAACCTCGACCGCATGGGCGGCCTCGTCCACTCGCAGCGCGTGCTGCTGGCGCTGACGCAGGCCGGCCTGACCCGCGACCAGTCGTACCGTCTGGTACAGCGCAATGCGATGAAGGTCTGGGAATCGGACGGCCAGCTCTCGCTGCTCGAACTGCTCAAGGCCGACGAGGAAGTCACTGCCGCGCTGCCGGTCGAAGTGATCGAGGAGAAGTTCAACCTCGATTACCACTTCAAGCAGGTCGACACGATCTTCGCTCGCGTTTTCGGGAACTAAGCCCCTTTCCGACACTTCCCATGCCTCGCAATCGCGCTTAGCATCAAACGCGATTGCGAGGTCTTGCTGCACGGCCCGTTGTGCAGGAACTGCCGGAGGGTACATGAACATTGTCCGCACCGTGGTGTGGATCGCGATCACGGCGATCCTGGTAGCCTTCATCGCCATGAACTGGACGAAAGTGCCGGTGAACTTCTGGCCGCTCGACGATGCCAACTACGTGCACTTCGAATGGCCGGTAGGCGTCGTTGCGCTCGTCTTCTTCGGTCTCGGCATGGCGCCGGTCTGGCTCTACCTTCGTGCCGTGCGCTGGCGGCTTCAGCGCCGTATCGCCAGCCTGGAAAACTCGCTTCGCGCCAACAGCGTGCCTTCCGCCGCGCCCGAAGCGCCGCTTTCGACACCCCTTTCCAATCCCGAACCTTCGCCGGAACTTTGAGACCATGAACAGCAATCCCGTCTATCTCGCCCTCGACCTGCCCCGGCTCGACGCCGCCGAGGCGCTGGCCCGAAAGGTTTCCGGGCATATCGGCGGGATCAAGCTGGGCCTCGAATTCTTCTGCGCGCACGGCCATCACGGCGTCCACGAGCTGCACAAGCTGGGCCTGCCGATCTTCCTCGACCTGAAGCTGCACGACATCCCCAACACCGTGGCCGGGGCCATGCAGGCCATCCACGTGCTGGAACCGGCGATCGTCACCATCCATGCGGCCGGTGGCCGCGCCATGATGGAAGACGCCAAGGCGGCAGCCGGAGAGAACACCAAGGTCGTGGCCGTCACCGTGCTCACCAGCCTCGACGGCGGCGATCTCAATGCCATCGGCGTGAATGCCGAGCCGCACGAACAGGCACTGCGCCTTGCCGACCTGGCCCATTCCGCCGGTCTCGACGGCATCGTCTGCTCCGGCCATGAAGTCGGTGCCGTACATCAGCAGTGGAAGGACGGCTTCTTCGTGGTCCCCGGCCTGCGCCCCGATACTGGCGGCAACGGCGACCAGAAGCGCATCATGACCCCGCGCGCGGCCCGCGATGCCGGTGCCAGCGTGCTGGTAATCGGCCGCCCCATCAGCCGCGCCGAAGACCCGCTCGCCGCCGCCCGCGCGATCGAAGCGACGCTGTAGGCTTAAGAATAACGTCGTCCCGGACTTGATCCGGGACCGCTGGCCGAGCCGCGCCTTTGCCCGCGAACTTGCGCCTAAAGATTTGGCAGCGGTCCCGGATCAAGTCCGGGACGACGGTTGCCTCACCCCCTTAACCTTTCACGGCGCAAAATGCACGGTTCAGCGCCGGGCAACCTCCCACCCTCCAGATCGTTGATCCGGCCAATGGATGGCCGAATGGCGAGTGCGACCTCATGAAATCCCTGAACCTGCTTGCCGTTACCACTGCCGCGATCGCCTCGGCCGTGGCCGTGCCCGCCCTGGCGCAGGACGCCGGACTGGTTCCCGCCATCGCAGCAGGCCACACGCTGCTGACCGTGAGCGCGCAAGGGTCCTCGACCCGCACCCCCGACATGGCGGGCTTTTCGGCCGGCGTCACCACGCAAGGGGCCAGTGCCAGCGAGGCGCTGAACGCCAATTCCACGCGCATGAACCAAGTCATCGCCTCGCTGAAGCGCGCGGGCGTGGCCGACAAGGACATCCAGACCAGCAACCTCAGCGTCAACCCGGTCTATGCCCAGCCCAAGCGCCAGCCCGACGGCAGCTATGTCGATGCCCCGCGTGAGATCGTCGGCTATGAGGCCGCCAACACCGTCAGCGTCCGCCAGCGCAAGCTGGACGACATGGGCAAGGTGATCGATGCCCTCGTCAAGGCGGGTGCGAATCAGGTCAACGGCCCGAATTTCTCGCTGTCCCAGCCCGACGCCGCCCAGAACGAGGCCCGCGTGGCCGCGATCAAGGAAGCGCGCGCCCGCGCGGACCTCTATGCCGGGGCTGCCGGAATGCGCGTTGCGCGCATCGTCTCGATCAGCGAAAGCGGCGGCTATGCCCCTGCGCCGGTCATGTACCGCGCCAAGGCCGCGATGGATTCGCTCGCTTCCGCCCCGCCCGTCGCGGCCGGGGAACTGGAAACCAACGTCAACGTCACGGTGCAGTTCGAACTGGCGCCCTGATAGTCCAGACCTCGGACCGGATCGCGCTTGAGATGATGGAGCGCGATCCGGCCTAGTTGAGCATCATGTCCTGCGATTCGATATTGTAACCGGTAAGGGCGATCTTGCCGCCGTCGCCCTTGCGGTAGACGAACTGCTCGGCGCCCGAACCCCGCTCGAAAGTGGTCTGATAGGTCAGGGTGACGAAAGTGCCCTCGGTCGTGGCATTCGCGTTCCAGCCGACCTGCTTCGTCTGCTTCACCTTGCCAAGCTTGCGATGCACGGCATCCAGCACTTTTTCCAGTGCGGCCCGCTGCGCTCCCTGCCGCAGGGCCGGATCGGCCTGCTTCCAGATCGCCCGCAAGTCTCCAGCGTCCAGCGCCTGATGGAACTTGCCCACTTCGACCTCGGCGTCCTTGAAGGACTCCTTCACGCCGCAGCCCGCCAGCATTGCCGCAGCGGCAAATGGCACTAGAAGGCGGCCGATTCGGTTCAACATCTGGCGGTTCATCGACGGTCCTCGGGCCTGTGTTCGGGATCGCAATCTAGGCTGGAAAAACGACATGCCAACAGCGGCGATCAAGATCTGCGGGATCAGCACGGGCGAGGCGCTCGAAGCCGCGATTCGCGCGCGAGCGGCGCATGCCGGGTTCGTGTTCTTTCCGAAAAGCCCCCGCAACGTCACTCCGGCTCAGGCCGCATCGCTCTCCGACCGCGCCCAGGGGCGTATCGGCAAGGTGGGCCTGTTCGTCGATGCCGATGACGAGACGATCGCGCAGGCCGTCATGAGCGCGCGCCTCGATGCGCTGCAACTCCATGGCAGCGAAAGCCCGGAGCGGGCGGCGCAGCTTCGTGCGCGGTTCGGCATAGCCGTGTGGAAGGCCCTGTCCGTCGCCACGGCGGAGGACGTCGCCAGAGCTGGCACTTATGCAGGCGCGGTCGATCTGGTGCTGTTCGATGCCAAGACGCCCAAGGGCAGCCTGCCCGGCGGCATGGGCCTCAGCTTCGACTGGAAACTCGTGGCGAACTGGAAGGGGCCGATCGCCTGGGGGCTTGCCGGTGGATTGACGCCCGAGAACGTCGCCGAAGCGGTTCGATTGACCGGAACGCCGCTGGTCGACACCTCGTCGGGCGTGGAGCGCGCGCCCGGCGTCAAGGATCTCGATCGCATCGCCGCTTTCGCGCGGGCGGTAACCGCAGCCGGAGAGGCTGCCTGACGCTTCTGCGGCGCTATACAACAAGAAAGGGCGGCCCCTCATAGACCGCCCTTCCCTGGCTTACGCTCCCTGCTGGGAGCGGATTCCTTGTCCGGGCTCCGGCCTGACGAACTCGGTAGCTGCGTCAGGCCGGAAAACGGATCAGAACTTCACGCCAACGCCGATCAGACCAACGTCTGCGTCGGGGGTGTTGTCGCCGACCAGCAGGTGCTTGTACTCGACCTTGCCGTAGAAGCGGTCGTTCAGAGCCTGCTCGACGCCGCCGCCGACAGCAACGGCGCTGTTGCCGTACTTGCTGAACTTCGACTGCCAGGTCGAGTTGGCATAGAGCTTGGTGGTCGGGGTGACCTTGAAGCCGGCGCGGCCGCCGACGCCCCACGAAACGCGGGTGTTGTCGGTCAGGACCTTGTCGGCCGAACCTTCGACGCCCACGAAGAACTTGTTGCCCAGGTCGTAGTCGTAACCGACTGCGACGCCTGCAACTGCTTCGCTGTCGCTACCGTCCCAGATGATGCCGGTGCGGGCTTCGACGCGCGCTTCGTTGGCGAGAGCGGGGGTGGCGGCGGCCACGGCAGCAACCGCGGCGAGCGAAACGAGTGCAATACGCATATTATTTACTCCAGTACGTTCCCCGGCCCTCACCGGGGACCGCCCCGCTGCTCCTGCAAACCTTTCGCTCAGATGAACGGAAAATTTGTTAGTTGCCCAAAATCGTCATGAAACTGCCACTTACAGACATTATCTTGCCAATGCAGGTATGCCTGTTGCAAGGTTTGCAATTGAAAACAGACTTGCCGATCCCAAGGCATGTTAGGCGCTGGACTTGATCGCTGTGCTCTGCCAATCGCCCGGATCATGACCGCACCGACGCCCGTGAACAGTTTCCGCACGCTCCCCGACGAAACCGGCCACTTCGGCCAGTTCGGCGGGCGCTACGTCGCCGAAACGCTGATGCCGCTGATCCTCGATCTCGAGAAGGAATACCGCAAGGCACAGCAGGATCCCGCGTTCTGGGCGGAATTCGACGCGCTGATGAAGGACTTCGTGGGCCGCCCGAGCCCGCTCTACTTCGCACCGCGCATGACCGACTATTTCCGCGCCAAGGCTCCCGCCGGAAAAGGCCCGAAGATCTACTTCAAGCGCGAAGAGCTGAACCACACCGGCGCGCACAAGATCAACAATTGCATCGGCCAGATCCTGCTCGCCATCCGCATGGGCAAGACCAAGATCATCGCCGAAACCGGCGCGGGCCAGCACGGCGTCGCCACGGCGACCGTTGCGGCGCGCTTCGGCCTGCCCTGCAAGATCTTCATGGGCGCCAAGGACATCGAGCGCCAGAAGCCCAACGTGTTCCGCATGAAGCTGCTGGGCGCCGAAGTCGTCTCCTGCGAAAGCGGATCGCAGTCGCTGAAGGATTCGATGAACGACGCGCTGCGCCACTGGGTCGCGAACGTCCACGACACCTTCTACATTATCGGCACTGCCGCCGGCCCGCACCCCTACCCGGAACTGGTGCGCGATTTCCAGTCGATCATCGGCAAGGAAACCCGCGAGCAGATGCTGGAGAAGGAAGGCCGCCTGCCCGACATGCTGGTGGCGGCCGTGGGCGGCGGATCGAACGCGATCGGCCTGTTCCACCCCTTCCTCGACGATGCCGAAGTCCAGATGACCGGCATCGAGGCTGCGGGCCACGGCATCGACACCGACAAGCACGCCGCCTCGCTCACCGGCGGCAAGCCCGGCATCCTGCACGGCAACAAGACCTACCTGCTGCAGGACGAGGACGGCCAGATCACCGAGGCGCACTCGATCTCGGCCGGTCTCGACTATCCGGGCCTCGGGCCAGAGCACTCCTGGCTGCACGAGAGCGGCCGCGTGAACTACGTGCCGATCACCGATACCCAGGCGCTCGAAGCGTTCCAGCTCTGCTGCGAACTGGAAGGCATCATCCCGGCGCTCGAAAGCGCGCACGCGCTGGCCGCGCTGCCGCAGCTGACGGCGGAGATGGACGAGGACAAGCTCCTCGTCGTCAACGTCTCGGGCCGCGGCGACAAGGACATCTTCACCGTCGCCGAAGCGCTGGGCGTGGAGCTTTAAACCAATGACCCGCTTCGAAACCGCATTCGCAAAAGGCCCGGCGCTCGTCTGCTTCATCACCGGGGGTGACGGCGACACGGCCGCCAATCTCGACGCGCTGGTCGAAGGCGGCGCCGACGTGATCGAACTCGGCATGCCCTTCACCGATCCCATGGCCGACGGCCCGGCGATCCAGGAAGCGAACATCCGCAGCCTCGACGCGGGTACCAGGACCGCCGACATTTTCGGCATGGCGAGCGAGTTTCGCGCCCGTCATCCGCAGGTTCCGCTGGTGCTGATGGGCTATGCCAACCCGATGATCGCGCGCGGTGCGGACTGGTTCGCAGACGAATGCGCCAAAGCCGGAGTGGACGGCGTGATCTGCGTCGACATCCCGCCCGAGGAAGATGCCGAACTCGGTCCGGCCCTGCGCGCGAACGACGTCTCGCTGATCCGCCTTGCCACCCCCACCACCGATGCCGCGCGCCTTCCGGCCGTGCTCGAAGGGTCGTCGGGCTTCCTCTACTACGTATCGGTTGCAGGCGTGACCGGGATGCAGCAGGCGGCGCAAGGCTCGATCGAAGACGCGGTGGCGAAGCTCAAGGCGGCCAGTTCGATCCCCGTCGCCGTCGGCTTCGGCGTGCGCACCCCCGAGCAGGCCAGCGAGATCGCCAAGGTCGCGGACGGCGTGGTCGTCGGCTCCGCGCTGGTCGATCTGGTCAAGCAGCACGGCACCAATGCCCCGGACCATTTGCGCGCGCTGACCGCAGCGCTGGCCGAGGCGGTTCACGCCGAACGCTGAGACTTCAAATTCGTCCCAAATTTCGTCATTGCGCAAAGCATGACGACGCAGCAATCCGTACATCGCGGCAGCCGCCAAGGCTTGCCGCGATGTGCTTTTTCAGACGGTGCCATGAAAGACTTCGCCACTTCCGAAGACCCGCGCGTTCAGGCCCAGCTTGACCGCCTTGCCGCGCTCTCGATCCCGCAGGGCCGCCTCGGCCTGGAGACGATCCACGCGCTGCTCGAACGGCTCGGCGATCCCCACAGGCGCCTGCCGCCGACTTTCCATGTCGCCGGAACCAACGGCAAGGGATCAACCTGCACATACTTGCGCTTCATGCTGGAAGCTCAAGGCCTCAAGGTCCATTCCGCCACCAAGCCGCATCTGGTGCGCTACAACGAGCGTATCCGCCTGGGCGGCAAGCTGATCTCCGACGCGATGCTGGCCGACCTGCTGCGCGAAGTTCTAGACGCGGGCGAGGCTCTCGGCCCCAGCTTCTTCGAAGTGACGACGGCGGCGATCTTCCTGGCCTTTGCGCGCGAACCGGCAGACGCCTGCGTGATCGAAGTGGGCCTCGGCGGCAGGCTCGACGCGACCAATGTGATCGACCATCCCGCGGCCTGCGGCATCGTCACCCTCGGCATCGACCACGAGGCCTTCCTGCTGCGCCCCGAACAGGGCGCGCCCGAAGATCCGCTGGCCCGCATCGCTTTCGAGAAGGCGGGCATCGTGCGCGGACCTGCGCCGGTCGTGACGCTCTCCTATCCCGAGAGCGCCGTGCTGGAAATCGAGCGCGCGGCGCTCACCGCAGGGGCACCCCTGCACATGCGCGGGCGCGACTGGGACGCGGCTGTCGGTGACGTGATCGAATATTCCGACCGCCACGGCGAACTCGCCCTGCCGCTGCCCAGCCTGCCCGGCACCCATCAGGCCGAGAACGCCGCACTGGCGGTCGCCATCCTGCGCCATCAGGACCGCGTTGCGGTCTCTCCCGAGGCCATGGCCGAAGGCATTCGCACCGCACATTGGCCTGCCCGCCTCCAGCGCCTTTCGGCAGGTCCCCTGACCCGCCACGCAGGCGCGCGCGCGGTCTGGCTGGACGGGGGGCACAATCCCGATGCCGGTCTCGCCATCGCCCGCCATTTCGCGGGGCAGCGGCTTCACCTCGTGATCGGCATGCTCGCGAACAAGGATCCCCGCGCCCTCACCGCCCCTCTGGCGGAGAGCATCGCCAGCATCCACGCAGTGCCGGTGCCCGGTCACGAGTGCCATGGCCGGGCAGGCTTCGGGCCCTCGGCCCTTGCCGCAGCGACCGTGGAAGCGGCTCTGGCGGCCCTGCCCGACGACGGACTGCCAGTGCTGATCGCCGGATCGCTCTATCTGTCCGGCGTCGTGCTGGAGGCGAACGGGGAAATACCGGAGTGATGCCAGCGCATCAGGAAGGCTGATCCGCCTCCAGCTCCGCCGTGTCCTCGGCCGCCGTGCCCATCGCCTGATCCACGAGCCCGGTCCGGCACATCCACCAGAACAGCACGATGCCCGGCAGGGCTGCGACGGTGGTCAGCAGGTAGAAGTTCACATAACCCATCGCCTCGATCAGCGCGCCTGCGGTGGTGCCGGTGAGCAGACGCCCGACCACGCTGGCCGCCGCCGAAATCAGCGCATACTGCGCGGCGGTGTAGCGCAAGTCGCAGAGCGCCGAGAAATAGGCGATCACGACAACGCCGCCATAGCCCGAAGCGATATTCTCGAAACCGATCGCGCCCGCCATGCCCCAGTTGCTGTGCCCGGCCGCCGCCAGCGCCGCGAAGCTGAGGTTTGAGGCTCCCATCAGAATCAGCGAGATCAGCACCGAACGCTTGAGCCCCATCTTCGCGAAAGCCACGCCGCCGATGAACACGCCGATCAGATAGGCCCAGAAACCGAGACCGACGTCATAGAGCGCGATTTCGTCGTTCGAGAACTTGAGGTCGTCGAACAGCAGGCGGAACGTCAGGTTGGCCAGCGTGTCGCCGATCTTGTGAACGAGAATGAACGTCAGCACGAGCACCGCACCGTTGCGGCGGAAGAACTCGGCGAAAGGCCCGGCGATGGAATTCCACACTTCCACCACGCCGCGCTTCTCGACCACGACCTTGCGGCGCTCCGGTTCGCCCAGCAGCATCGCGGTGAGCATCGCGGGTAGCGCGAAGAAGGCACAGGCCGCATAGCCGGCGCTCCAGCCGTGGCGGGCAGAGATCACCAGCGCCAGTGCGCCCGCCCCCGCCGAACCGATGCGCCAGCCGTACTGGCTCATGCCCGATCCGGTGCCGAGTTGGTAAGGCTTGAGCGTCTCGATGCGATAGGCGTCGATCACGATATCGAAGCTGGCACCCGCCACGCCCACCAGCACGGCGGCGATCACGGTCGCGGAAATGTCGGCGGCGGGATCGACGAAGGCAAGGTTCAGCACCGCCGCGATCACGAAGAGGCCGCAGACCATCATCCACGAGACGCGCTGGCCCATGTTGCCCAGCACCGGCAGGCGTACGCCGTCGATGATCCAGGCCCAGAACACCTTGAGGTTGTAGACAAGGAACGCCAGCGTGAAGGCGGTGACGGTCTTTTTGTCGATCCCGTCCTGCGCCAGGCGTGTGGTCAGCGTGGCGCCGATCATCGCATAGGGAAAGCCAGAGGACAGGCCGAGCGCGAAGGAGGCGAGCGATTCCTTCTCGAAATAGGGTTTGATCGCATCCCAGACGCCGCGACGTTGTTCGATACTTTGGGCGTCCACGCAGTAGTCTCCGGCTCCGACACACGAATATGCCAAGTTGGCGCACCCTAACGCCGCCTTGGCGCAAGGGAAGGCTGGATGAAGCGGCGATCAACAGGTATGGGCGGGCGAATGTCCAAACCTCCTTTCAAATCCGGCGGCCCGAAGCGTGGCGGCTCTTCCCGCGATGGCGGCTCCTCCCGTGGCCCTTCGCGCTCCAGTTCAGGTACCGGAGCCCGGCGCGGCGCCGGTCGGGGTGATTCAGGGCGGGAAGAAGGCGGTCGGGGACGTGCCTATCGCGACGGCCCCGCACGGGACGCGCGCGATACGCGTGCGGCGCGGGACGAACGCCCGGCACGCGGCGGCCGCAGCGGCCGTGACGAAAAGCTCTTCGGCCGTAACGAGCGCCCGGTCCGCGACGAGCGCCGCTTGCGCGATGATCGCCCTTCCCGCACCGAACGCCCTGCACGCGGCGATCGGCCGTTCCGTGACGAACGGCCATCGCGCGACGGTGCCCCGACACGGGGCGAGCGCCCCGCCCGTGCGGCCGGCGCTACGCGAGACGGCGCGCCGCGCCGCAGCACCGGCGCACGATTCGGCGAACAGGAATCGCGCGGCAATACTCGCGGTAGTGCTTATGCGCCGCGTGGACCGCGCCAATCGGATTCCGCACGCTTCGACAGCGAACGCCCCCGCCGCAAGCCCCCCCGTCCTGCCCCACAGGCCGCAGCGCCCACGCCCAAGACCCCCGGCATGCCGGTGCGCGAGGGCGAACGCATCGCCAAGCTGCTGGCCCGCGCAGGCATCGCCAGCCGCCGAGAAGCCGAGCGCCTGATCATCGAAGGCCGGGTCAAGCTGGGTGAAGAGGTGATCGAGACGCCATCCACCGTGCTCCCCAACCTCAGGGGCGTGACCGTGGACGGCAACCCGGTCCGCGATGCGGAAGAGACCCGCCTTTTCATTTTCCACAAGCCCTCGGGCCTGCTGACCGCCGAACGTGATCCGGCCGGGCGCCCCACGATCTACACCGCCTTGCGCAACGCCCTGACCGAAGGCAGCGGCCGCGTCATGCCGATCGGCCGTCTCGACCTCAATACCGAGGGGCTCCTGCTCCTGACCAACGACGGCGAGTTCAAGCGCCAGCTTGAGCTTCCCGCCACCGGCGTGCCGCGCACCTATCGCGCCCGTACTTTCGGCGACATCACCCAGGCCCAGCTCGAAGACCTGATCGAAGGCATCGAGGTCGAGGGCGTGGTCTACGGCAAGATCGACGCCAACATGGAGCGCCGCACCGGGCGCAACCAGTGGATCGAGATGACCTTGACCGAAGGCAAGAACCGCGAAGTGCGCCGCGTGCTCGAACACCTCGGGCTTCAGGTCAGCCGCCTGATCCGCGTCTCCTACGGTCCGTTCCGCCTGCTCGACCTGCCCAAGGGCATGGCCGTGGAAGTCTCCCCGCGCGATCTCGAGAACTTCCGCCGCACCCTACCGGACGCCCAGTCGTGAAAGGGGCTCCCGGCAAGACCGGATTACGTATCGTCGCGGGTGAGTGGCGCGGCCGCAAGCTGGCGGCACCGGAAGGCGATACCACCCGCCCTACTGCCGACCGCACCCGCGAAACCCTGTTCTCCATGCTCGCAAGCCGCCTCGGCACGTTCGAGGGGCTGAAGGTCGCCGACCTCTTCGCAGGATCGGGCGCACTGGGGCTGGAAGCACTTTCACGGGGGGCTGCCCACTGCCTTTTCGTGGATCAGGACGCAGCGGCGATCCGCGCCATACGCAGCAATATCGCCAATCTTCACGCCCAGTCCCGCAGCGACGTCCGCGCAGCTTCCGCGCTGTCGCTCGGCGCCGCGCGCGAACCGCTCGACCTCGTCCTGCTCGACCCGCCCTATGACACGGGCGCCGGAGCGGTGGCGGTCGACAAGCTAGCGCGTCTGGGTTGGATTGCCGAGCATACCTGGGTCAGCGTCGAAACCGCCAAGGCCGAGACGGTGGCGATTCGCGGCTTCGAGGTCGAATCCACGCGCGATGTCGGCAAGGCACGGCTGCACATCCTGCGCCGCACCGGAGAATAAAAGCAGGCCGGTCCCGCAAAGTCCGGGACCGGCCTGTTTCCGACTATTTCCCGCCGCGATTGCGGCAGTTATCGGTCACGGTCTTGCTGCAGACCGGATAGTCCTTGTTCATGGCCGTCGCGGGAGGCGGCGTCATGGCGCCCTTGTATGGGCCTCCCTGATAGTTCTGGTCGGCCGGCATGGCCGGACGTACCGTCTGATCCGCCGATTGCGGATCGGGAACGCCGGTGGTCGGCATGCCTTCACCCGGAGGGTTTGCCTGTGCCGGAGGCGTGGTCGGCGTCTTGCCTGCCATCTGCTGCGAGATCGAATTCCACGCGATCGCCTGCTGTTCCGGCGTCATCTTGTAGATCTGCCCGCGCTGATCGGGCGTGAGCGCCCAATAACCCTTCTGTTGGGGTGCGGTGAGGCTCCAGTAATAGGCCTGATATTCGGGCGTCCACGAATCGTAGTCGGCGCGCTGCTCGGGCGGCCAGGTATCGTAAGTAGACTTCTGCTCCGGCGTCATCGTCGAGGGCGTGATCGGCTTTGCCATACCTGCGCTCGGTGCGGACGGGGTTGCCGGTGGTGGAGGCGCTTCGGGGGCAGCCGGCATATCGCCGACGGTGCTCTGGCCGTGGATCACGCTCGCCATGCTCAGCACGGACAGCGCCGCCGCGCCTGAAAGGAGATATCTGCGCATCTCTGGTTCTCCTCTTGCTCTTGTTGTTCTTCGCGAGAAACCTCTCCGTGACAGGCGGACTCCCGGCGCCGGGGGATTGTTCCACCCCTGCGACGAACCGGCCTTGCGCCGCGACACTCCGTTCCCTAGATGTTCACGGGTGAACGATCTGCAACCCTCGATGCCCGACGCTTCTTCCGACCCCCTGATCGAGGGCCTGAACCCGCCGCAGCGCGAAGCGGTCCTGACCACCGAAGGCCCCGTGCTGATGCTCGCCGGTGCAGGTACGGGCAAGACGGCGGCGCTCACCCGCAGGCTTGCGCATCTGGTCCGCAGCCGCCTCGCCTGGCCCAGCGAAATCCTCTGCGTCACTTTCACCAACAAGGCCGCGCGGGAGATGCGCGAACGCGTGGGGCATCTGATCGGTCCCGCCGTCGAAGGCATGCCCTGGCTCGGCACGTTCCATGCGATCGCCGCCAAGATGCTGCGCCGTCATGCGGAACTGGTGGGGCTGCAGCCCAACTACACCATCATCGATACCGACGATCAGCTCCGCCTGCTCAAGCAGCTCATCCAGGCCGAAGGACTGGACGAAAAGCGCTGGCCTGCGCGCCAGCTTGCCGGATGCATCGATCGCTGGAAGAACCGCGGCCTCAATCCCGCCGATCTCGATGCGGGCGAGAACGAGGCTTACGCCAATGGGCGCGGCCAGAAGTTCTACCAGCTCTACCAGGATCGCCTGAAAGCGGTGAACGCCTGCGATTTCGGCGATCTGCTGCTGCACATGCTGAACATCCTGCGCACCAACCGCGAGGTGCTCGAACAGTACCAGCAGCGCTTCAAATACGTGATGGTGGACGAATATCAGGACACCAACCAGGTCCAGTACCTCTGGCTGCGCCTCATCGCGCAAGTGCGCAAGAACATCTGCGTAGTGGGGGACGACGACCAGTCGATCTATTCCTGGCGCGGCGCGGAAGTGGCCAATATCCTCAAGTTCGAAAAGGATTTTCCGGGCGCCAAGGTGATCAGGCTGGAGCAGAACTATCGCTCCACTCCCCAGATCCTAGCCGCCGCTTCGGGCCTGATCGGAGAGAACACGCAGCGCCTCGGCAAGACGCTCTGGACCGAGCGTCACGCCGGAGACAAAGTGCGCGTCATCGGCGTCTGGGACGCCCCGGAGGAAGCCCGCCGCGTCGGTGACGAGATCGAGCGGCTTGAACGCGAGGGCGCCCCGCTCGACCAGATCGCCATCCTCGTGCGCGCCCAGTACCAGACGCGCGAATTCGAAGACCGCTTCATCTCGATCGGCATGAAATACCGCATCGTCGGCGGCTTCCGTTTCTACGAGCGCGCCGAAATCCGCGACGCCCTCGCCTATCTGCGCGTCATTGCCCAGCCTGCGGATGATCTCGCTTTCGAGCGCATCTACAATGCCCCCAAGCGCGGGCTTGGTGCCAAGGCTCTCGAAGCGCTCCACACGCTGGCCCGCCGCCGGGGCATTCCGCTGGCCATGGCCGCGATCGAGATCGCCGATACCGACGAGCTTCCCGCCCGCGCGCGCAACACCTTCCTGGCGTTGATGCGCGATTTCGCCCGCTGGCGCGACCTGTCGGGCACCGAGAACCCGGCCGACCTCCTGCGGACCGTTCTGGACGAAAGCGGCTACACCGACGCGCTTCAGGCCGAAAAGACGCCGGAGGCATCCGGTCGCCTGGAAAACCTCGTCGAACTCGCCCGCGCCATGGACGAATACGAAGGCCTCGGCGATTTCCTCGAACACGTCAGCCTCGTCATGGATAACGACGCGGCCTCGGACGAGGAAAAGGTCACGATCATGACCATGCACGCCGCCAAGGGGCTGGAATTCGATCACGTCTTCCTGCCGGGCTGGGAAGAAGGCGTGTTCCCCTCGCAGCGGGCCATGGACGAAGGCGGCCTGGCCAGCCTGGAGGAGGAGCGCCGCCTCGCCTACGTTGCCATCACGCGGGCACGGCGCAAGTGTACGATCCTTCATGCCGCCAACCGCCGCATCTACGGCCAATGGACCAGTTCCATCCCCTCGCGCTTCATTGCCGAACTGCCGGACGATCACGTCGAAAGCGAAACCACGCTGTCGGGCGGCGCTTCGCTGTGGCGCGCGCAGTGGTCGGAAATGGGCGATCCTTTCGCCGATGTCGCCCGCGCCCAGCCCGCACGCACCGTCACGCGCGGCCCGGGCTGGCAGCGCGCCGCCGCCCGCGAATTCGATCCCGCCCCGCGCAAGATCGCCGAATCGACCCGCAGCGCCGCCAGCTTCGCCGCCAAGCCGCGTACCGATCTCGAGATCGGCAGCCGGGTGTTCCACGAGAAGTTCGGTTACGGTGCCGTCGTCTCGCAGGAAGGCAACAAGCTGGAAATCGAATTCGAACAGGCCGGGCGCAAGCGGGTGCTCGACAGCTTCGTCAAACCGGCCTGAACCGGCGCTTCAAAGGCCTGACTTGAGCGGGGCGGCCTTGATCCGGGCCAGCCACGGATCCGCGCCATATTTCGCGGTTCCATCCGGCGCGAAGTCGAGGATATCGCCGCCTTCTCCCGTCCGGGCCTGCCATTGGGGCAGCGAATCGCCGTTGGGATTGCCGCTGCGGGCGAAATTCACGAGGTAGGTGCTGATCGTCCGCCCCATCGCATCGTCACGCGCGCTTGTAGCGGCTCCATATTTCACCGCCTGCGTATCGAAGAAGAAGGGGATATCCGTGGCATGTCCCGCCCCCTTCCCGCCTCCCGCAAGCGAAGTCGCCACATAGGAAAAGCGGTATTCGTAGACCGGGACCCCGGCCCTGGCGACGAGACCGGCGATCTGCCTGGCCCCGGCGATCATCCCCCCGCTCACCCCGCCGATATCGTCGCTTGTCGCGCCGATCAACATCGGGACGTGGTGGAAGTGCCCTTCCTCGTAAGCCTTGCGCTGGTCCACCGCCACGCGGCCGTCCGGGAACGGGCTGGCGAAAGTGCGGGGCTGGCCGTCCGGCACGAAGAGCGCGGCCAGATTGAGCCCGTCTACCACCTGCTCGCCGGAAAGCCCCCGCAGCTTTTCCAGAGCCTGCGGATCGTCCTGAGCGATTCCCTTGCCCTCGGCAAAGCGCACACCGATCGCTTCGGCCGAGGACAGGTCCGATCCGGCCAGTGCGGTGCCGTTGCCGCCCGACATGACCACCGCCTTGTCGAACAGTCCTTCAGCTTCGGGCGAGGTCACCAGATTGTGGACCGACATGCCCCCGGCGCTCTCGCCGATGATCGTGACGTTGTCCGGGTCACCGCCGAATGCGGCGATATTGCGCTTCACCCAGCGCAGCGCGGCCAATTGGTCCATGTAGCCGTAATTGCCGGTGCGCCCGCCGTCCTCGGCGGCGCGCGTGAGCGCAGGATGGGCGAAAGTGCCGAAACGGCCGACCCGGTAGTTGAAGCTGAAGAACACCGCGCCCTTGCGCGCCAGTTCCGCACCCGAATATGTCGGAGGCGACGCGCCGCCGTTCACGAAGCCGCCGCCGTAGATCCACACGATGACAGGCAGCTTGCCCTTCAGCTCGGCCGGGCGCCAGACATTGGCGTAGAGGCAATCTTCGGCAGGCGGCGTGCCCAGCGGCGCTGCGTCTCCGTCGAAGGGCTTCTGCATGCAATCGTGCCCGTAAGCGGCGGCACTGCGCACGCCATCCCAATGCGCGGCAGGCTGCGGTGCGCGCCAGCGCAGCGGCCCCACAGGCGGCGCTGCAAAGGGAATGCCCTTCCAGCTTGCCACATCGTTTTCGATGGTGCCGCGCAGCAGGCCGCTTTCCACGCGGACTTCCGAACCGCTTTCCGCGAGGCCCGCGCAGGAGCTGGTGAGCATGCCCGCAAGAGCCAGTATCTGCCTGATCTTCATGGAAACCCCGCTGCCGAGAAGCTGTCGCGGCAACCTCGCACGGGCCGACGGGGGGAGGCAAGCGCCATCGAGCACGTCGGCAGACGAACCAATGCCGCTTGCAGATCTTGTCAGGTGCCTGTTTTAGGCGCCAGATTCTCAGGCGCCGGTATTTTTATGCAAGCGCGGAAACGTGCAGGAATTCGGGGATCGGGCCGTTCCAGCCGTCATCCGCCGGTTCCTGCTCACGGCGACGCGAGCGGTTGCCTTCCGAGCGACGTTCGCGGCGCTGTTCGTCACCGCGGCTTTCTCGGCGCGGAGCGCGTTCTTCCCGGATCGGGGTGCTATCCTCGCGAACGGCGACGCGCTCTTCACGAACGGGCGCACGTTCTTCGCGAGCGGGCGAACGCTCACGCTTTTCGCGGCGTGGCTTTTCCTCGCGCGCCGGCGCCGGGGCGGCCTCTTCGGCAGGCATCTGATAGACCGGAATCTTGCCGCCGGTCAGCTTCTCGACATTGTCGATCGCCTCGGCATCTTCAGGCGCCACGAAAGTGAAGGCGCGGCCGGAAGCACCGCCGCGGCCCGTACGGCCGATGCGGTGGACGTAATCGTCCGGGTGCCAGGGGGTGTCGAAGTTGAAGACGTGGCTCACGCCTTTCACATCGAGACCGCGCGCCGCCACGTCGGAGGCGACCAGGATATTGATCGATCCGTCCTTGAACCGCTGGAGTTCGGCTAGGCGGGCGGGCTGGTCCATGTCGCCGTGAATCTCACCGGCGGCAAAGCCGTGCCGCTTCAGGCTCTTGGCCAGTTCGCGCACAGTGGTCTTGCGGTTGGCGAAGATGATCGCGGTGGACACATCGTCATTGCGCAGCAGGTGACGCAGCACTTCGCGCTTCTTGCGCGTAGTCACCGCGACCTTGTGCTGGACGATGTTGGTGTTCGTCGTCGCCGGGCGGGCCACTTCGATATATTTGGGGTTCGACAGGAACCGGTCGGCCAGCTTCTTGATCACCGGCGGCATCGTTGCCGAGAACAGCAGCGTCTGCCGGTTGGTGGGCAGCTTGGAGCAGATCGTCTCGATATCAGGGATGAAGCCCATGTCGAGCATGCGGTCCGCCTCGTCGATGACCAGCAGTTCGCAGCCCGTCAGCAGGATCTTGCCGCGCTCGAACAGGTCCATCAGGCGGCCCGGCGTGGCGATCAGCACGTCCACGCCTTCCTGAAGCGCCTTGACCTGATCGCCCATCTGCACGCCGCCGATCAGCAGCGCCATCTTGAGGTCGTGGTTCTTGCCGTACTTCTCGAAATTCTCGGCGACTTGAGCAGCGAGTTCGCGCGTCGGTTCGAGAATCAGCGAGCGCGGCATCAGCGCGCGGCGCCGACCGTGGGCCAGAATGTCGATCATCGGCAGCACGAAGCTGGCCGTCTTGCCGGTACCGGTCTGGGCGATGCCGATGAGGTCCTTCATCATCAGGACCGGGGGAATCGCTTGCGCCTGGATGGGAGTCGGCTCGCTGTAGCCGGCAGTTTCCACCGCTTGCAGCAATTCGTCAGACAGGCCGAGATCGGCAAAGTTCATAGACAGTCAGGTCTCATAGGCAGGAATCTTGCGAGAATGCAGGGTACTTCGATTATGTCGCGGCGTGGCAGCGGACATCGAATCACGGGATCCGCGCGCAAGCCAATCGTACACCTGCGCGCCGCCTAGTCGGGAAATAGCGCAGAAGTCAAGGAAATCCGCGCAAGGCAGCACAATTGGCTCCGCAGGACGCGGCGCAAATGCAAAATGCAGGTCCCGTCGGACCTGTCCTAACGCCCGGTCGCCACCAGCTGGCGAATGCGCGTCAGCTTGCAGGTCGTTCCGCTACGCGAAAGAAGTTCGTCGCGGTCCACGCAAAGCTGCCCGTCGGAGGTGCGCGACAGCAGGAAGCCGGAATAGAACGCACCCGCACGGCATCCGCGCTCCAGATCGGCACCGACGACGCGGCGGTCGCGCATGAACAGCAGCAATCGGCTCTGGCCATCGGGTTGGACCCCCGCGATCCCGGACATGGGCAGGCACTTGCCGATCTTGCGCTCCGAATAGCGCGGCGCATCGTCGCCGCGCCCCGGCATGCCCATCAGCATGTCCGGCGGCGCGGGCATCTGCGCGCGCGGGCTGATGCGAATCGTCATGCGCTGCTCGATCCGCACTTGCCAGGCGCTGTCCGGCTCCACCTGTTCGAAAGCTTCCGCCGCGAAAGGCCAGGCGCTTGGCGAATCGGGAAAATCGTCCGGCCAAGCATAGCCCTGAACGCCTGGCACGGCGACCGGTTCGCGGGGTTCCTCATGCTTCGAACGGCCGCCGTCGCCCGAGCCGCCGCCCAAGCCGACTGCGGGCAGCAGCAGCGCAAAGGGGTAGAGCAGAACGGAAGCGAGATTCATGAAAGGGAACGGTCCTCGGGCGCGCGCGTCATGCCGAATTAGAGCAAGACCTTGAACCGGCGCTTAACTCGGCACGACGCATGTCCCGGTCGATACCCCGCAAAGAGCGCTGGTGAAACCTTTCTCCGCCTGTGCCATATCGCCGCCATGACGAACACCGACAGCTTTCTCGCCGAAGCCGCCGACCTGCTCGGCCCGCGCGGTTTCACCACCGACGCCGACCTCCTCACCCCCTGGCTGACCGACTGGCGCGGGCGCTACACCGGCCGCGCCCTCGCCCTTGCCTCCCCTGCCGATGTCGAAGAAGTGGCCGCTATCGTGCGGCTCTGTGCCAAGCATGGCGTGCCGATCGTCCCCCAGGGCGGCAACAGCGGCATGTCGGGCGGCGCGACTCCCGATTCGAGCGGCGCGGCGATTTTGCTGTCGCTGCGCCGGATGAACGCGATTCGTACGCTCGACACCGAGGCCCGGCAGGTCACTTGCGAGGCGGGCGTCGTGCTCCAGACGCTTCATGAGGCAGCGGAAGCGAAAGGGCTGCGCTTTCCGCTCTCGCTCGGCGGCAAGGGCTCGGCCACGGTCGGCGGGCTGATCTCGACCAATGCCGGGGGAACGCAGGTCCTGCGTCACGGCTCCATGCGGGCGCTGGTGCTGGGACTGGAGGCGGTATTGCCCGACGGTCAGGTCTTCTCGATGCTGACGCCGCTGAAGAAGGACAATCGCGGCTTCGACCTCAAGCAATTGCTGATCGGTTCGGAAGGGACGATGGGCGTGGTGACGGCCGCGACCCTGGCACTGTCCCCGGCCGTAGCCGAGCGCGTGGTGGTATGGGCGGGCGTGCCCTCGCTTGGCACCGCGCGCAAGCTGCTCCTGCACTGCGAGGCGGCGGTCTGCAATGCGCTGGAAGGCTTCGAAGTCCTGCCGCAGGCCTGTCTGGAAGCCGTGCTCGACCATCTTCCAGATACCCGCGCACCACTCGCCGAGGGCCACGCCTGGCACGTCCTTATCGAAGTCGTCGCGGACAGTTCCGCAGCGGCGACGCTGCGCGATCGTTGCGAGGCGATGATGGCCGACGCTTTCGAGAACGAACTCGTCGAGGACGCCGCGATGTCGACGAGCGAGGCTCAGGCCGAGGCGATGTGGCTGCTGCGCGAATCGATTTCGCCTGCGGAGCGCGCCCGCGGACCTGCCGTCCAGCATGACATCTCCGTGCCGGTGGAAAAGATGCCGGACTTCGTGGAGACCACGATTCCCATGATCGAGGCGAAATGGCCCGGCACCGAGGCCATCGCTTTCGGCCACCTCGGGGACGGCAATGTCCACTATCACGTGATCGCCCCCAGCGTCACCGACGGCCCCGCCTGGCAGGCCGGTGAAGGCAAGGCGATCAGCCGCTACGTCCACGACCTCGTCACCGAATGGGGCGGCTCGATCTCTGCAGAGCACGGCATCGGCCAGCTCAAGAGGGACGAACTGGCTCGCCTGGGCGATCCCGTCGCGCTTTCGGTGCTGCGCACGGTCAAGCGGGCGCTCGATCCGCAGGGCCTTTTCAACCCCGGAAAGCTGGTCTGAGCGCGGCCTGAGGCGCGCCGGATCGGCAAATCGACAGGCCGCGCGGGCTGGACAAGCCCGACTCGCCCGATATCCCCGTTTCGGCGGGCGCGCCGCTTGCGCCCGCCTCGCGCAGCCCCTAAAGCGGCGCCTTCGAAATTTCCTGTCTTGCGGAGAGTATCGCAATGGCCACCGCGCCGCAGAATCCTGCCCTGCCCCTGTTCTACAAGGACCTCGTGCCGCTCAACTCGCAGCAGCACACCACCTGGAAGACCCGCTCGACCGACAAGGCGACCTGGCTCGTCGGCGTGAACTCGATCCCGCTGACCGTCGAGGAATTCCCGCAGGCCCAGCGCCATTTCCCGATCATCTTCACGGCCGGCGAGAACCCGGTTCCGCTCGTGCTGATGGGCATGAACGAAGGCGTGAACGTCTATGTCGACGAAGACGGCACCGTGAACACGCCGGTCTACATCCCGGCCTATGCGCGCCGCTATCCCTTCATGCTGGCGCGCCTGCGCCCCGATGCCGAAGAACTTTCGCTCTGCATCGACCCCACCAGCGATCTCGTGGGCGAAGGTGAAGACGGCGAAGCGCTGTTCGACGGCACCGAGCCCACCGAAGCCACCACGAACATGCTCAAGTTCTGCGAGAACTTCGAGATCGCCGGCACCAAGACCGCCAACTTCATGGCGGAACTGGCCAAGCACAACCTGCTGATGGACGGCGAACTGAACATCGACATCGGCACCGGCCAGCCCTTCACCTATCGCGGCTTCCAGATGGTCGACGAGACCAAGCTGCGCGAAGTGCGCGGCGACGTTCTGCGCCAGTGGAACCAGAACGGCATGCTGCCGCTGATCTACGCCCACCTCTTCTCGCTCGACCTCGTGCGCGAAATCTTCGGTCGCCAGGTTTCGCAGGGCAAGGGCCCGCAGGTCCTGCCCGCCGCCTGATCCGGCTCGGAGCGGAGGTTTATGACATAATTGTCACACCTCCGCTCCTTTATGCGACGCCATTCAAACCCGTGCTTGCAAAACATATCTCGCTTGCCCCATTCTAGGGGTTGAATGTGCCATCAGGCTTGCTATGTTAGGGCTACCTGATCGGCGCTACCCTCATGGCCCGGTCGGGTTTGGTGCACATCGTGCACCTCCTCCCTGAACCTTGGCCACCTCGCGCATCGCGCGAGGTGGTTTTTTAATGCCCTGAGTTCTCGCGGGCGATCTCAAAAAAGCATTGCGAAACGCGGACTATTCCGCTGCCTGGGCCCAGACCTTGCTGCCCCGGTCCTGCGCAAGATCGCATACCGCCGTCGCCAGACGACGCACCAGCCCCGAGAGCAGTTCGATCATGGCCTCCATGCCCGGCCCCGGCTCGACAAGTCGCGAATCGAGATAGCAGCTACGGTCGATTTCCAACTGCAGGGCGTGGATCGATTCGTTCGGCGCGCCGTGCCGATCGAGTACGTAGCCGCCTGCATAAGGACGATTGTGGGCCGCCTCCCACCCCTGCTCGGCAAAATGCGAAAAGGCCGCGCCGATCAGGCTGCCGTGGCAGCTTGCCCCGAACCGATCCCCGACCACGAAGCGTGCAGGCTCGCATCCCGGCCTCGGCACCAGCGGCGGCATCGAATGCAGGTCAAGCAGCAGCGCCGCTCCCCAGCGCTCCCGCAGATCCCCCAGGACCTTGCCCAGAGCGGTATGATAGGGCTCATGCACATTATCTACGCGCGCCTGGAGATCGGCGCGCTCCAGGCGCCCCCTCCAGATTTCACCCATCCCGGGCAAGCGGCGCGGAATGAGACCCAGCCCGCTGCGTACCCGACGACTCGGCAAGCCGCGCGACCCCTCCGGGCGCGACGCCCGGGTGAACATTTCCCAATCGACGTCGTCCGGGGCGCGATTGAGATCGATCATCGCGCGCGGCGCCTGAGCATAGAGCAAGGGCGCGCCCGTCGCCCGGGCAACGCCTTTGGCGATGCGATCGACGAAACGATCCTCCAGCTTGACCGCGACCGTTTCCGGGTGCCGCATCCCCTGAAGCAGCGACGAGGGATAGGCGCGCCCCGCGTGCGGCGCTGCGATCAATATCGGAATTGCGGAAGGTTCGGCCGCCGAGAGCACGAAAGCCGGAATGCCGGCCGCGCCGGGAATACGGCCTCCGGCACCTTGTTGCGAATCATTCTCGCCTTTGGGATCGCTCATGGCGCTCAGGCTGGCCCTTTCCCGAAGCGCTGTCAAAGCGTCCCGTTCCCGGTCAGTGGACATTCCAGACGAGAATTTTAACCAGACAGGGGCTAAGCCTTGGCGCATAACGGGCGAGCGATGCGCCGCTCGCAGAAACTGGCCACGAATCTGGATATGAAAACGCGATGATCCGCATCCTGCTTGCCGAAGACGATCAGGCCATGCGCACCTATCTCGCCCGCGCGCTGGAAAACGCGGGCTATGACGTGCTGGCTGTCGATCGCGGCACCGAAGCCCTGCCCTACCTGGAAAGCCAGCATTTCGACCTCCTGCTCTCTGATATCGTCATGCCCGAGATGGACGGAATCGAACTGGCACAGCGCTGCGCGGAAGTTTCACCGATGACCAAGGTCATGTTCATCACCGGCTTCGCTGCGGTTTCCCTGCGCGCCAGCCGCGAGGCGCCGCACGCCAAGGTCTTGTCCAAGCCCTTCCATCTGCGTGATATCGTTATGGAAGTTCAGCGGGTCTTCGGTCTTTCCGAGCATGCGCAGCTCTGATTCCGGCTATCCACAGAGCTGTCGACAGGCAGATGAAACTTTTTTGAAAAAACCGGTTGCCAAGGCCCGGGACCACCGTTAGAGGGCCACTCCACCGAGCGGCACTACGGAGCCGCAACGGACCGACCGAATGGTGTGGGCGTATAGCTCAGTGGTAGAGCACTATGTTGACATCGTAGGGGTCGCAAGTTCAATCCTTGCTACGCCCACCATTCGAGAACCCCGCAAGCCTCTGGCTTAGCGGGGTTTTCTCTTTTCCGCCTCCTTGCGGGAACAGCTGAACCCGCGCCCCTGGTCGCACAGCGATACAAACCGGTCACAAACTGCCCAACCCCCATGCATGACCATGCAAGCGGCGCAACTCCGCCTCCGCGCAAAGCGGGCGACCTATCCGCAACCCGCCTTGCCAGCCGCTCCCCGCCTGCCTAAGAGACGCCCAATTTCTCACCTCCAGGGGAGTTTTTCGGAATGGCAAAAATCAAGGTCAAGAATCCCATCGTCGAGATGGACGGCGATGAAATGACGCGGATCATCTGGGAATGGATCCGTGAACGACTGATCCTCCCCTACCTGGACATCGATCTCAAGTACTACGATCTCTCGGTCCAGAAGCGTGACGAGACGAACGACCAGATCACCGTCGATGCCGCCAATGCCACCAAGGAACATGGCGTTGCCGTCAAGTGCGCGACCATCACCCCCGACGAAGCGCGCGTCACCGAATTCAGCCTCAAGAAGATGTGGAAGTCGCCCAACGGCACGATCCGCAACATCCTGGGCGGCGTCGTGTTCCGCGAGCCGATCGTGATCTCGAACGTGCCCCGCCTGGTTCCGGGCTGGACCGACCCGATCGTCGTCGGCCGTCACGCTTTCGGCGACCAGTACAAGGCCACCGACACCCTGATCCCCGGCCCCGGCAAGCTGCGCCTGGTGTGGGACGGCGAGAGCGGCGAGAAGATCGACCTCGACGTGTTCGACTTCCCGGCTCCGGGCGTCGCCATGGCGATGTACAACCTGGACGAATCGATCCGCGACTTCGCACGCGCCTCGTTCAACTACGGCCTCAACCTGGGCTGGCCGGTCTACCTCTCGACCAAGAACACCATCCTCAAGGCCTATGACGGCCGCTTCAAGGATCTGTTCCAGGAAGTGTTCGACACCGAAGGCTTCAAGGAAAAGTTCGCCGAAGCCAAGATCGTCTACGAACACCGCCTGATCGACGACATGGTCGCCTCGGCGCTCAAGTGGTCGGGCAAGTTCGTCTGGGCCTGCAAGAACTACGACGGCGACGTGCAGTCGGATACCGTTGCACAGGGCTTCGGCTCGCTGGGCCTGATGACCTCGGTCCTGCTCTCGCCCGACGGCAAGACCGTCGAAGCGGAAGCCGCCCACGGCACCGTGACCCGTCACTACCGCCAGCACCAGCAGGGCAAGGCGACCTCGACCAACCCGATCGCCTCGATCTTCGCCTGGACGCGCGGCATCGCCTATCGCGGCAAGTTCGACGAGACCCCGGAAGTGGTGAAGTTCGCCGAGACGCTGGAGCAGGTCTGCATCGAAACCGTCGAAAGCGGCAAGATGACCAAGGATCTCGCGCTGCTGATCGGCCCGGACCAGAACTGGATGACCACCGAGCAGTTCTTCGAGGAAATCGTCAAGAACCTCGAAACCAAGATGGCTGCCTGGGCCTGAGCCCTTCGCCTCGAACCCCGGGTCTTCGAACTCGGGGTGCAAAAAACCCTCCGCCTTCGCAGGCGGAGGGTTTTTTCTTGTCCCTTCAAGCGGCGACGCCGCCTTGCGGAACGTCGCTTATTCGAAGGGCTCTTCGCCTTCGAGCTTCGTGCGGTGCATCATGCGGCCGCAGTTCGGGTCGTAGGCCTCGGCCCGGTGCATGGTGCCGGTATTGTCCCACATGACCAGATCGCCCACTTCCCATTCGTGGCTATAGGTGAACTCCGGTCCGGTAGCCCATTCGCGCAGGCCATGGATGATCATCGCGCTCTCCAGCGCGGACTTGCCGACCACTTGCGCCGAAGTGCAGCCGATCACCAAGCTCTTGCGGCCGGATTGGTGCTTCCACACGAGGGGCAGTTCCTGCTCGCCGATCTGCGCATAGCCCTGCAATTTGGCAAGGCTCGGCTCGGGCTCGTAGTAGAACAGGCTGGCCCAGGGGCCGTGGATCATGCGGTACTGCTCGTACTCGGCCTGCTTGTCCGCCGGCAGTTCCTCGAAGGCGGCGTAAGTGTTCGCGAAGCCCGTGTTACCCGTGCCGCGCGGGCTCGGCACCCGGCAGGACAGCAGGGAAGCCAGGATCGGCACGTCGTTGCGGGTGCCATCGATATGCCAGTAGAGCGAGCCCTTCAGGTACTCGGCGGCCATCGGGTTTTCCTTGGCATCGAGGGTGATCTTGGAGATCACTTCCTCGCCGCCCTTGCGCTCGGGAGCGAACGTGCCGAGCGTCTTGGTGAAGGCGACCTGTTCCTCGTCCGTAAAGTTCACCTGCGGGAAAACCAGAACGCCCCGCGCCTCAAGCAGCTCGCGAATTTCTGCCGCGATGTCACCGGACAGCAGTTCCTCGCGGCTGTTGAGGACGCGGCTGCCGATTTTCGGCTTGATCTCTTCCGCCCTGAGCCTCGTCTGGGTTTCGACCGACATTTCTAGAACTCTCCCGTCTGATGGCCTGCCGCGCAAGCGGTCCAAGGGAGAGTAATACCACGAACTGAACAGGCGTTCAAAGAACCATGGACTGCCGCAGCGATCAATCGCATCGGCCAGGTAGCCGGGCTGCCTGGTCGATCAGCCGGAGGGCAGCAACCGATCAAGCCACGATTCCACAATGGCGCGGGCCTCGCCATGACCGGCCTCCACGCCAAGTGCTTCTTCCATCACCAGACAGCGCCCTATCCCTGCCAGGATCAGCGAGAGGCCGGCCGGGTCGAAGCCCTCAACAGCCTTGATCCGGTCGCCTAGCAAGTGCCCAAGCAGATCGACCTGTCGCTGCCGCATGGCGGCGCTGTGTTCCGCCATCATTTCGCGGACGGCAGGCCGATGATTGGCAAGTGCCATGAATTCCAGCGACATCGCCGTACGACTGGTATCGATGAAGAAGCCCCAGAGCGCCCGCACCGGGTCGTCGGAATTCAGGGCCTCGTCGATCATCCGGTCGCTGTCGGCCGCGCCCTGGCGGCACACTTCGAGCAGGAGGTCGTCGGTCGTCGGGAAATAGTAGTGAACCAGCGAAGGCTTCAGCCCCGCCCGAGCCGCGACGCGCCGGGTGCTGGCAGCGGCATATCCTTCGTCCCGGATCAATCCCACGGTCGCCTCGACGATGCGCGCCCGCGTTGCGGACGTTTCGGCCCCTACCCTGCGCGCTGCGCCTGCCATCGGATCTCCTTCGCTCGGCCTGACCGGCCCGGTGCGGGTTTGCCTAGGCCCTGCTATCGGCAAGATCAACCAGAGCGCTTGGCCGAACGCGCAGCTTGAATTTTGTTCTCTTTTTGTTCATACGATTCGCATGGCAATCCACAAGGGAAGAGGCGCCGTCAGCGGCCGGGCCAGCACCCGCTTCAATCTCCCCCAGCGGGAGACGGACGGAGACTGGCTGGACGCGGCGGAAACGATCGACGGGCCCGCCCGGCATCCGGCGACCACGGTTACCGAGGAACATCCCCGCTCGATCCTGTCCTTCAACACATCGCCGGACATTCCCTTCGACCGTTCGATCAATGCCTATCGCGGCTGCGAGCACGGCTGCATCTATTGTTTCGCGCGCCCCACCCATGCCTATCACGATCTCTCGCCCGGTCTGGATTTCGAAACCAAGCTCTTCGCCAAGCCTGACGCTGCCAGATTGCTGCGCGAGACGCTCGCCAAGCCGAGTTACCGGGCCTCGACCATAGCCATGGGCACCAATACCGACCCCTATCAGCCCATCGAGGGCCGCTATCGGATCACCCGCAGCATCCTGCAAGTCTGCCTGGAAACGCGGCACCCGGTGACGATCACCACCAAGTCGGATCGCGTGCTCCGGGATATCGACCTCATCTCGGAACTGGCCCGCAACAATCTCGTTGCCGTGGCCATCTCGGTCACGAGCATGGATCCGAAGCTCTCGCGCCTGCTCGAACCCCGCGCCGCCGCACCTGCCAAGCGCATCGCGGCCCTGGGCAGGCTCGCGCAGGCCGGTGTTCCGGCCCATGTCTCGATTGCGCCGGTCATTCCTTCGATAACCGACGCCTATCTCGAAGAGATCCTGGCCGCCGCGCAGGCCGAGGGCATCGACCGCGCGACATGGATCATGATCCGCCTGCCGCACGAAGTCGCTCCACTGTTTCGCGAGTGGCTGGAGACCCATTTCCCCGATCGTGCGGGCAAGGTCATGGCCACGATCCAGTCGATGCGCGGCGGGCGCGACAACGATCCCCGGTTCTTCACGCGCATGCGACCGAGCGGCGTCTGGGCGGACCTCTTCCGTCATCGCTTCCGGGTGGCCATGAAACGCATGGGATTTACCCGGCCGGCCATCGCACTGGACTGTTCCGGCTTCCGCCGGCCGTCTCTGGACGGTCAATTGTCACTGCTATAGCCTTGATCCGAAACGCAGGAGGAGAATGATCGCATGTTGCTAGCAGCTCTGGCCTTTCTGGCAGAAGTCGCTGCCCCTGCGGCCCCTTCTCACATCCAGACCATGCGCTCTGCCGCACCGCCCCCCGCCTTCCAGCCGCCATCCTGCAACCGGGGATGTCTCTCCGCCGTCGAAGCCGTCACTTACGCCTCATACCTCGGAGACAAGGCAGGCGTGGCCGGAACATTCGAGATGCCGGTGGTCGGCGTCGGACAGCAGAATGGCCTGTTCTATCTCAATTCCGAGCGCGATTACCGCGATCGCAACTGCCTGACCGTCGCCATGACGCCTGCCGCCGTACTCGCCCTCGTAGGCACCGCCGATCCCGACCAGGTGCGCAAGCGACTTCGCGGCCATCGAATTCTGGTGCGGGGCGTCGCCCAGCAAGTGCGGATCAACTTCATGGCCGATGGGAAACCCACGGAGAAATATTACTATCAGGTGCATGTCCGCGTTGCCGAGCCAGGTCAGATCCGCGTCACAAGCTGATACGGTCCAGCAACCGGAAGCATTCTGGCGCGTTCCCTGCCGAACGATAAATGCTTAACGATAAGCGCCCAACAATAAACTAGGACAGGAGGTCGTGATGGCAAATGAACCCGGCGAGCGCGCACCCGAAGCACCGACAACCACGACCACGATCATTCGCGAACGCGGATCCTCGGGAGGCGCCACGGGAATCGTGATGGCGCTGATCCTGTTGGTCGTCGTGGCGGGCGGGATCTATCTCTTCAGCAAGGGCACACAGAGCGAAACCGCGAAGGACGAAGCCATCACCGAAGCCGCCAACAATGTCGGCGCGGCGGCGGACAAAGTGGGCGACGCCGCGCAAGACGCCGCCAACGGAGTCCACAAGGACAGTGCCGAGTGACCTCGCTTCAGACCGGCAGCCGGTAGTCCCGGAAGCGGTCGCGAAGGTCTTTCTTGCTGATCTTTCCGCTGCCCGTGTGGGGAATGTCCGCCAGGAACTCGATGGCATCAGGCAGCCACCATCGCGCGACTTTCCCGGCCAGGAACGCCAACAGTTCCCGCTCGCCCAGTTCGCTGCCTTCCCGCCGGACCACGACCAGCAGCGGCCGTTCGTCCCATTTCGGATGGAATATGCCGATCGCGGCGGCTTCCATCACATCGGGATGCGCCACGGCTGCGTTCTCCAGTTCGACGGAGCTTATCCATTCCCCTCCGGATTTGATGAGGTCCTTCGTCCGATCGGTAATGCGCAGGGAACCGTCCGGCAGGAGCGAGGCGACGTCGCCGGTATCGAACCACTGCTCGCCGTCGGTGCAGTCCTCTTCCGCGCCGAAGTAGCGACGAACGGTCCAGGCGCCGCGCACCTGCAAGGCGCCGGACGCGGCGGGTCCGTCATCCGCTGCTTCGCCTTCGAGCGCGACGACGCGAACTTCGCTGCCGTAGACGGGGCGGCCCTGGAAGCTTTTTACCGCCACCTGCTCCTCGAAGCTCATCTCGTCCCAATCGGCCGGTTCGTAAGTCATGGTGGCGATCGGCGAAGTTTCCGTCATGCCCCAGGCCTGGACCACGCGCACCCCAGCGCGCATCAGGCGCTCGACCACGCTGGCAGGGACGGCGGCGCCGCCCGACAGTGCCTGTCGGATCGGCGGCATGGCCGCGCCCGTCCGGTCGAGGTGCTAGAACAGGGCGAACCAGACGGTCGGCACACCCGCGACGTGAGAGACGCCCTCTTCCCGCATGAGGTCGCATAGCACTTGCGGGTCGTTGGTCTGGCTCCAGACCATTTTCGCCCCCACGGCCGCGCTCGCCCAAGGCAGGCCCCAGTTGTTGGCATGAAACATCGGCACGACCGGCAGGACGCAGGAACGGGGCGCCAGATCGAGGCAGGACGGCGCGACCATCGCCAGGGTGTGAAGGACATTGGAGCGATGCGAATAGAGCACGCCCTTGGGATCGCCCGTCGTCCCGCTGGTGTAGCAGAGCATGCAGGCCTCGCGCTCCGCTCCGGGCGTCCAGAGCGCCTCGCCATCCTCTCGGCCGATCCAGTCGTCGAAACCGCCCCCGAATGACCCGGAAGCGAATGCCCCGGAATCGAAGCAGATCGCCCGGGCAACCGAGGGGCAACGCGGCAGCAGCCGCTCGACAAGCGGATGAAACGCCGCGTCGTAGAGCAGTACGCGGTCGTCTGCATGGTTGATGATCCAGACGAGTTGCTCTTCGAAAAGACGCGGATTGAGCCCCGGCTCCCGTAGCCCCGAACCAGGCCGCAAGGTGACGGGCATGGTTCATCGCCAGCGTGGCCACCCGGTCTCCCGGATAGATATCCAGCCTTCGCAGGGCCTGCACCATCTTCAGCGCATCGCGGCGGATACCCGACCAATCGGTGCGAGTGCGGCTGCCATCGGCCCACTGCGTCACGATCTCGCGCGATCCATGTTCACGCGCGGCATGATCGAGCAAGCCCGTCACCCGCAGATCCCATTCCTGCATCGCCCCGAGCATCGGGTATCTCCCCGCTTTTACGGGAATTTATGGACCGTTTTGCGCGGATGGCAAGCCGTGACGCGACGGACCGCGCAAGGCCCGGGCGCAGTCGCTTCGCGCCGGTTTGCTGGACCGCTTCCTCAGGCCGCGCGGCGAAGCCCTTCGGGGCCGCGCCGGGCGATCAGCGAGACATTGGCGATGCCGGGAATACTCTCCAGATGGTCGGCAAATTCACCGTCCAGCGCAAAGTCGCGCCCCAGTCGCACCTTCTGCTTGCGTCCATCGCCGATATCCAGCGCCACGACGATTTCGCCGCAGCCGGGCGCACCGGGCCGGACCAGCATGGCCAGTTCCTGCACCGCCTCGACCCGATCTATGTCGAGCGACAGGAACATGCGCGCATCGGCCTTCACTTCGTTCAGCGGGCGCGCGCCGCGAACCGTCACGCGGGGCGGCTCGTCCGGGCTGGGACTGTCGAGTTCCACGGTCAACAGAACGCAGGCGTCCTCCTTCGACCATCGCACGAAACTCTCGACCAAACTTTCCTCGAAGCACGAGGCGGAAAAGTTGCCCGACTGGTCCGAGAAATCGGCCATAACGAAGTCCTTGCCGCGCTTGGTCTTACGTTTCTGCACATTCTCGACCATGGCCGCCATGACCGCGCCGGTGCGTCCGGCCCCGCCGCCCGACATGAGGCTGGAGTACGTGCGGGCGCCATTGGCCGAAGCCACTGCGCGGTACTGTTCCACCGGATGGGCGGCAAAGTAGAAGCCGAAAGTCTCCCGCTCCTTCGCCATCTTGTCCGTCCGGCTCCACGACTCGGCCTCGACAAGACGCAGGCCCTGCTCGACATGATCGTCGCCACCGAACAGGCTGTTCTGGTCCGAGTTACGCTCACGCGAGGAGCGGTCTGCCTCGGCCAACAGGGTATCGGCATTGGCCAGCACTTTGGCGCGGTTGGGCTCCAGCCCATCGAACCCGCCTGCCGCTGCCAGGCTTTCGAGCTGGCGGCGGTTCATCGAACCGGCCGGAGCGCGGCGGAATACATCGTCCAGACTGACGAACTTGCCATTGGTCTCGCGCTCCGAAACCAGCGCTTCCATGGCCTTTTCGCCGACGTTGCGGATCCCCGCGAGGGCATAGCGCACGGCATGGCTGTCCGGCGTTTCCTCCACGCAGAACTCGGCTTCCGACATGTTGATGTCGGGAGGAGCAAGCTGGATGCCGTTGCGGCGCGCGTCGTCCACGAAGATCGCCAGCTTTTCCGACTGGTGCATGTCGAAGCACATCGATGCGGCATAGAATTCGTGCGGGTAATGTGCCTTGAACCACGCCGTGTGGTAGGCGAGCAGGGCGTAGGCGGCGGCGTGCGACTTGTTGAAGCCGTACCCGGCGAACTTGTCGATCAAGTCGAACAGCTCGTTGGCTTTGGCCGCATCGATGCCCGAAACGTCCTTGCAGCCATCGACGAAGCGCTGGCGCTGCTTGTCCATTTCCGCCTGGACCTTCTTGCCCATGGCGCGGCGCAGAAGGTCGGCGTCACCCAGCGAGTAGCCGGCCAGGATCTGCGCGGCCTGCATGACCTGTTCCTGGTAGACGAAGATCCCGTAAGTCTCGCCCAGAATGCCAGCCAGCTTGTCGTGCGGGTATTCGATGGATTCCAGCCCGTTCTTGCGGCGGCCGAACAGCGGAATGTTGTCCATCGGGCCCGGACGGTAGAGCGAGACGAGCGCGATGATGTCACCGAAGTTGGTCGGCTTAACCGCTGCCAGCGTGCGGCGCATGCCTTCCGATTCCAGCTGAAAAACGCCGACCGTATCGCCGCGCTTCAGCAGATCGTAGACCGCCGCATCGTCCCAGGCGAGCGTGGAGAGGTTGATCGATATCCCGCGCCGCTCCAGCAGGTCGCAGGCCTTCTTCAGCACCGACAGCGTCTTCAGGCCGAGGAAGTCGAATTTGACGAGGCCGGTGTCTTCCACCGACTTCATGTCGAACTGCGTCACCGGCATGTCGGAACGCGGATCGCGGTAGAGCGGCACCAGCTGCGCCAGCGGACGGTCGCCGATGACCACGCCCGCCGCGTGGGTGGAGGAGTTGCGCGGCAGGCCTTCCAGCTGCACGGCAAGGTCCACAAGGCGTTTCACCTCGTGGTCGACATCGTATTCGCGGCGGAATTCGGCCACCGGGGAATCGGTGGTGACGCCGTGCTTCTTGCGGCCGTGCAGCGCCTCGGTCAGCGTCCAGGGGTCGGTCGGATGGTTGGGCACCATCTTGCAGAGCCCGTCGACGCGGCCGTAGCCCATCTGCAGAATGCGCCCGCAGTCGCGCAGCACGGCGCGGGCCTTCATCTTGCCGAACGTGATGATCTGCGCGACGTGGTCATGACCGTACTTGCGCTGGACGTAACGGATCACTTCGCCGCGCCGCGTTTCGCAGAAGTCGATATCGAAGTCGGGCATCGAGACGCGTTCCGGGTTGAGGAAGCGTTCGAACAGCAGACCCAGCTTGAGCGGATCGAGGTCGGTGATGGTCAGCGCCCAGGCGACCAGCGAGCCTGCGCCCGAACCACGGCCCGGCCCCACCGGGATGTCGTTGTCCTTGGCCCACTTGATGAAGTCGGCCACGATCAGGAAGTAGCCGGGGAAGCCCATGCCGGCGATGATCTGCACCTCGAAATCGAGGCGCCGGGCATAGTCGAGGAAATCCTCGGTCACGCCGCGTTCGGCAAGATCCCTGTAGGCGGCTTCCCGTGCCTCGCCCTCCAGCGCCATGGCGGCATCGAGTTCGTCCTCCGTCACCTCCGGCCAATACGGCGCGAGGCGGCGGGCGAGACCGGCGCGCGAATTGTCCGCCAGCATCCGCGCCTCGCCCTCAAGGTCACCGGCAAGGCTGGGCAGCAGCGGCTTGCGGCGGGGCGGCATGTAGGCGCAGCGCTGCGCGACGACGAGCGTATTGGCCAGCGCCTCGGGCAGGTCCGCGAAGAGTTCCTGCATCGTCTCGACCGGCTTGACCCAGCGCTCCGACGACGAACGCGGCCGTTCCGGCGCATCGACTTGCGTGGAATTGGCGATGCAGAGCATGGCATCGTGCGCCGCATGGAACTTCGCCTCGGCATATTGCGCCGGGTTGGTGCCCACCAGCGGAATATCGCGCGCATAAGCCAGCGCGATCAGGTCTTCCTCGCTCTCGTCCTCCACCGGATCGCCGGTACGGGTGATCTCGATATAGAGGCGGTCGCCGAACAGCGCCTGCAAGCTGTCGCAATAGCTTTCGGCGGCTTCGAACTTGCCTGCCGCATAGAGCCGGGCCAGCGCGCCCTCGCCGCCGCCGGTCAGGCAGATCAGGCCGTCGGTATGGCCGCGGATCGATTCGAGGGAGACGTGCGGATCATGTTCCAGCGGCCGCTCCAGATGTGCGCGGCTGACGAGATCGCACAAGTTGAGCCAGCCCGCCTCGTTCTGGGCGAACAGCGCGAGCCAGTCGATCGGCAGGTCCTGTCCCTGCGCCGCGCCGCCCGGCCGGGCCACCGCCAGGAACGTGCCGACGATAGGCTGGACGCCCGCGCCCTTGCAGGCCTGGGCATACATGGGCGCGCCGTAGAGACCGTTGCGATCGCAGATCGCGGCTGCGGGGAACTGACGCTCCCTGGCAAGCTTGGCCGCTGCCTTGGGGTCGATCGCGCCGTCCAGCATCGTGAAACTCGAAAAGATGCGCAGAGGTACGAAAGGTGCATGGGGCATGGGCGGAATTTAGGCATTGCCCTACCCTTGGATCAAGGCAGGTCTGGGGATAAGCCGGTGGACAGGGAAGCCGTCCGCTCCAAAACGGCGCCATCTCCCGAAAAGCGCCAAATTGGCGGTCGCGGAAGTTGCCCCAGTGCGAGGGCCCAGCGCGACGGCCCAGTGCGACCCATCGCATGCCGTGGCGACAGTCTTGAAAAGCACCTGAAATCGCGCCATTGTCCGCCCGTTCCTGTCCTTGCCGACACAGGTTGCCGGTATCTTCGAGAACCCTTGAATTCATGCACAAGCCGCGCCTTCCCTGGCGCTTTCGTCTTATGCCAGTCCGGCGGATACGGAGACGTGTGAATGAAGTTCGCCTATCTAGCGCTCGTTCCTCTTTTGCTGGCGCCCGAAGGTCTTCTGCCTTTGGAATATGCCGCCATGGCTCAACAGAACCGCCCCGGCGGACAGCAGAACCAAGGGGCCCGTCCGCCTTCGGGAGGATCCGCCCAGCCCGGTCCCGGCAACAACGCCGGCTCGGGCGCCAACCGCCCCCAACCCCAGCCAACCCGGCCCGGCGGCAACCAGACATCCCCCGGACACCCCGGGAACGACAATCGCCCGGGGCAGCCAGGCCAGAGCAACAGGCCCGGGCAGCCCGGGAACAACGACAGGCCGGGCAACAACGACAGGCCGGGCAACAACGACAGGCCTGGAAACAGCAACAGGCCGGGCCAGCCGGGCAACAACAACCGCCCCGGACAACCCGGCAATTCGCGCCCGCCGGTCGTCACCCAGCCTCATCGTCCCGGCGCCGGTCGGCCCAGCACTTTCCGGCCGATGCGCGCGCCTGCCTATCGCTATCCGCGGGGCTACAGCTATCGCCGCTGGACGGTGCGGATGATCCTGCCCGCGATCTTCCTGTCGGCGCCCTACCTGTTCCAGGACTATGCGATGATCGGGGTAGGCCCGCCCCCGCCGGGCTATTACTGGGTGCGCTACGGCCCCGATCTGCTGCTCGTGCAGAGGACCAATCGCCGCGTGGTGGACGTGATCTACGGCGCGTTCTACTACTGAGCGAAATCAGGCATCGGGCGCTGCCCGCTCAGAGCAGCGCCTCGATGTCCTTTTCCAGGTTCCCCGGCTTGTCGGTCGGGGCATAGCGACGCACGACCTTGCCGTCACGGCCGATCAGGAACTTGGTGAAGTTCCATTTCACCGACTTGCTGCCGAGCACGCCCGGCGCCTCGCTCTTCAGCCATGACCAGAGCGGCGGCGCCTGTTCGCCATTTACGTCGACTTTGCCCATGAGCGGGAACGAGAGGCCGAAGTTCACCTCGCAGAACGATGCGATCTCGTCGGCCGAGCCCGGCTCCTGTGCGCCGAACTGGTTGCAGGGGAAGGCGATCACCTCGAACCCGCGCGCGCGGTATTTCTGCCAGAGCGCCTCGAGACCCGCATATTGCGGCGTGAAACCGCACTTGCTGGCGGTGTTGACCACCAGAAGAACTTTGCCGAGCCGGTCGGCGAGGCTTATCGCCTCGCCGCCGGGTGTTATGGCTTCGAAATCGGCAATTGTCCGGGGATCAGCTGGTGACGCCATGGGGGAAGTCCGTCCTTCGATAAAGACGGCGTATGTCCCCTATTTCCAGCAGCCTGTCACCGTCCTTCTGAACGGAATAGTTGCCCTGTTCCGTTTCCGGCAGGTGCATGACATAACGGATCAGGTTGGCCACCGTGTCGCGGCGTATCGCCTTGAACACATTGAAAAGACCGCCGCCGTCGGCGGCCTTGTGCAGTTCCGCACCGTCGTTCCATCCGGGGCTCTCGCCAGCCGGAATGCCTTGGATGGTGGTGGGAAAGTCGCTCATATATTGCTCCTTTCGCGCGTCTTGCCTCGACTGGTAAAACGCGCCGGAACCCGGCGATGTTCCCCCGGTCGTTATTTAGGCCAGCACCCCGTCGTGCAGTCTTACCACGCGGTCCATCGCCGCAGCCAGACGCTCGTTGTGGGTAGCCACCAGCGCCGCACTGCCCTGGCCGCGTACCAGTTCAAGGAACTGCGCGAAGACCTTGTCGGCGGTCTTCTCGTCGAGATTGCCGGTCGGCTCGTCGGCCAGGACCAGCCGCGGCTTGTTCGCAAGCGCGCGGGCAACTGCCACGCGCTGCTGCTCGCCCCCCGACAGCTTGCTCGGCCGGTGATCGAGCCGCTGGCCGAGGCCGAGCGCGCCCAGCAGTTCGGTCGCGCGGACCTCGCATTCCTCGCGCGACTTGCCGGTGATGAGCTGCGGCAGCACCACGTTCTCGATCGCGTTGAAGTCGGGCAGGAGGTGGTGGAACTGGTAGACGAAGCCGATGTGATCGCGCCGCACCGCCGCGCGGCGGTCCTTGCCGAGCTTCGAGGCATCGATACCGGCAATCTCGATACGACCGCCGAAGCCGCCTTCGAGGAGGCCGATGGCCTGGAGCATGGTCGACTTGCCCGAACCTGAAGGCCCCAGCAGCGCAACGATCTCTCCGGGCTGCACATTGAGATCGACACCGCGCAGCACGTCGATGCGGACACCGCCCTGCTCGAAGCTGCGGGTCAGCTTGTCGAGGCGAACTACTGGATCATTCATAGCGCAGCACCTGCACGGGATCGGTGCTCGCCGCCTTGAAGGCGGGATAGAGCGTGGCGAGGAAACTGAAGATCAGGGCCATGACGCAAATCACCGCGATTTCCACCGGATCGGGCCGCGAAGGCAGCTCGGTCAGGAAGCGGATCGAGGGATCCCAGAGGTTCTGGCCGGTCACGATCTCCACGAAATGGACGATGGGCTGGCGGAAGTAGAGGAACACCATGCCCAGCAAGACCCCTGCCACCGTGCCAAGGGCGCCAATGCAGAAGCCCGTAGTCACGAAGACCTTGAGCAGCGAGCGCCGCGTCGCGCCCATCGTGCGCAGGATCGCGATGTCGCGCGTCTTCGCCCGAACCAGCATGATCAGCGAGGAGAGGATGTTGAACACCGCGACCAGCACGATGATCGAGAGCACCACGAACATTGCCACCCGCTCGACCGCCAGCGCCTCGAACAAAGAGGCATTGATGGTCTTCCAGTCGGTGAGGATGGCCCGACCCTTTAGCTGGCGTTCGAGCGGCGCGAGAATCTCGCCCACCTTGTCGGGATTGCTGGTGGTCACCTCGATCATGCCGATGGTGTCGCCGGTCAGCATGAGCGTCTGCGCATCCTTCACCGGCATGACGACATAGGCCTTGTCATAATCGTAGATGCCGATCTCGAAGATGGCGGCGACCCGGTAGGCGATCTGGCGCGGAACGGTGCCGAAGGGCGTCGAGCGGCCGAGCGGATTGATCACCGTGATGGTATCGCCCACTTGCGCGCCGAGGTTCTGCGCCAATTGCGATCCGATCGCCACATTGTCGCTGCCGACCGCAAGCTCGCCCAGGTTGCCGGCCTTCACCTTGTCCTTGAGCCGCGCGAGGTCCTCATTCGTATTGCCGCGCACCAGGATGCCTTCGACCCGGCCGTTGAAGGTGGTCATCAACGGCTGCTCGATCAGCGGCGAAGCATGGGTGACGCCCGGCGTCGCGCGGACATCCTTCAGCACGTTCTCCCAATCGTCGAGACGGCCGCCATAGGCCTGAATGATGGCATGGCCGTTGAGCCCGACGATCTTGTCGAACAGTTCTGCGCGGAAGCCATTCATCACGCTCATGACGATCACCAGCGCGGCGACGCCCAGCATGACCGCCACCAGACTTATGCCGGCAACGAGGGCAATGAAGCGCTCGCCCTTTCCGGGCAGCATGTAGCGCTTGGCGATGGTCCATTCGAAAGGGGATAGGATCAAGCGACGGGTCCGTCTGAGATCGGGCAGAGTGCCCGGCATTAAGCACATGTCGGAAAGCTGGCAAGCTGATGGCGCAAGGTGCGTGTCGCCAGAATGAACAGGTTGAACGGGCAGGCATGAACGCCCGAGGCGCGATTCGGCTCCCGTGCGATCGTCATCAGGCCGTCATCGAACAGGCGCAACGCCGCAGTCTGCGCGGGCTATCGCCTCGTTTCGCGGCTGCCGTCACTCGCGGGCCTTGCATTTGGAGCCAACACGCTCCAAATGCGCGGGCGATTTGGCGCGACGGCAGCCCGGACGACATCCATGAACATGACACATCCCTTTCGTGACGCCGATGGGGACAAGCTGCGCGAAGAGTGCGGCGTTTTCGGCGTAATCGGTTCCAAGGACGCGGCGAATATCGCTGCGGCCGGGCTTCACTCCCTGCAGCATCGCGGGCAGGAAGCCGTGGGCATCACCAGCTTCAGCGGATCGGAGTTCCACTCCTACCGCGGCCTCGGCCATGTGGCGCAGGTGTTCTCCCAGCGTGAGCTGGACACCCTGCCCGGCACCATGGCTTCCGGCCACGTCCGCTATGCGACGACCGGCGGCTCGGGCCTGCGCAACGTGCAGCCGCTCTTCGCGGACCTTGCCGACGGCGGCTTCTCGATCGCCCACAACGGCAACATTTCCAACGCGATGACGCTGAAGCGCGATCTCGTGTCGAAGGGTTCGATCTTCCAGTCGACCTCCGATACCGAGGTGATCATCCACCTCGTCGCCACCAGCCGCTATCCCACCCTGCTCGACCGTTTCGTCGATGCGCTGCGCATGGTGGAAGGCGCCTACTCGCTGATCTGCATGACCGCGGAAGGCATGATCGCCTGCCGCGATCCGCTGGGCATCCGTCCGCTGGTGATGGGCCGCATCGGTGACGCCACCGTGTTCGCTTCGGAAACCGTGGCGTTCGACGTGATCGGCGCCGAGTTCATCCGCTCGATCGAGCCGGGCGAAATGGTTCAGGTCGACCACAAGGGCACGATCTCCAGCCACCGCCCCTTCGGCAATCCCGCGCCGCGCCCCTGCATCTTCGAGCACGTCTACTTCAGCCGTCCCGACTCGGTGATGGACGGTCGCTCGGTCTACGGCGTGCGCAAGCAGATCGGCATGGAACTGGCCAAGGAAGCGCCGGCCGATGCCGACGTGGTGATCCCGGTTCCCGACAGCGGCGTGCCCGCTGCCATCGGCTACGCCCAGCAATCGGGCATTCCCTTCGAACTCGGCATCATCCGTTCGCACTATGTCGGCCGCACCTTCATCCAGCCGGGTGACGCGGCCCGCCATGCGGACGTCAAGCGCAAGCACAACGCCAACCGCGCCATCGTGGAAGGCAAGCGCATCATCCTGATCGACGATTCGATCGTGCGCGGCACCACCTCGCTTAAGATCGTCGAGATGATGCGCGACGCAGGCGCTGCCGAAGTACACATGCGCATCGCCAGCCCGCCGACCGAGCATTCGTGCTTCTACGGCGTCGATACGCCCGAGCGTTCGAAGCTGCTGGCCGCCAACATGGACATCCAGGCCATGGCGGACTTCATCAAGGCCGACAGCCTGGCCTTCGTTTCCATCGACGGTCTCTACCGCGCGGTGGGCGAGGAAAAGCGCAACAACAAGCGCCCGCAGTTCTGCGACGCCTGCTTCTCCGGCGAGTACCCCACCAAGCTGACCGATTTCACCGATCGTTTCGCCGGGGAGCTCAACGCAGCGTGAACGAAAGTGCAGGCGCAAAGCCGTTCGAAGGTCAGGTCGCGCTCGTAACCGGTTCCAGCCGGGGCATCGGCGCGGCCACCGCCATCGCCCTGGCCGCAGAGGGCGCCCATGTCCTGCTGACCGGACGCGACACCAAGGCGCTAGAGGCGATCGAGGACCAGATCTACCAGTCCGGCGGTTCGGCCACGATCGCGCCGGTCGATCTGGTCGAGCCGGACGGCATCGCCCGCCTTGCCACGGCCGTGTCGCAGCGCTGGGGCAAGCTCGATATCCTGGTCGTCAATGCGGCGATCCTGACCGAGCTGACCAGCGTGGCCGATATCGACCAGCGCGCCTTCAACAAGGCGCTGACCACCAATGTCCTCGCCACCCAGGCCCTGATCGCCAATTTCGACGGCCTGCTGCGCAAGAGCGAGAATGCGCGCGTGATCGGCATGACCAGCACCGTCGCGGAAAAGCCGCGCGCGTTCTGGGGCGCCTATGCCGCCACCAAGGCCGCCGGCGACATGCTGCTCGACTGCTATGCCGAGGAAACGCGCAACACCTCGAAAGTGCGCGTCGCCGTGGTCAATCCCGGCGCCACTCGCACGGCCATGCGCGCCCGCGCCTATCCGGGCGAAGCACCGGCTTCGGTCAAGCCACCGGAAACCGTGGCCCGGCGCCTGGTTGCCCTGCTCGGCGAACCGTTCGAAACCGGCCACCGCGAAACCGTCTCGTCCGAATTTTAATCCTGTGGTAACCCTTTCCTGATTTCTTCCCATTGACGGCGTCTTTAGCGCGCCGTCCCAATGTACGGGTCTCGGGAAAATGACGACGAAATCCCCGCAGGACATCTACGAACTCGCCGCCCAGGAAGATCGCAGCGCGATTCGCCTGCGCATCTCGATACCTGCCGGTTTCAGGGCGTCGGGCACCAAGGCATTCCAGACGGCGGTTCGCGATCTCTCGCTCTCCGGTTTCTCGGCCACGGCGATCAGCCGCATACCTCCCGGCACCTGCTGCTGGCTGACGCTTCCCGGCATGGAAGCCCTGCCGGCGCGCGTGATCTGGTGGGAGGACGGACTTGTCGGCTGCGCGTTCGAGCAGCTCATGAACCCGCTCGTTCTCGACACCGTGCTGACCCGTTGGCGGGGCCAGGGCAACTGAGCCGATCCGCTTAACTTCAGGCGGGCTTTACCAGGGTTACTTGCGCGACGTCGATGCCGCCGCCCATGAATCCGCCTTCGCAATACATCAGGTAGAAACGCCAGAGCCGCACGAAGCGCTCGTCGAAGCCGGCGGGCAGACGGCCTTCCGATACTACCGCATCGAAATTGCGCCGCCATTCGTAGAGCGTGCGCGCATAGTCCAGCCCGAAGCCCTGACGGTCCTGCCAGGAGAGCCCGCGCTCTTCGGCAAGGCGGCGGAATTCCGGCTCGTTGATCAGCATGCCGCCGGGAAAGATGAAAGTCTGGATGAAGTCCGCGCTGCTGGCATAAGCGTCGAAGATCTCATCGCGGATCGCGATATACTGGATCGCGGCCCGGCCGCCCGGCTTGAGGTTTCGGGCGATGCAATCGAGAAAATCGGGCCAGAACCGGCGTCCGACCGCCTCTACCATCTCGACCGAGACGATCGCGTCGTAGGCCCCCGAGACATCGCGGTAGTCCTGCTTGATGAAATCGACGCGCCCGCCCCGCCCTTCCACTTTGCCGGTCCAGCGTTGGCGGGCATAGGCAAGCTGCTCGTCAGACAGGCTGATCGCATCGACCGCAGCGCCTTCTGTCTCCGCGAGAAAGGCCGAAAGCGTGCCCCAGCCGCATCCGATTTCCAGCACTCGCCCACCCTCCGGCAGTTCGAGCCGATGCGCGATCGCGCCGACCTTGTTCGATTGCGCCAGATCCAGCTCGGTGACGAATTGGCTCAGCGCATTGGGGCCGCTTCCGGGGCGGGGAAAGATGCCGCTGGAATAGAGCATCGTCTCGCCCAGCCACTGCTCGTAGAAATCGTTGCCAAGGTCGTAGTGGGCATGGATGTTTCGCAGCGCCCCCGAGCGGGTATTGCGATGGAGCCAGTGCAGCAGCCGCGCCGCCGCACGCCATGGCCCCCGTGCCCGGCCGACATTGCCGAGACTTTCCGCATTCTGCATGAACAGGGCGAAGATCGGCACGGGATCGGGGCTTTCCCATTCGCCTTCTTCCCAAGCCTGATACCAGCCGACCGAACCGGACGTGGCCAGACGCAGGAGCGCGCGCCAGCTATGGATCGCGACGACGGCCTCGTAGCCCGGCGTCCTTCCGCCAAGTACCCGCACGTCGCCGTTGGGAAGGGTCGCCTCGATCGCGCCGCTTTCAAGGCCTCGGTCGATCCTGTCGAGCACGCTCGAAACGCCGCCGGACCACAACCGCGCCAGCCACTGCGGGCCGATGCCGATGGAGCGACCGCCCTCGACCAGCTCTTCTCCCCTGCCTGGCGCCTGTGCGTTCATGAGCACGATACTATCCAGAAAACGGCCATGGGCAATTACCTAGAAATTATTCGGAAAAATCGCCGCTCATCGGCTTCTCATCTGCCTTTGGCATGGCCCCAGGCCGCCAGTGCCCTTTCCCGCCCGGCGCGATGCTCGACCAGCTTCGGCGGATAGCCGCGCGGCCGCTTCGCGGCGCTCGGATCATGGATCTCCGCGTCATCCAGGTCGGCGAGTTCGGGAACCCATTCGCGGATATAGGCGGCCGCCTCGAACTTCTCCGACTGCGTAAGCGGCGCCATGATCCGCACGAACATCTGCGCATCCACGCCCGATCCCGCGCTCCACTGCCAGTTCACCGCGTTGGAACCGTAGTCGGCATCGACAAGCGTATCCCAGAACCACTGTTCGCCTTCCCGCCAGTCGATCAGCAGATGCTTGATCAGGAAGCTGGCGACGATCATGCGCACCCGGTTGTGCATCCAGCCGGTGTGCCAGAGCTGCCGCATCCCGGCATCGACGATGGGATAACCGGTCTTGCCCTGCTGCCAGGCGCGAAGGTCCGATTCGGCCTGCTGGCCCGTCCGCCAGTGCAGATGCGCGAAATCCTCCTTGGCCGAACGGCTGCCGTATTCGGGGAGTTGGAGGATCACGTTCTGCGCATAATCGCGCCAGCCCAGCTCGCCAAGGAAGGTATTCACCGAACCGCCCGCATCGGCCACGGCATGCCAGACCTGCCCCGGCGAGATTTCCCCGAAATGGAGATGGGGCGAAAGGAACGAGGTGCCCTCCACCGACGGCAGGTTCCGCTGCGCCTCATAGTCCGATGCTTCTTCCGCAAAGGCCCGGAGGCGCTTCTTCGCGCCCTTTTCCCCCGGCTCCCACATCTCGCGCATGCCGCCGGCCCAGTCCGGCTTGGTGGGCAGGAGCTGCCAGTCCGCCAGACGATCGGAACGCGGCCATCTTGCAGGCGCCTCGATTTCGGCAGGACGGCGATGCGGCGCAACCGGCGGCAGACGCTCGTGAAGCGCGCGCCAGAACGGGGTGTAGATCTTGTAGGGCCGCCCCGCGCCATTGGTGACCGAACCCGGCGGGGCAAGGTAGTTGCCGTGATGCAGGTGCAGATCCAGCACTTTGCCGACGGCCTTCTCCGCGTTGCGCCACCACGGTTCGTAGTGATGGAGCGCATGGACAGAGCGCGCGCCGATCTCCTGCGCGACCGCCTGCAGCACGTCCTCGCTGCGCCCCTTGCGCAGGATCAGCCGCGAACCCTTGTCCCGCAGCGCGGCATCCAGGCTCTCCAGCGAATGATGCAACCACCAGCGCGAGGCGCCTCCCATGCGGCGATGCCTGGGCGTCTCGTCATCCAGTACATAGACGGGAACGATCGGGCCTTGGCGCGCGGCTTCGGCAATGGCAGGCTGGTCCGAGAGGCGCAGGTCGCGCCGCAGCCAGACGATGACAGGGGGATTCATGGTGCCGGAACGCTTGTCGGTCATCTGCGTTCCCTAAGCCGATGTCATCGCCTTCCCAAAGAGCTATCGCGCCGCGTCATCGCATCGATCCGCGAAAAGCCCTGATCGCCGCCGCGACCTGCTGGACGGCATTTGCGTTCTTTGCCTGGGCCATGCCCGCAGGCCGCACCGCGCAGTTCGACAGGCTTGGCCTGCTGTTCTGGCGCGCCCAAGACTTGCGCCCGCTTGGCCCGCCCTGGCTGCTCGAATGGGTGCGCGATCTCACCGCCATGGGCGGTTTCCTGCAACTGAAGCTCTACACAATCTTCGCGGTGGTGGCGCTGTTCTGGCTGCGCTGCCGCCGGGAAGGCATGCTGCTGGCCCTGACCGTGCTGAGCGCCAGCCTGGTGAACGTCGCCTTCAAGGCCCTGTTCGGCCGCCCCCGCCCGGAGATCGTGCCGCACCTTACCGAGGCGGGCGGCGCCAGTTTTCCGAGCGGGCACAGCTTCAATGCCGCCTCCACCTACATCGCGCTCGCCCTGGCCTTTGCCGCGCTGAGCCCGCGCGCTTCGGTTCGCCATACCCTTGTCATCGGCGCCATGTTCCTCAGCCTGGCCATCGCGGGAAGCCGCGTCTGGCTCGGCGTCCACTGGCCAAGCGACGTCATGGCCGGATGGCTGGGCGGCGCGGGCTGGGCTTTCCTCGCCAGCGCCCTGCTCTATCGCCCAGCCGAAACCGCCGTTCATGCCGCCGATGAACTGATGCCCCCGAACTAATACTGGCGAACTGAGCGTCAGGTAACCGTCCAAGTCTGCCCCCGCGCCAGCAACTTGCCGAGATCGGCGGCCTTGCCCGCGATCACACTCTCCCGCTCGGCCAGGACCGCGCTCTCGAAAGTCGGCGCGGGATCGTCGTGGATCACGCCCAGCGCCATGGGGCAAGGGCCGAAGGGCATTTCCACCAGCATATGGGCCAGCCCCCGGTTGCGCACGTTGTGGACCAGCACCCCCGCCCCGCGCCAGTCCTCCCCGGCGACATCGACGACCTTCAGCGACAGCGTCTCCAAGTCGAGCGCCAGGCCCTTCGTTCCCTTGGCAAAGAGCAGCGGCTCCCCGTCACGGCAATGGACCTGCCTGTCCGCCGCCACGGACTTGTCGGTGAAATCGTCGAAGCGGTCCTTGTTGTAGACGATGCAATTCTGGAAGATCTCGATGAAAGCCGCGCCCTTGTGCCGATAGGCGGCCTGGAGCACTTCGGGCAGGTCTTTCGAGACATCGTAGCTGCGCGCCACGAAGCGGGCGCCCGCGCCGAGCGCAAAGGCGCAGGGGCTGGCGGGGCGATCCACTGACCCTGCCGGTGAACTCGGCGAAGGCGTGCCCGTGCGGCTCGTCGGCGAATACTGCCCTTTGGTAAGGCCGTAGATCTCGTTGTTGAACAGCATGATCTGGCAATCGAGATTGCGCCGCAGCACATGCATGGTGTGATTACCGCCGATCGACATGCCATCGCCGTCGCCAGTGACCAGCCAGACATCGAGATGCGGATTGGCCAGCTTGATGCCCGTCGCCACGGCCGGGGCGCGCCCGTGGATCGAGTGGAAGCCGTAGCTCTCCACGTAATAGGGAAACCGGCTCGAACAGCCGATGCCGGAGACGAACACGGTGTTCTTCGGATCGGCCCCGAGCAGCGGCAGGGTCCGCTGGACCGCCTTGAGGATCGCATAGTCGCCGCAGCCCGGGCACCAGCGCACTTCCTGGTCCGTTTCCCAGTCCTTCAGCGTGGTCTCAATCGAGGTCATGTCGTTCATGCTGGCGTCTCCGCGCGGTGCCTCAGGGTTGCTCGATTTCCGGCCCAGGAAGCTGGGTTTCGTTCACTTCCACCTCGCCGCCTTCGTTTCCGGGAACATCGTCGAAGAAGCGCGCGATTGCCTCGTCCAGTTCGGCGATGGCAAAGGGCTGTCCGCTGGTCTTGGTCAGCGACACCGCGTCCACCAGGAACCGGTCGCGCAGCACGGTCTTGAACTGGCCCGTGTTCATCTCCGGCACAAGCACATGATCGAAGCCCGCCAGCACGTCGCCCAGATTGGCCGGAAGCGGCCAGATATGCCGGACATGCGCATGGCTGACCGCCAGCCCCCGCTTGCGTGCGCGCCTTACCGCCTGGTGGATGGGCCCGTAAGTAGAACCCCAGCCGACCACCAGCAGTTTTCCGGTCGGCTCGCCCAGGCACAGGTCCTGCGCCGGAATGGCGGCGGCAATACCGTCGATCCTGGCCTTTCGCGCATCGGTCTGCGTCTGGTGGACGTCGGGCGCGTAATCGATGTTGCCGGTATCCAGCGCCTTCTCGATCCCGCCGATGCGGTGCATCAGGCCGGGCGTACCGGGCCGGATCCAGGGCTGCACACCGCGCGCGTCGCGCTTGTAGGGAAGTACCCCGTCCGCGCCGTTCGGCTTTTCGAGGAAACTGACGGGAAAGGGCGCGAAGGCCGCCGGATCGGGCACTTTCCAGGGTTCCGAGGCATTGGCGATATAGCCGTCGGTCAGCAGGATCACCGGCGTCATGTACTGCACGGCAATGCGGCAGGCCTCGATCGCACAGGCGAAAGCATCGGTGGGAGAGCGGGCGGCGATCACCGGCAGTGCAGCGTCGCCGTTGCGACCGTAGACGGCCTGATAGAGGTCCGACTGCTCGGTCTTGGTCGGCAGGCCGGTGGAAGGCCCGCCGCGCTGGGAATTGACGATCACCAGTGGAAGCTCCGTCATTACCGCCAGCCCCATCGCCTCGCCCTTGAGCGCGATACCCGGCCCCGAAGAGGACGTGACGCCAAGCTGCCCGGCATAGCTGGCGCCGATCGCGGCGCAGATCGCGGCGATCTCGTCCTCGGCCTGGAAGGTGGTGACGCCGAACTCCTTCATCCGCACGAGGTGGTGCAGGATTGCCGAGGCGGGGGTGATGGGATAGCCGCCGAAGAACATCGGCAATCCGGCCAGTCGGCATCCCGTGACCAGCCCCAGCGAAATCGCCTCCGCGCCGGTCACCGTCCTGTAGAGCCCCGGTTCGCTCGGCACCGGATCGATGTGCAGGCGGCGCAGCGGCCCGGTCAGTTCCGCCGTCTCGCCATAGGCATGCCCGGCATTGAGCGCGGCGATATTCGCCTCGGCCAAGACCGGATTCCCGGCGAACTTGGCCTTCAGCCAGTCGACCAGCGGTTGTCGCGCGCGATCGAACATCCAGAGCGCCAGGCCCAGCGTCCACATGTTCTTGCAGCGCAGCGCCTCCTTGTTGCCGAGGCCGAAAGGCTTCACCGCCTCCAGCGTCAGCGCGGAGATATCGAAGGCCAGGACCTGCCAGCGCGCAAGGCTGCCATCCTCCAGCGGATCCTGGGCGTATTTCGCCTTTTCCAGGTTGCGCTTGCCGAACTCTCCGCTGTCCACGATGACCAGACCGCCCGGCTTGAGGGCATGGATATTGGTCTTCAGCGCAGCCGGGTTCATTGCCACCAGCACGTCCGGGGCATCCCCGGCCGTGGTGATTTCGCTCGAACCGAAATTGATCTGGAAGGCCGATACGCCGAACAATGTGCCCTGAGGCGCGCGGATCTCCGCCGGAAAATCAGGGAACGTCGCCAGATCGTTTCCGGCCAGGGCGGTGGAGAGCGTGAACTGCCCTCCGGTCAACTGCATGCCGTCGCCCGAGTCGCCCGCAAAGCGCACCACGACCGCCTCGACCGCTCCGTCGCCGGGGTCAAAATGCCGAGGCCCGCTTTCAACCGATGAGATTGTCGCCATCATCGCTTTCTCCCGGGAATGCCGGTCTGATGCCGGCGCGCTATTTCCCTGTGCCCAGACTATGCTGGCTTACTATCGGAGCAAAACAGAAAAACTGCCCGCGCTGGAAATTCCGCTGTCCCGGCACCTCCTGCCTGTCATCGGTTACCGGACATGGAACCATAAATGGCGCTGGCATTGCGCATGGGCTTGGGCCATTCTACGGGCATGTGCTCCGGTAATCCTTCGCCGATTTCCCGAAACAGCTTTCTCCAAACGATCATGGAATCCCGTTCACCGATGAAAGACTTCGCGTCCCTGCCCTACCGCCCCTGCGTCGGCGTCATGCTCGTCAATTCCGACGGCAAGGTTTTCGTCGGCAAGCGGATCGACACCAAGGAAGGCGACTGGTGGCAGATGCCGCAAGGCGGCGTCGATGATGGTGAAGACCTGAAGGCCGCAGCCTTGCGCGAACTCTGGGAAGAGACGGGCGCGACCGAACGGAACGTCACCCTCCTCACGCAGACGCGGGAAGAACTGCTCTACGACCTGCCGGACGAGCTGATCGGCAAGCTCTGGAAGGGCAAGTATCGCGGCCAGCGCCAGACCTGGTTCCTCGCCCGGTTCGACGGCAAGGACGCCGACATCGATCTTGAGGCCCACAAGCCGGCCGAATTCTGCGAGTGGAAATGGATCGAGCCGGAACTGCTCCCGGAACTGATCGTCCCCTTCAAGAAGCGCGTCTACCGCGCCGTTCTGGAAGAATTCCGCGCGCTGATCTGACCCTTCGACAAGCTCAGGATAAACCCTTCGACAGGCTCAGGATGAACCCTTCGACGGCTCACTTGGGCGGGTCAGGATAAACCCAAACCCCGCTCAGGCTGAGCCTGTCGAAGCCCCAAAACTCAGTTTTCCGACACGACCGGCTTCGGCGCCGCGGCTTCCGCCGTCATCACGCGCGTGGCAGGCGTCCTGGCGATGACGGCAGCAAGCTTCTCCGTCTCGGCGCAATCCTTGCCGCAGAGCGTCTGCAACCGCGCGAGATTGCGGTTGGCCTTGTCGGTCGCGCCCTTTTCCGCCAGCGCCATGCCTTCGCCTGCCAAAGCGGCGATATTGCGGGGATCGCTGGTCAGGGCGACGCGGTAATAGTGCAGCGCCTTGCCCTGAAGGCCTTGCTTGCGGGTGGCGTCGGCCAGTGCGAGCAACACGGTAACGCTGCCCGGTTCCACCGTCAGCGCGGCTTCATAGGCATCGATGGCGCCGTTCACATTGCCTGAATCAATTGCGGTGCGCCCCTCGGCCAGCAGATTCGCAGCGCGGGGATCGAGCGCCGCAGCGGGCTCGGAAAGGATGGCGCTGGAGGAAACGGCAGCTACAAGGGATAGAGCAATCGCAACGGGCGTATAACGCATCAAAATGTCCTTGGCCGAGGGCTTCGTCCTCATCATGGCGCCGACGCTATCACAGCCGCTCGAAGCGCGCGACGAAAAAGCCATCGGTCCCGTCCTGCCACGGGGATAGCCTGAGCCCCGCCCCGCGTACGGTTCCTGCAGGCAGATCCGGCACGGCCGCCCGCCAGCCGGAATGGCGCGCAAGAAAGCCATCCGCCTGACGCATGCCTTCCTCGTCGAGCAGCGAGCAGGTCACGAAGATCAGCCTTCCGCCCGGCTTGACCAGTCCTGCCGCCACGTCGAGCAGACGCGCCTGCGTGGCGGCGTAGCGGGCGAGCTGGGCCTCGGTAAGCCGCCACCGTGCCTCGGGATTGCGGCGCCATGTGCCGGTGCCGGAGCACGGCGCATCGACCAGCACCGCATCGGTGGCATCGGCAAAACGCTGAAGCGCCTGCATTTCCTTGCCCGGATCGAGCAGGACAGTCTCGATACCCGTCGCTCCGGCGCGTTCGGCACGCGGTGCGAGCCGTGATAGCCGCGTGCGATCGGCATCGCTGGCCACCAGCGTACCAGCGTTTTCCATCGCCGCCGCCAGCGTGAGCGTCTTGCCCCCCGCCCCGGCGCAAAGATCGATCACCGTTTCGCCCGGCCGCGCCGCCACGGCCTCGCAAGTCAGCTGCGAGCCGGTATCCTGCACCTCGATGGCGCCGCGAAGATAGGCGTCGGACTGTTCGATGCGGGTTTCGGGCGGATAGCGCCAGCCATGGGCGGCCACCGAACGCTCGCCGCCTTCCGGTAAGTCCAGCGCGCCCGCGCGCAAGGTGTTGAACCGAATGTCGAGCGGCGCGCGGTCCAGCAGCGCCATGGCATCGGTTTCGGAGACGTCGCTGGCGGCGAGGCGATCGACCAACCAGCGCGGCGCCAGACCCGCCTCGGCCACCGGCTCGCCGGGCACGATCTGCGCGGGCGAATGGCCGATGCCGTCGAACAGCGCCGCGACTTGCGGATCTTCCGCCGCCACGCGCAGCATGGCCGCGCGGCCCGTCTCGGGTATTTCGCCGCAGGCCCGGATCGCGCGGTAAGTCAACTCGCGAACCGCGCGCCGGTCCTTGCTGCCCGCGAAACGGCGCGTGCGGAACCAGTCGGAAATCAGCCGGTCGGCAGGCGCACCATTGGCGCGCGCCGCCGCGATTACCAGGTCCAGAACCTCGATCGCTGCCTCTACGCGCGCGCCCGGCGTCATGCCCCTGCCCCAGCCCTATGCGATCAGCGCGAAGGGTAGTTCGGCGCCTCGCGCGTGATGGTCACGTCGTGGACATGGCTCTCGCGCAGGCCGGCATTGGTGATGCGCACGAACTGCGCGCCCTTGCGCAGATCCTCGATCGTGGCCGAGCCGGTGTAGCCCATGGCCGCCTTCACGCCGCCGACGAGCTGGTGGATGACGTCCTTGGCCGGGCCCTTGTAGGCCACCTGGCCTTCGATGCCTTCGGGAACCAGCTTCATCTGGTCCTTGATGTCGCCCTGGAAGTAGCGATCGGCCGAACCCCGGCCCATCGCGCCCACCGAACCCATGCCGCGATACGACTTGTAGGCGCGGCCCTGGTACAGGAAGGTCTCGCCCGGCGCTTCCTCGGTGCCTGCCAGCATCGAGCCGACCATGATGGTCGAGGCACCGGCGGCGAGCGCCTTGGCGGCGTCACCCGAAGTGCGCAGACCGCCGTCGGCGATCACCGGCACGCCCGACTTGTCGGCCTCTTCGGCGGCATCCATGATGGCGGTGAGCTGCGGCACGCCGACACCCGCGACGATGCGCGTGGTGCAGATCGAGCCCGGCCCGATGCCTACCTTCACGCAGTCCGCACCGGCATCGATCAGCGCGCGCGCTGCTTCGGCGGTGGCGATGTTGCCGGCGATGACTTGTGCGGAGTTCGACAGCTTCTTCACGCGCTCGACCGCCAGCGCCACGTCCTTGTTATGGCCGTGGGCAGTATCGATGACGACGACGTCGCACTCGGCAGCCAGCAGCGCCTCGGTGCGGGCGAAGCCCTTGTCGCCCACGGTGGTCGCGGCGGCGACGCGCAGGCGGCCGGCCGGATCCTTGGTGGCGTCGGGGTAAGTGACGGCTTTCTCGATGTCCTTGACGGTGATCAGGCCGACGCAGCGGAAATCGTTATCGACCACCAGCAGCTTCTCGATGCGGCGGGCGTGCAGCAGGCGCCGTGCCTCGTCCTGGTCGACGCCCAGCTTCACCGTGGCGAGATTCTCGTGCGTCATCAGTTCGCGCACCGGCTGCGCCGGGTTGGCGGCGAAGCGCACGTCGCGGTTGGTGAGAATGCCGACCAGCTTCCCCGAGCTTTCGACCACCGGAATGCCGCTGATCCGGTTGGCGAGCATGATGGCCTGCGCTTCCCCAAGCGTGGCATCGGGCGAGATCGTGATCGGATTGACGACCATGCCGCTCTCGAACCGCTTCACGGCGCGCACGGCGGCGCACTGTTCCTCGATCGTGAGGTTGCGGTGCAGTACGCCGATGCCCCCCAGCTGCGCCATGACGATGGCCATGTCGGCCTCGGTCACGGTGTCCATCGCGGAGGAGATGACCGGGATGTTCAGCGCGATCTCGCGCGTGAGGCGGCTGCGGGTATCGGCCTGGGTGGGGACGATGTCGGACTTCGCGGGACGAAGCAGTACGTCGTCGAAAGTTAGTCCGAGCTGGATATCCATGTGCGCCACCATAACCTTTACCGGGGAGAATCGTGGCGGCCCATGTAATCAAAGGGGGGCGTCAGGGCTAGAGCCTTTTCAAGACTCCCGGCCATTTCAATTCCTGGGGGAAACGCCCTACTTGCGCTTCCTTTCCGGAGCTGGAACCACCGGTTCGACCGGATTTGTGGGCACCCGGCGCAAGTCCCCGAACCAGCGCCCCAGCGCGGTCAGCATCTTCACGTCATCCACCGCGCCGCCCAGTTCCAGCGGACGCGCCATATGCGCAAGATCGTCGCTGGGGCGGTGGTAATCGCCCTCGAAGAAAGTCCGCATCCGATCCATGTCGCCATAGGCCGTCGTCACCATCACGGCGGGAATATCGTGCTGGATCAAGGCCCAGCCATCCTGCCTGCGGACATATTCGTTGGCATCGTCGTTGGCGCGCAGCTTGAACCGCTCGGCCTTGGCGACTTTGGCGATCTCCCCGTCCAGCGCCGTCATCCCGCGCCCGACGATGGCGAAAGGCGTACCGCGCGGCGCGATGGCGATGGAGTCGATGTTGAAGGCGGCCACGATCTGCCCTGGCGGCAGAGGCGGGTTCTCGGCAAAGGCGTGCGCCCCCAGCAGGCCAAGCTCCTCGCCGGTCGTCGCCAGGAAATAGATGTCGCGATCAAGCTGCTGGCCGCGCGCCAGGCGCCGCGCCACTTCGGTCAGCGCTGCGACGCCGCTGGCATTGTCGATCGCACCGTTGCAAATCACGTCCTCTGCCGGGGCTTCGCCGCATTCGCCGAAATGGTCCCAATGCGCCAGGAACAGCACTGCGCCGGATTCGGACCGCTTGCCGGGCAGCTTGCCGATGAGATTGTGCGTGCGGATCGTGGTTTCGCGGGTCGTCGCCTCGAGCGAGGCCGTGATGTCCAGCGTGACGGGCACGAAGTCCGCTTTCGCGGCGGCCTCCTCCAGTCCGTCGAGCGAGCGCGAAGTGCCCTTGAGCAGCGATGCCATCGCCTCGCGGGTAATGAAGGCCTCCAGATCGCCGCCCAGCGCATCGTCCGAGAGGGCATAGCCCGTCCGCTTGCGACGGGCGGCCACCTGATCGAGACTGCGATCGCCGTCGAGCACGGTCAGCACCGCCGAGGCGCCCAGCGCCAGCAGATCGTTCTGCCGCTCTCCGTCGGGCGTATCGCCGTCCAGCACGACCGCGACGCGGCCCGCCAGTTCGGTGCGTGTGAAGTCGCGGCCCCGCGCCTTGCCGAGGAACAGCATCGGCACATTGCGCACCAGGCTGCGCTTGCCGGAGGTCAGGACGAGCACGCCCGGCGGCGACACCGTGGTGCGCGCGCCCTTGCGCAGGAAACGGGCAGCGGACGAATCGGGCTCCCGCGCGACGAGCGTGACCGGCGCGAACCATTCGTGGCCGGGATCGTTGGTGCCCGAGACGAGACCGATGTCGAACCACTGCTTGCCAAGGTAGCGCAGCGTCTTCGCCTCACCATCGGTGCCAGGCTCACGGCCGTCGAAATCGTCGCTGGCGAGAATCTCGATATGCCCGCGCAGGCGCGCGGCGAGTTCCTGATCGACGCGGGAAATGGCGGAAAGCAAGGGCGAACCGCTCACCAACAGGGCGCCGAGCGCCAACGCGCCCGTCGCACGGGCCAACCCTGCCCCGTAACGCCTGTCATTTCCCCTGTTCATCGCATGGACGCCTATACGATGGATTTCGCCTTGCTGTTACAATTTCTCGCAGGCGTTCAAAGAGCAAGCCTTGCTTGTGGCTCCAGGGCAACGCTGGAACCTCTTGCCTGCAAATTCGATTGAACAGGCCTCTGCGCTATGGCTAATCTTCGGGCCGGTCTTGAAAATGCCAGCCCTCCGGCCTTTCGAAAGGACAACAAGCGATGCGGCTTGACGATTTCGACCCCGACAATATCCGGGTCAGCCAGGGCGGGCGCAGTTTTCCCGGCGGGTCGGGCGGAAAATTGGGCTGCGGGTCGCTGGTCGTCGTCCTGATCGGCGCGCTCGTCTTCGGGGTCGATCCCGGCCAGATGCTCGGCACGCTCGAAAACGTCCAGCAACAGCAGGCGCCTACCCAGGTCGAGCAGGGCCAGCCGAAGGATACCGCCTCGATCTGTCGGCAGAACGCCTATTCGCTCGAATCCTGCAACGCCCTGTCCTCGCTCAACCGGACCTGGCAGCCCCTGTTCGAAAAGGCGAACATCGCCTTCGAACAGCCCAACCTGCGCTTCTACAACGGCTCCGACCAATCCGGCTGCGGCGCGGCACAGAGCGCGATGGGGCCGTTCTACTGCCCCGCCGACCAGGGCATCTACATAGATACCAGCTTCTACGACGAACTCGAACGCCAGATGGGCGCGAAGGGGGACTTCGCCCGCTACTATGTAGTCGCCCATGAATATGGTCACCATATCCAGCACCTCCTGGGGATCGACACCCAGGTCCGCCGCGCGCAGCGCCAGAACCCGCAGCAGGCCAATGCACTGCAGGTCCGCATGGAGCTTCAGGCCGATTGCTATGCCGGGGTCTGGGCCGGGCGGAACAAGGAGCGCATCGAGCCGGGCGACATGGAGGAAGGCCTTACCGCCGCCAGCGCCATCGGCGACGATACCCTGATGAAGAACGCCGGTCAGCGGGTGAGCCCGGAGAGCTTCACCCATGGCTCCAGCGCGCAGCGCATGGAGTGGCTGCGGCGCGGCCTGGAAACAGGGAACGAGGACGCCTGCGACACGTTCAACCAGCAGTAATCGACCAGAGGTTGGCGCTTCCCTCCTTTCCCGTGGGTGCGACCGCGCCGCCGGGATAACAGGAGGAATAGATGCGACATTTCCTGATCATGGCTGCAATGGCAGGTACATTCGCGGCCAGCGCGGCCGAAGCGCGTCAGGACAAGCCCCTCACCAACCGGGAACCCGATGCGGTCGACATCGCCAAGACGCCGGTTACCGACCTCAATATCGACAAGCAGGAAATCCCGCCCGTTCTGATAGCGGCGATCAAGAAGCCCTACGACCTCGGTTCCCTGCGCAGTTGCCAGCAGATCGGTGCGGCCGTGACCGAGCTGGACGGAATCCTGGGCGATGACATCGATCTGCCGCAGGAAGCGCGCGACCGCGTCAGCACCGGCAGGGTGGCCAAATGGGTGGTCAATTCCTTCATCCCCTTCCGGGGACTGATCCGCGAGATTTCCGGCGCCAATGCGCAGGAGCGGGCCGTGCTTTCAGCCGTTCAGGCGGGCGTTGCCCGCCGCGGCTTCCTCAAGGGCGTGGGCGCGCAGCGCGGTTGCAAGTATCCGGCCTCGCCCGCCACACCTGCCGTGATCCAGGCCAAGGAACTCCAGCAGCACAACGCCGCGAAGGAAGCCGAAAAGACCGATGCCAAGGCCGATTCCAAGGCGACCGACGAGCGCAAGAGCACCAGCACAAGCACTGGCGGCAACGTCTCGTACACCTCGCAGCCGGTCGTCCAGAAGGTGCCCTGAATCAGATAAGCCGGCGGCAAAGGACAACGAAAAAGGGCGCGCTGCCTTACGACCGCGCGCCCTTTCGCATTTTCCGATCTCTGACGATCAGTTCGCCTCTCGCAGCATCTCGGCACGGGTGTCGGCAAGTTCCCTGTCGAGTTCCGCGACGATCTCATCCCGGGTTCCGGCATCGAGCGCTGTGTTTGCAGCCACCGAGGCGCGGGCCGAACTGATCGCCTGAAGCGCGGCATTCATCGCCTGACGCGGCGCGCCGGTGCAGACATACGTGCTCGACGATCCTTCCTCCCTGGAGGACGACCGCTGGCGATCCGCCGGACAGGTGCTGTCGATCGTGATCGTCTTTTCGATCCGGCGGCGTCCGCCGTCGTCCTTGCGGACGATCCTGATGGTTTGGACCTTGCCGTTTGCCGAAGTCGATTGTTCCACCCGCGGCATGGTGCGCATGGCCCTTGCGACGGTGGCCCGGTAATCTTCCGCTGCTGCCCGGCGCTCGGCCGCAAGACGTTCGCGGGCGAAAAGCGAGGGAGGCGGCGGCGGAGCTGGCGGTGCGGGAGGCACGGGAACCGCGGCACTGCTCCACGGCGCGGGCGCTGGGGGAGCCGGGGGTACCGGCGCAACGGGCGCTTCCTCGTCCACTTGCGGCGCGGCGTCGGCAGTTATCGGCGCAGCAGGCGCTTGCGGCGCAGCCGGTAAGGCGACCGGCGCAACCGCAGGGACTACGGGCACCTCGGCCTGCGCATCGTCTTCGTAGAACGACTGGCTGTCCCAGGCCTCCGATTCGTCGTCCTCCTCTTCCATGGCCGCGTAAGTGACCGTTGCCGTGCAGGGAACCGCCACCACAGCCGCCGCGAACAGGCTGCGCGCCATCACCCGGCGCAGCGGCGAAACGTCCAGGGTAGCCAGCGCCTTCAAACGCTGGATGATCGGCTTCTCCCCGGCCAGGGCCCCGGCAATCGGCGCGGCCAGGGTCAGCCGCGTGCCCGCCGCGAAAGAGGCGATCACGCGGCCGTAGCGGGCCCGCGTCTCGCGGTTGCAGCCCGCCATGACCCGCGCATCGCAGGCCGCTTCCTGATCGGCGCGCAAGGCACGCCAGGCGGCCCAGCCCAGCGGATTGAACCAGTGAAGCGCGAAGAGCGGTTGCAGGACCATAAGCGCCAGCAGGTCGTTACCGGCGTGATGCTCAAGCTCGTGGGCGATGGCGAAATCCGAACTCTCGGAATCGACCGTGGCCAGAAAGCCGCAAGGCAGAGCCACGACCCGGTCCTTCACACCGAATGCCAGCGGCGCATCGGCTCCGGGCGTTTCGATGATGCGGATCTCTCCCGCGCGCGCCACCTGATAGGACCCTTGCAGCAGTTCCCTGCGCATCCGCCGGTAATTGCGGAAGCGGGAGACCAGAAACAGCGCTGCGCCGATCAACCAGACGGCAACGATCAGTTCGAACCAGGGAATTTGGGCGAGAAGCCCAGGTTCGGCATGAAGCACCGGCGAAGCGGGCGCGGCGATGTTCGGCAGCGCGGCAGAGGCGGCTTCCCCTGTCTGGGCGACATGCAGTTGCGATTGCGCGGCAGCCGTGATCGGCTGCACGGAGATCTCGGGCCTTGCGAAAATACCGCGCGGCAATGCCAGCGGCGGCAGGATCAGGCGAAGGACCGGCAGGGCCCAGAGCGCATAGGCCGCCGCCGGACCGAACCAGCGCGACACCGGGCGGCGAACAAGAAGCACCAGCGCCATGAGCACGCCGGTCATCACGAGCGTATCGGTAAGCCATTCGATCATGACTTCAGCTCCTTCAGGAGGGCTTCGATCTCGGCAATGTCATCTTCGGTCAATGCGTCGGATTCGGCAAGATGCGCGAACAGCGGCGCGGCGCGACCGCCAAACAGGCGATCGACCAGGCGGCGGCTTTCGCTGCCGACATAGGCCTCACGGGCGACACGGGGAGAATAGAGGAAGCGCTTGCCGTCCGGTTCGGTGGCAAGCGCCTGCTTCGTCACCAGGCGGGACAGCAGGGTCTTTACGGTGGCAAGGCTCCAGCCGCGCGGCTCGCAGACCTGTTCGCAGACTTCTGCCGCGGTCAGCGGGCTGCGCTGCCAGAGGACTTCCATCACGGCATGTTCGGCATCCGAGATGCGCTCGGGCTGATCGCTCGAGGCTGCCGGAGCGGCGGCTAAGGGAGCGGACGAGGAATCGGCAGGCAATCTGGCCTCCATCGTTTACATGCGTAATCGACTACGTTTGTAAACATGAACGCCAGATGAACCGGTCAGCGCGCCAGCTTGCGGAGCGAGAGCGCCAGCATGATCAGGAAGACACCGCGCACGACCAGGCTGATCATGATGATCACGGCCAGGAATGCCAGCCCCGTCGCGGGATTGGAGAACAGCAGGATCAGGCCGAGCACGACATCGAGCACGCCCAGGAACAGGCGCCAGCCCTTGTCGTGACGGGACTTGAGCGCGAAGGCAATCTGGAACCCGCCCGAAACCGTCAGCCAGGCCCCGATCGCCCAGACCAGCGAAAGGGCGCCCGCAACGGGATTGAGGACGGCGAATATCCCGGCGACGATGGCCAGCAGGCCCAGCAGGACTTCAACCCAGCGCGCGCGCTGCGACAGCGAGGTCCAGCCCGAGGCTACGGCGGCAATCCCGTAGATCACCAGGACGACACCGATCAGCAGCCCCGTCGCCACGCCGGCCACAAGGGGATTGGCGATCACGATCAGCGCGATCAGAAGCAGCAGGATGCCATAGGCGAGCACCCATCCCCAGGCCTTGCCCGAGGCCTGCGCCAGGGAACTGACCAGCGGATCGTTCTCGACATGCGGCTCAAGCAAGGGGTCCATCTCGGTACGGGTCATGCCAATGCCTCCGGCGTTTTCAGACAAGTCTCACCGGAAAATACATGAAAGCTGCTTCAGTTGCAGCGCCAATGTGTAATCGTGAACGCAAAAGGCCCGTGAATGCAAAAGGGCAGCGCACCTTCCGGTACGCCGCCCTTTGCTTGTCCGCGCTGCGAAACGGATCAGTACACGCGCGCCTTGGGCTTGATGTACTGCACGTCGTCGGTGAGCGTGTATTCGTGGACCGGACGGTAATCGAGACGAATTTCACCGCCCTTGCCGCCCCAGCCGTTGAACCAGCCCACGGTGTGCTTCATCCAGTTCGCATCGTCGCGGTTCGGGAAGTCCTCGTGCGCGTGGGCGCCGCGGCTTTCCTTGCGCGCCTGGGCGCCGTGAAGCGTGACCGAGGCCTGCGAGATCAGGTTGTCCAGCTCCAGCGTTTCCACCAGATCCGAGTTCCAGATCAGGCCGCGGTCGGTGACCTTGATGTCGTTCATGCGCTGATAGGTCGCGGCGAGCTTGCCCTTGCCTTCGACCATCAGTTCGTCGGTGCGGAACACCGCGGCGTGGCCCGACATCGTGCGCTGCATCTCGGTACGGACTTCCGCCGTCGACGAACCGCCGTTGGCATTGCGGAAGTGATCGAGACGGGTGAGCGCCAGATCCGCCGAGTCCTTGGGCAGTTCCTGCTGCGCAGCGCCGGGCTTGACGATTTCCTTGAGGCGATGGCCGGTGGCACGGCCGAACACCACGAGGTCGATCAGCGAGTTCGAACCCAGGCGGTTGGCGCCATGGACCGAAACGCAGGCAGCCTCGCCCACGGCGAAGAGGCCGGGGACGACCGTATCCGGGTTGCCGTCGGCACCGATGGTGACGACTTCGCCGTGATAGTTACAGGGAATGCCGCCCATGTTGTAGTGGACGGTCGGCACGACCGGCAGCGGCTGACGGGTAAGGTCCACGCCCGCGAAGATCTTGCCGCTTTCGGTGATGCCCGGCAGACGCTCCGCCAGCACCTTGGGATCGATGTGATCGAGGTGCAGGTAGATATGGTCCTTGTGCGGGCCGACACCGCGGCCTTCGCGGATTTCCATCGCCATCGAGCGCGAGACGACGTCGCGCGAGGCGAGGTCCTTCGCGGAAGGCGCGTAACGCTCCATGAAGCGCTCGCCCTCGGAGTTGGTGAGGTAGCCGCCCTCGCCGCGCGCGCCTTCGGTGATCAGCACGCCCGCGCCGTAGATGCCGGTAGGGTGGAACTGCACGAATTCCATGTCCTGCAGCGGCAGGCCCGCGCGCAGGACCATGCCGCCGCCGTCGCCGGTGCAGGTATGGGCCGACGTAGCGGTAAAGTAGCTGCGGCCATAGCCGCCGGTCGCGAGAACGACGGCCTGCGAACGGAAGCGGTGGATCGAACCGTCATCCATGCAGAGCGCGATCACGCCGACGCACTTGCCGCCGTCCATGATCAGGTCGATGGCGAAGTATTCGATGAAGAAGTCCGCGTCGTACTTCAGCGACTGCTGGTAGAGCGCGTGCAGCATGGCGTGGCCGGTACGGTCGGCGGCGGCGCAAGTGCGCTGCACCGGCGGGCCTTCGCCCATGTTCTGCATGTGGCCGCCGAACGGGCGCTGGTAGATCGTGCCGTCGGCATTGCGGCTGAAGGGCACGCCGGCGTGCTCCAGTTCGTAGACCGCAGCCGGGGCTTCGCGCACCATGTATTCGATGGCGTCCTGGTCGCCCAGCCAGTCCGACCCCTTGACGGTGTCGTACATGTGCCAGGTCCAGTGGTCCGGCGTATTGTTCTGGAGCGAGGCGGCGATGCCGCCCTGCGCCGCGACGGTGTGCGAGCGGGTGGGGAAGACCTTGGTGATGCACGCGGTCTTCAGGCCGGCTTCGGCCGAGCCCATGGTGGCGCGCAGGCCCGAACCACCGGCGCCGACGACGACGGTGTCATAGACGTGGTCGATGATTTTATAAGCAGGCGCGGACATCAGTGGGCTCCCAGCGCGAGACGGATGACGCAGAAGGCGCCGAAGGCAATGCCGCCGCAGGCAGCAAGGTTGAGCGCGGCGATGCAGGCGAACTTGTTGGCGTGGTCATGGACATAGTCCTCAACCAGGACCTGAAGGCCGATGCGCGCATGCCAGAAGGTGGTGACGACCAGCAGGATCATCATCACTGCCGGAACCGGACGCGCCATCCATTCCGCCACCGACGCGTACGTCAGGTCGGGAAGGAGAAGGATCGATACCGCCAGAAACAGCACCGAAAGCAGGTTGCCGATCGCTGTGAAGCGCTGCAGCAGCCAGTGATGAACGCCGGTCTTCGCCGAGCCGAGGCCGCGAACGCGGCCGATGGAAGTTCCGTTACCCATGTTTCCCGTTCCTCAGCGAAGCAGCAGGATCGCCCAGAAGGCGACGGTGGCGAGCACGCCCAGGATCGGCGAAACGATCGACCAGGTCTTGTTCGTCTTGAGTTCGAAGCCGCCGCCCACGTCGAGCACGAAGTGGCGCAGGCCGCTCATCATGTGGGTGAAGAATGCCCAGGAGATGCCGACGAGCACGATATAGCCGATCGGCGTCGTCATGGCCCAGCTGAACGTCTCGTAGGAAGCCGGCCCGCCCGCGAGGGCGCCGAGCCACCACAGCAATACGCCGAGACCGGCGAATGCCATTCCGTCACCGGTCACGCGGTGCAGAATGGAGACGAACATGTGAGGACCCCAACGCCAGATCTGGAGATGGGGCGAAAGCGGACGGTTCCTGGTGCCGTCTTTGGCCATGGCTCTTTCGAATCCCTTTTGCCTTATTTGGCAGCTTGAGGCTGCCCCTGTCGAAAGTCCCCTTAGACAAATCGCCGCTTGGTGCAAGTTCCGCGAAGCACATAGCGGATGCATCCCGCACAAGCGCAATTTCGCGCGGCGCTTCACCTCGGCGCGCCATCGCGCCCTCTGGAAGCGCCGCCACTGGTCTTGGCAGCATCTCCGCTCTAAAGCCCGCAAACCATGAAGAACCTGCCGACAGCCCTCGCCTGCACCCTGCTGCTCGCCGCCTGCACCGCGTCGCCCGCCACTTCGGCGGCACCAAGCGGCGCAGCGACCGGAAGCGAAGCCGTTGCCCCTGCAGAAACCCCGAATCCCGGCGCCCTCCAGCTCGCAGAGGCCTGCAAGGGCCGCGATGGCTGGGCCGACGCGGCGCCGCCCGCAAGGCTTTTCGGCAATACCTGGTACGTAGGGACTTGCGGGATCTCCGCCATACTCGTCACCGGCAAGCAGGGCCACGTCCTCATCGACGGCGGCCTGCCGGAGGCGGCACCGCTGGTTCTCGCCAATATCGCTGCCGCCGGTTTCAAGCCGGAAGACGTGCGCTGGATCCTCTCCAGCCACGAGCATTTCGACCATGCGGGCGCCCTGGCAGCGCTCAAGCACGCCACAGGCGCCCGCGTCGCGGCCCTGTCCGATGCCGCCGAAGTGCTCGAATCGGGCCGGGCAACGGCCGAAGACCCGCAATTCGGCCAGCTCGATCCGTTTCCGCCGGTTCCCGTAGACAAGCACGTGACCAGCGGCGCGCATGTCACACTGGGCGACCTCGACCTGACGGCACACGCCACCCCGACCCATGCCGCCGGATCGACGAGCTGGACCTGGCGCGCCTGCGACGACCGTGGGAAGTGCCTGAACATCGCCTATGCCGACAGCGCCAGCGCCATCTCGGCAAAAGGCTACCGTTTTACCGATCATCCCGCGCGTATCGCCGGGGTCCGCAAGGGCCTCGAACGGATCGCCGCCCTGCCCTGCGACCTGCTGGTCACGCCGCATCCCGGTGCGAGCGACCTGTTCGCCCGGCTTTCCGGCGCAGCGCCGCTGATCGACCCCGCCGCCTGCCGCAGCTATGCGGCCACCGCCACTGCCCGCTTCGACCAGCGCCTTTCAGACGAGGCGGCCGAAGAGGCGAAGGAGACCCGTTCGTGAGTTGGAAGATCACCGCCTACGCCCCCCGCTCGGTCATCGAAGGCGCTCTCGTCGCGCACGAGGACGCGTTCGACTGGGACCCGGACATCGTCCTGTCCGGCAGTGAAATCGCCGAGGACAAGCCCGACGACTGGCAATTGGAAGCCTGGCTCGCGCACGAACCGGGTGACGCCGAGAAGAATGCCATTGCGGCGCTGTTCCTGGGCGAGACACCCGAGTTCATCATCGAGGAGCTGCCGGAAACCGACTGGCTCGTGACCAGTCAGCAGGGCCTCGAACCGATTCGCGCCGGGCGCTTCCACGTCCACACCCCCGACCACCCGGCCAGCAACGAGCCCGGCGTGATCGATTTCACCATCCCCGCCAGCCAGGCTTTCGGCACCGGCCAGCATGCGACGACCGCAGGCTGTCTTGCCATGCTCACCCACATGAAGGCCCAGGGCCTGATCTTCCGCAACCATGCCGACATCGGCACGGGAACCGGCCTGCTCGCCTTCGCGGCCATGGCGCTCTGGCCGCGCGCCCTCGCCACTGCCAGCGACATCGACCAGGTCTGCGTCGGCGTCGTCGAGGACAACGCGGCGGCCAACGGCGTGAAGATGGGACATCGCGGGGGCGAACTGGTCATGACGATCGCGGACGGCATGGACCATCCGCTGATCGCCGCGCGCGGGCCTTACGATCTGATCATGGCCAATATCCTCGCCGGACCGCTGGTTTCGCTCGCGCCGGACTTCGCGCGCTCGCTGGCACCCGGCGGCAGCCTGGTTCTGGCCGGCCTGCTCGAAACCCAGGAAGACGCCGTGCGCCGCGCCTGCCGCCGCGCCGGATTGCGACTCGCCGGGCGACTCGTGAACGGCGACTGGTCGATCCTGTGGATGCGCGCGCGCCGCCGATAACAGCTGACCGCACGTACAATTCCATCCATCGGAGCGCCGTCGCAGGTCCCGATGGATGGAGCACGGCGATTAAGAAACGTAAATCGGCAATTAAGAGGACCTGAAGGCGTCCAATTCGGTCTTATCTATTTATTTCATTATGTTAGAGATAGGACCACGCTATCGCGTTAACCATTATCGGTTACGTCGAATTAAGGGTTTCCACCAAGAATTAAGGCCAAGGGGGGCTGGTAACAACAGCTCAAGAGGCCAACATGCTTCAATCTGATCTCGATCGGCCGCGTGCCGTCGTCGGACCCCTGGGTGAAGCTCTCGACAAGAGCAGCCTGCCGCCGCGCAATACGTCACGCTGGGTCGTCCGCCGCAAGGCGGAAGTCGTGGCGGCCGTGAACGGAGGCCTGCTGACGATTGCCGAGGCATGCGACCGCTACGACCTCACGCTTGAGGAACTGGCGTCCTGGCAACGCGCTGTAGAGCGCGAGGGCATGGCAGGGCTGCGTGCAACCCGGGTTCAGCACTATCGGCACCTGCACGAACGGCAGGCTCGCCATTCCTGATCAGGAGTCGGCCTGATCAAGAACCGGCCTGATCGAAGGCCGGTCATGACGCGGGCGGGTGAAGGCACATCGCCTTCACCCGCCCGCTTCGTTTCTCCACCGGATGGACCGGCAAGGACCTGTCCGCCGATCAGCCCGCCGCCTGAACGATCCGCGCCCACTCGGCCTCGTCGATCACCCGGATGCCGAGATCGGCGGCCTTCTTCAGCTTGGAACCGGCGCCCGGCCCCGCCACCAGCAGGTCCGTCTTCGCGGAAATCGAGCCTGCCGCCTTGGCGCCGAGCCGTTCCGCCTGGGACTTGGCCTCGTCGCGGCTCATGGTTTCCAGCTTGCCGGTGAAGACCACGGTCTTGCCCGCGACTTCGCTATCGACCGTTTCCACCACGTAAGGCGGCGGCGAAACCTCCGAAAGCAAGTCGTCCCATACCGCGCGATTGTGCTCTTCGTGGAAGAAATCGCCGAGCGCTTCGACCACCGCAGGGCCGATACCGTCGATGGAAACCAGTTCGGAATAGGCATCGCTCCCGGCCGCGGCGGCCTCCTCGCCTTCACGCACCTGAATGGCTTCCGCGACGGCGCGCAGCTGCGGCAGGGTTTCGAAGCGCTTCATCAGGTCACGCGCGGTAACCGCGCCTATGTGCCTGATACCAAGGCCGAACAGCAGCCGCGCCGCATCGGGCTTGCGCTTGCTTTCCACAGCCGCCAACAGGTTGTCCACAGACTTGTCCTTCCACCCACCGAGGGCAAGGATGTCCTCCCGGCGCCTGCGCAGGCGGAAGATGTCGGCGGGGCTTTCCAGCCAGCCTTTCGCAAAGAACTCGTCGATCGTCTTCTCGCCCAGCCCCTCGATGTCGAGCGCGGCGCGGCTGACGAAGTGCTTGAGGCGTTCGGTCCGCTGTGCCGGGCAGATCAGTCCGCCGGTGCAGCGCACGTCCACTTCGCCCTCCTCGGCCACGGCCTCGCTGCCGCACTGCGGGCAATGGTCGGGGAACGCAAAGGCCGGCCTGTCTTCCTCGCGCGTCAGGTTGTCCACCACTTGCGGGATCACGTCGCCCGCGCGTTGCAGCACGATCCGGTCGCCGGGGCGGACGCCGAGACGGGCGATCTCGTCCCGGTTGTGAAGCGTGACATTGGTGACGGTGACGCCCCCGACCAGCACCGGCTTCAGCCGGCCGACCGGCGTAAGCTTGCCGGTGCGTCCCACCTGGATATCGATCGTTTCCAGCGTGGTTTCGGCGCGCTCGGCGGGGAACTTGTGCGCCAGCCCCCAGCGCGGCGCCTTGGCAACGAAGCCGAGCCGCTGCTGCCAGTCGAGCCGGTCGATCTTGTAGACGACGCCGTCGATCTCGAACGGCAAGGCGGCGCGGCCATCGCGGATGGCGCGATAGGCGGCCAGCATGTCCTCCACCGAATGGCAGAGCCGGAACTGCGGCGAGACCGGCAGTCCCCAGGATTCGATCCTGCGGATCACCTCGTGCTGACTGGTGCCGGGAACCCGGCTCGCTGCGCCCCAGCCATGGGCCCAGAACCGCAGCGGACGCCGGGCCGTGACGCTCGCGTCCTTCTGGCGCAGCGATCCGGCGGCGGCATTGCGGGGGTTGGCGAACTGGCGCACCTTGCCCTCGTCGAAGGCCTCGCCCTTCGCTTCGGCCTGGGCGCGCGCTTCGGCCATCAAGGTCTCGTTGAGGGCAAGGAACGCGCCTTTCTCCATGTAGACTTCGCCGCGAACCTCGAAGACCTCGGGAACGTCGTCGCCTTTCAGTTCCTGCACCACGTCCGCGATATGGGCGACATTGGCGGTAACATCCTCCCCGACCTGTCCATCGCCGCGCGTGGCCGCGCGCACCAGCCTACCCTTCTCGTACCGCAAGGAGCAGGACAGTCCGTCGATCTTGTCTTCCGCCGTCACCAGCACCGGCTCATCGGCGGAGAGCGACAGGAAGCGCCGCACTCGCCCGACGAAATCGGCCACTTCCTCATCGGTGAAGGCGTTGTCGAGGCTCATCATGCGAACCTCGTGCGTCACTTTCGACAGCGGCGAGGCTGCCACTTCGTGACCGACCTTGTTGGTGGGGCTGTCGGGGCGGACGAGATGCGGGAAAGCCGCCTCCAGTTCGGCGTTGCGGCGCACCAGGGCATCGTATTCGGCATCCGATATCTCGGGCGCATCTTCCGCATGGTAGAGCCGATTGGCGCGGTTGATCTGCCGCGCCAGGCGCATCAATTCGTTGGCGGCTTCGGCTTCTTTGGTCTCTGGCGTGGTCATGCCCGCGTAATAGGACAGACCGGCGCGCGTTGGAATTCCCCCACCCCGCTTAATCCCCTTCGCCGCTCAGTTCCCTTCTATCGGATCGAATTCGAGGTGAAGGCTGGCAAGTGCCCGCAGGATATAGGTCGGTTCGTAATCGAAGCGCAGACCGCCGTCCGGCCGCCGGTGTATCTCCGCAAGGCGAATGTTGCCCATGCGCGCGAGCAGGCGCTCGATACTGACGGCCACTTCCCGCCGGGCGAGCGGTGCGCCGAAGCAGGTGTGCGCGCCGCGTCCGAACGCCAGATGTTCCTTGAGCTTCGGGCGGTCCATGTCGAACTTGTCCGGTTCGGGAAATCGAGCGGGGTCGCGGTTCGCCGCCATGTGCGAGAGAAGGATCGCCGTTCCCGCCTTGATCTCCACGCCCCCCAGCACGGTGGTTTTCTGACACATCCGACCGCCGCTCTTCACCGAGCCGTCGAAACGCAGGACTTCCTCGATGAATACGGGAATACGAGCGGGATCGTCGCGCAATTGCTGCTGCACGTCGGGACGGGTGGCGATAATACGGAAGGCATTGGCCAGCAGGCGATTGGTCGTGTCCTGCCCCGCCCCGAACAGAAAGGCCGCCAGACTGGTCAGATCCACCAGCGAAGGGCGGCTGCCATCGGGAAAGCGCGCCTGCGCCAGTTCATTGAGGATGTCCTCCTGCGCCAGAAGCGCATGGAGCGGGCGCATCAGAGGATGGGCCGAGAGCCGCCGCCGGGCGATCAGCTTGAACAGGTCCTTGCCTACCCCCACCAGCGGGTTCTTCAGCATTTCCTCTTCGTCGGCATCCATCGGCACCGGGATCGCGCCTTCCAGCAAGGCACGGAATTTTGTCCGCGTCCTTTCGGAAAGCCCGAGAAGGTCGGAGATCACCAGCGCGCCGTAAGGCCCGCCATACTGGCGCACGATGTCCACTTTCCCGTCGCGGTAAAACTCGTCGATCAACCCTTCCGCCGTTGCCAGCAGCTTGGGTTGCAATTCCTTCAGACGACTGGGGGTGAACAGACGGGCGATGATCGAGCGCAGATCCGCGTGCCGGCTTCCACTTTCCGTGACGATCTGGTCGGCAAAGGCGATCTGCCCGCGATGCGCCTCCAGTTCCGCGGCGATATCGTCCCCTCGCGGCGAGAAAGGCAGCTCTGCGACGGGACCGGTAACGGCGTTGATGGAGGAGAAGTGCTCCGTATCGAGCATTACCTGGACGGTTTCCTCATACCCCGTCACGGCCACTGCATTGCGATAGGGCAGACGAACGACAGGCCCCTTGGCGCGAAGGAAATCGAAATAGGCGTGGGGATCATCCACCAGCGCGACGTCGGTGTACCAGTCGGCAGTTTCATAGGACGCTGGATAGGCCAAGGCTTCGCTCTCCCTTATATATGATCCTATGTGTATCATATATGCGCGCAGGGTCAATGAAGCGCCTCGGCGTGGGGGCAGCTTTCCGCTGCCGCTTTTTCTGCGATCCCGCTATGAAGCAGCAATGCCGACCATCATTCCACCAGACGCTCCGGCCCTGCCCGCAGCATTCGACATCCTGGGCATTGCCGTCTTCGCGCTGACCGGCGCGCTCTCGGCCGCGCAGATGCGCCAGACTTTCGTGACGGTGGCCTTCTTCGCCCTGATGACCGGGGTGGGCGGCGGCACCCTGCGCGATCTGCTGATCGGCGCGCCGGTGTTCTGGGTGCGCGATCCCTTCGTGGTGCCGGTCTGCCTTGTCGTGGCGGTGATCGCCTGGTTCACGCCGGTGCGCTGGTGGCAGGGCCGACTGTTGGAATGGGCCGACGCCTCGGGCCTTGCCGTCTATTCCGGTTTCGGCACGATCAAGGCGATGGCCTGGGGCGTTCCGCCCGTGCCGGCCATGGTCATGGGCGTCGTGACGGGCTGCGTCGGAGGGATTGTGCGCGACGTGGTGGCCGGTCAGCCTTCCATCCTGATGCGCCCCGAACTCTACGTCACCGCCGGAGCGCTAGCGGCGGCCGTCGCGGCGGCCGGGCTGGCGATGGGCTTTCCGCCTACTCTGACCTGGGCGATCGCCGCCAGCGCAGGCTTCGCATTGCGCGGCGCGGCGATACACTGGTCGCTGGGCCTGCCCGCACACGAGGGCGCGGATTGAAGGTCGCTTAAAGCCCCGAGATCTCGTCGAAATCGAGATCGACGATCTTCCCGCGCGAAATCTCGCATTCGAACGATCCCCGCGCCGGTGCATTGTCGCGCCATTCGGGGCCACCCCCGCTCACGCGGATCCACCCTTCGATTTCATAGCCGTCCGACTTGCGCTCGACGGTCTTGATGCCGATCACTTCGACGCCAGTGAAACGGGCCGTCTTTGCGGCATCCTCGGCGGCGGCCACGCACTTGTGCGCCGCCTGCCGCGAACTGACGCCGTAGCTGTCCGCCTTGTTGTCGAGCCTGGGATCGGCTGCGAAGCGGTCTGCCTGCGCCAATGCCGGAACCGCCATCGCGACGGCCCCGGCAATCAGCGCCGAACGGAAGGATAGAGCAGGACGTCTGGGCATGGTTCGAGGCTCCCTTTCGGTCGGGCGCTCCAGAGCACCCCTTCGAACCATGCCATTGTCCGGCTTTCGCCGCCGAACGCAACCTTCCGCTGTCAGCTGCCGCGTTACTCCGCGACTTTCAGTCCCGTCCATTGCGCCACGAAGGACAGCACATCCGCGCTCTCTTCGATCACCTTGTCGGTAGGCTTGCCGGACCCATGACCCGCGCGGGTTTCGATGCGGATGAGATGCGGCTTGTCACCCAGCTGCGCGGCCTGGAGCGCGGCGGCGTACTTGAACGAGTGCCCCGGGACCACGCGGTCGTCGGTATCGGCAGTGGTCACCAGGATCGCCGGATAAGGCGTATCGGCCTTGATGTTGTGATAGGGCGAATAAGCGCGCAGCACGCGGAAATCCGCCTCGCGATCGGGGTAGCCGTAATCGTCCACCCAGTAGCGACCCGCCGTGAAGCGGTCGAAGCGGAGCATGTCCATCACGCCCACTTGCGGTACACCGGCCGCGAAGAGATCGGGGCGCTGGTTGAGCACGGCACCGACCAGCAGACCGCCGTTCGAACCGCCCTGGATCGCCAGGCCGTCCTTGGCGGCGATGCCTTCAGCCTTCAGATATTCGCCCGCCGCGATAAAGTCGTCGAAGACATTCTGCTTGTTCGCCCGCCGTCCGGCATCATGCCAGGCGCGGCCATATTCACCGCCTCCGCGCAGATTGGCCATCGCGAAAGCGCCGCCCGCCTGCACCCAGGCCATCCGGCTTGCCGAGAAGCCCGGCGTGAGCGAAATGTCGAAGCCGCCGTACCCGTAGAGCAGGGTCGGAACCGGCTTGCCCGCCTGCGCCACGTCCTTGCGCCGGACCAGGAACATCGGCACCCGCGTGCCGTCCTTCGACGTGTAGAACCGCTGCTCGACCGCGATCTGGGCCGGATCGAAATCCATCGCCGGTTCCGCGAAGGGCTCGGTCGCGCCGGTGTCGAGGTTGAGACGGAAGATCGACGCAGGGCGATTGAAGCTGGTGAACGAGTAGAAGGTTTCCGGGTCACCAGGCTTCCCGCGGAAACCGGAAGCCGTGCCGATGCCGTTCAGGGCCAGCGCCTTGCCCGCCTTGCCGTCGAGCCCAACGATCTCGGCATGGCTGGCGGCATCGCGCATGTAGTTCAGCACGAGCTGGTGACCGACGATCCCCGCCTTCTCCAGAATGTCCTCGCGCTGCGGCACCACTTCGGTGAACGACGGCGAGCCCGCCGCCAGATCGATGCTGACGAGGCGGTAGCGCGGCGCGTTCTCGTTGGTCACGAACCAGAGCTTCTGCCCCGCGCCCTCGACCAGACGCCAATCGTCCTTGAAGCCGGTGACGATCGGTCTGGCGGTCCAGCGATCCTTGCCCTTCCTGGTCAGGTCGACGACGCGGACGTCGTAGCGGGAATCGGTGCCGATGTGCGACGTGATCACCGCAAGGCGGCCGTCCTGCGTCACTTCGGCGGTATGGCCGTAGTCGGGATGGTCGGGCGTGGAATAGACCAGTTCGTCGGCGCTCTGGGGCGTGCCCAGCTTGTGGAAATAGACGGCCTGATCGTAGTTCAGGCTCTGGAAGGCCGCCCCTTCCTTGGGCGCCGGGAAGCGCGAATAGAGGAAGCCCTCCTCACCGATCCAGGCCAGCGAACTGAACTTCACCCAGCGCAGTTCGTCTTCGAGCACCTTTCCGCTGCCTGCATCCATGACATGGATAACACGCCAGTCGCTGCCGCCATCCTGCACGCTGTAGAGAAGATAGCGGCCCTGCTGCGAAGGCTCCCAGCCATCGAGCGCGGTGGCGCCGTCCTTCGCCCAGCTGTTGGGGTCGATCAGCAGCCGCGGTGTGCCGTGAAGCCCTTCGCGCACGAACAGCTGCGACTGATTCTGCAAGCCTGTGTTGCGGGTATAGAAATAGCGCTTGCCCGCCTTTACCGGCAGCCCGAAACGCTCGAAATTCATCAGCGCGCTGATGCGCTGCTTGAACCAGGTTCGCTGCGGCAGGCCTGCCAGATAGGCTTCGGTGTAGCGCGATTCGCGATCGACCCAGTCGGCCACCGTCTTGTCATGCCGGACGTCGGCTTCCAGCCAGCGATATGGATCGGCGATCTTCTCACCAAACAGCGTCTCGACCACATCGCCGCGCGGGGTTTCGGGATAGTTCATCGTGGTCCCCGTTTGCGCCGACAGCGGCGAAGCTAGAAGCAAATTGGCTGAAAGCAGGCCGCCCGAAAGCAAGCCAAAAGTCATCGCACACGTCACTGCACTTCGGGCTCTAACGAGCCTGCCCATCCGAGGCATTCCATTCCCCTGAAACAAAAAACAAAAGCGGCCGCGAGCCTAGCACTCGCGACCGCTCTTGCAATCTTCGGTCCGCTCTCCTGTGGAAAGCGGCCTACCTCAGCCTATCAGGCTTCGGCGTATTCGGTTTCTTCGGTCAGGACCGGACCCGAGTCCTTGCCCTTTTCCGAAACGTCGCGATCAACGAATTCGATGATCGCGATCGGAGCGGCGTCCGAAGCGCGGATGCCGGCCTTGATGATGCGGGTGTAACCGCCATTGCGGCCTGCATAGCGCTCGGCGAGCACTTCGAAGAGCTTCTGTTCCTGAGCCTCGTCCATCAGGCGGGCGTGCGCCAGACGACGGTTCGAAAGGCCACCATGCTTCGCGAGCGTGATCAGCTTTTCGATGTAGGGGCGCAGTTCCTTCGCCTTGGGCGTGGTGGTCTGGATCTGCTCGTGCTTGATGAGCGCGGCAGCCATGTTGCGCAGCAGGGCGGCGCGGTGGCCCGAGGTACGCTGCAGCTTGCGCTGGCCATGTTTGTGACGCATGTCTTCTTCTCCGTTCGTCAGGCAGCCGTTCAAGGTACTGCCTGCCGGGCGATGTGGTGCGGCCACCGCCCAAAGCCGGTTCACTTGCGTGTGAAGCGCGCCCTCAACCCGAAAACGGCGAAAGAGTCAAGAGATCTGACACCGACGCGGATACGCTAAGGGTTCAGCGCAAGTGCAGCTCGGCCAAAAAAGTCCATCACCTCCCGCTCGGGCTGAGCTTGTCGAAGCCCCTCGCCACTCCCGCCAGCACAAAGAAAAAGGCCCCGCGGTTTCCCGCGAAGCCCTCTTCAATTCGGTATCGGGAGAGCCGATCAGCCGAGCAGTTCCTGCTCGAGCTTCTTGGCCATCTCTTCGATGTTCTCGGGCGGCCAGCCCGGGATGTCCATGCCGAGGCGCAGGCCCATCGACGAAAGGACTTCCTTGATCTCGTTGAGCGACTTGCGGCCGAAGTTCGGCGTGCGCAGCATCTCGGCTTCGGTCTTCTGGACCAGGTCGCCGATATAGATGATGTTGTCGTTCTTGAGGCAGTTGGCCGAACGGACCGACAGTTCCAGCTCGTCCACCTTCTTGAGAAGGTAGCGGTTGAGCTGGTTGGTGTCGCTCTCTTCCGAAGCCGCAGCACCGCCGGCAGCCATGCCGATCATCGGCGACTGACCGACCGGAGCGATGTCCTCGAAGTGGACGAACAGCGCCAGCTGGTCCTGGAGGATACGCGCGGCATAGGCGACGGCATCTTCAGGCGCAACGGTGCCGTCGGTCTCGACGGTGAGGCTCAGCTTGTCGTAGTCGAGCTCCTGGCCGATACGGGCGTTCTCGACCTTGTAGCTGACCTGGCGAACCGGCGAGTAGAGCGAGTCGACCGGGATCAAGCCGATCGGCGCGTCGACCGGACGGTTCGACACGGCCGGGACGTAGCCCTTGCCGGTGTCGGCGGTCAGTTCCATGTTGAGCGTCGCACCTTCGTCGAGGTGGCAGATCACGAGGTCCTTGTTCATGACCTCGATGTCACCCGAGACGGCGATGTCGCCAGCCTTCACAGCCGCCGGACCCGTGGCCGAGAGCTGGAGACGCTTCGGGCCTTCGCCCTGCATCTTGAGAGCGATCTGCTTGACGTTCAGGACGATGTCCGTGACGTCCTCGCGCACACCGGCAAGCGACGAGAATTCGTGCAGCACGTTCTCGATCTTGATCGAGGTGATCGCGGCGCCCTGAAGCGAGGAGAGCAGCACGCGGCGCAGCGCGTTGCCGAGCGTCAGACCGAAGCCACGCTCCAGCGGTTCGGCGATGAAGGTCGCCTTCAGTTTGGGGTCGGGTCCCGGCTTGATCTCAAGGCTGTTCGGCTTCTTGAGTTCCTGCCAGTTCTTGATGTTGACAGTCATGGACTTCCCCTGGGAGTGATGGCGGTTACGCCCCGAGGCCCGGTGGAGGGGCCTGGGACGTTCCGAAGCCGGACAGCGACCGGTTCGCCGCCCGGATTAGCTCGATCAGACGCGGCGACGCTTGGAAGGACGCACGCCGTTGTGCGGGATCGGCGTCACATCGCGGATCGAGGTAATGGTGAAGCCGACAGCCTGGAGGGCGCGCAGGGCGCTCTCACGGCCCGAACCCGGACCCTTGACTTCGACTTCGAGGGTGCGGACGCCGTGCTCGGCGGCCTTCTTGCCGGCGTCGTCAGCGGCGACCTGCGCGGCGTAGGGAGTCGACTTGCGGCTGCCCTTGAAGCCCATCATGCCGGCCGAGGACCACGAGATCGCGTTGCCCTGGGCGTCGGTGATGGTCACCATGGTGTTGTTGAAGCTTGCATTCACGTGCGCGATGCCGCTCGTGATGTTCTTGCGCTCGCGGCGCTTAATGCGCTGGGGTTCGCGTGCCATATCCGTATATCCTGTCGAAAAATCGCTGGGGGAAACCGATTGGGCCGATTGCTCGGCCCAGACGGCTTACTTCTTCTTGCCGGCGATCGGCTTGGCCTTGCCCTTGCGGGTGCGCGCATTGGTATGCGTGCGCTGGCCACGAACCGGCAGGCCCTTGCGGTGACGCAGGCCACGGTAGCAAGCGAGGTCCATGAGACGCTTGATGTTCATCGCGGTTTCGCGACGGAGGTCACCTTCAACCGTGTGATCGGCGTCGATGGTTTCGCGGATCTGCAGGACTTCGGCGTCCGACAGGTCCTGGATACGACGGCTGTGATCGATGCCGAGCTTGTCGGCGATTTCGAGAGCCTTGGTACGACCGATACCATGGATGTAGGTGAGCGCGATGATAACGCGCTTGTTGGTGGGGAGGTTTACCCCGGCAATACGAGCCACTTAATTCTCCATGCTCCACAGGGAGCGCCCTAGGGACGACCCCTATCTCAACGCTTATTCACCCGCCAGGCGTAAATGACAAAGACCGGGCAGGCAGCACACACGATGCCAACGCCTTCCGGTCACAGCCGAAACCTTTTGAGTGAAGGGCGCGCATAAAACGATTCGCAAGGCATGTCAACGCCTGCGAGTTCGTATCGCTCCATCCCGGCCTGCTGTCCAAGCCTGGGAGAGCGGTCGCACGCGAACCGTTTACCGCATCCGAAAAGTTTAGTCAAAGAAACGACTGTTGTTGCAAGACCATGCGCGCACCGAGGCGCCCAAAGCGTTAGTTCGCATCCTGCACGAGCCTGCCACCCAGCCTGGCGGCCAATCGTTCGACCTGGGACTCCAGCACGGCATCGACGGCCGGTGCGATTCGGCCCAGCCCGCCCCCTGCGCCGCCCCTCATGTATCCGGCAAGGACATATTCGGCGACGATCCGGGTGCCGCCCTGCTCCGCCTCCAAACTGAACGTCAACGTACCCTGGATCGCTTCGGCCTGAAGCGGCCCGAGGGCGCCGCTCATGCGAAGCAGCCTGCCTCTGTCCGAATGGATCACGCGCATGTGCTCGACGCCGCCCTTCCCGGGAAGCGCCTCGCAAAAGCAGCCGCCCGGGCGCGGATCGAGCGCCAGGTTGGCGGCACTGCCGGAATAGCTGTGCGCACCTTCCCACCAGGATGCGGGGACGATCAGAACCTGCCAGGCCTTGTCGGGAGGACCGGGCACCGCGGCGACATAACGCAGCACGGCGCCCTGATCCGAAACTTCGGCGACACGCGCCTGCGCGAAGCCACATGACGTCAGCCATGCCAGGATGCCTGCCGCCGTTAAAGCGGCCAGGCGAAACGATGCATCCCCTCTCATCCCAAGCCCCTGATACCGGCCGCGTCACGGCCGAGTATGTCAGGACTTGAGAATGGCTTCAATCGCTGTGGAGACTTCGTCCATCTCCGCCATGCCGTCCACTTTGGCGACGATTCCCCGCGCCTCGTAGATCGGCAGGATCGGCGCGGTCTTGGCGCGATATTCTGCCAGGCGGGTACGGACGGTTTCCGCATTGTCGTCAGGACGGCGCTTGAATTCCGTCCCGCCGCACTTGTCGCAGACGCCCGCCACTTTGGGCTTTTCGAACGTGTCGTGGTAGCCCTTGCCGCAAGTCGCACAAGTGAAACGACCGGTGATGCGTTCCACCAGCGCTTCTTCGTCGACTTCGAGTTCGATCACATGATCGAGCTTGCGACCGCGAGCCGACAGAATGCCGTCCAGCGATTCCGCCTGCGCTGCCGTGCGCGGATAGCCGTCGAAGATCGCGCCGACATCCGCGCCCATGGCATCGAGTTCGTCACCGATAAGCGCGGAAACGATGGCGTCCGACACCAGCTCGCCACGCTCCATCACCGCTTTGGCTTCCAGCCCCGTAGGGGTTCCCGCCTTAACGGCGGCGCGCAGCATGTCGCCGGTCGAAAGCTGGCGCATGCCGTGCTTGTCGACCAGACGCTGCGCCTGGGTACCCTTGCCCGCCCCCGGCGGGCCCAACAGGATGATATTCACGCCTTACCCCTCATCTGTCCCTGAATGCGCCCTCAGCGCATACGTCCCTTCAACTTCGCCTTCTTGATCAGGTCGCCATACTGATGCGCCAGCAGGTGCGACTGGATCTGGGTAATCGTGTCGACGGTGACGTTGACGACGATCAGCAGGCTGGTCCCACCCATGAACAACAGCGGCAGACCGGTCATCGAGAGGAAGTACTCGGGAACGGTGCAGACGATGGTCAGGTAGATCGCGCCGATCACGGTCACGCGGGTCAACACGTAATCGAGATAGTTCGCGGTGTTCTTGCCCGGACGGATACCGGGAATGAAGCCGCCGTTCTTCTTCAGGTTCTCGGCGGTCTCTTCGGGATTGAAGACGACAGCGGTGTAGAAGAACGAGAAGAAGATGATGCCGGCTGCGTAGAGCAGCATGTAGAGCGGCTTGCCATGCCCAAGGTACTGGTTGAGCGCGATCACGATCTTGCCGCCGGTGGTTTCCGGGTTCAGCGACTTGCCGGCAAACTGCGTGATGGTCAGCGGCAGCAGCAGCAGCGAGCTGGCGAAGATCGGCGGGATGACGCCCGCCGTGTTGATCTTGAGCGGCAGGTGGCTGCGATCGGCCTGCATCATGCCGCGCTGGGTCGCGCGCTTGGGATACTGGATCAGCAGGCGGCGCTGCGCACGCTCGGCGAAGCAGATCATAAGGATCATCGCCACGATCAGCACGATCAGGAAGATGATCAGCAGCGATCCCGTGTCACCGGCGCTATAGGCCTGGCCGACGTTGCTGGCGAAAGTCGGCATCTGCGCGACGATACCCGCCATGATGATCAGCGATACGCCGTTGCCGATACCGCGCGAGGTGATCTGCTCACCCAGCCACAGCAGGAACATCGTGCCGCCCACCAGCGAGATCACGGCGCCGATGCGGAACACCAGGCCCGGATCGACCACGGCCTGAAGACCGCTGGACGCACCGTAAGCCTCGAGGCTTACCGCCAGGAACCAGCCCTGGATCGCGCAAAGCAGCACGGCGCCGTAGCGCGTGTACTGGTTCAGCTTCTTGCGTCCGGCTTCGCCTTCCTTCTTAAGCGCCACCAGCGCCGGGTGAAGGGAAGCGGCCAGCTGCACCACGATCGAGCTGGTGATGTAAGGCATCACGCCGAGCGCGATCAGGCTCATGCGCGACAGCGATCCACCGGAGAAGGTGTTGAACAGGTCGAGAATGCCGCCCTGGGTCTTGCTGTAAAGCTGCGAGAGAATCAGCGGATTGACGCCGGGCAGCGGAACGAAGCTCAGGAATCGGAAAACGATCAGCGCGCCGATCGTGAACCAGATTCGGTTCTTGAGCTCGGTCGCCTTCGAGAAATTGGCCAGACTCAGGGTGCTGGCGATATTGTCGGCGCGTGAAGCCATGACGATTTGTAAAGCCTCGATAGTCGGTTCGGGTCCAGCCTTAGCGACTGCGTTCAGGCTTGTCGAACCCCGGTTCTGGTCGGTCCGCTCATATAGACATTCACGCCGCGTCTGGAAGACCTGCCGCCTGCATGCAGTCCGAATGAAGAGAGGGCGAAGCGCATGGCGCCCGCCCTCTCCTTATGAGCTTATCGCGGTTGCGATGCCTCAGGCCTCGGCTGCTTCCTTGGCGGGAAGAATCACCGAACCACCGGCCTTTTCGACCGCGGCAACGGCGCTCTTCGAAGCACCGGCGACGTTGAACTCGACCTTTTCGGTCAGTTCACCCTTGGCGAGGAGGCGAACGCCATCCTTGCCGCCACGGGCCAGGCCGGCGGCCTGGAGAACAGCGTGATCGACGACGCCCGAGATGTCGAGCTTGCCGGTTTCGATCGCCTTCTGGATCATGCCCAGATTCACTTCTGCGTAGTCCTTGGCGAACTTCTTGTTCGAGAAGCCGCGCTTCGGAAGACGCATGTGAAGCGGCATCTGGCCGCCTTCGAAGCCGTTGATCGAAACGCCCGAACGTGCCTTGGCACCCTTCTGGCCGCGGCCGGCAGTCTTGCCCTTGCCCGAGCCGATGCCACGGCCGACGCGGATACGACGGTGACGGGCGCCAGCGTTGTCGCGGATATCATTCAGTTTCATAGTCTGCACTCGCTTTCGCTTTTAGTCGCGCTAATAGGAATGGGCGCCCATAGGGGAAGGACGGGGCGATGTCACCCCTGAATCCGCACCCGGTTTTCGCGCCGGAGCCTCAGCTTCCCCGGAGACGGATGACGAGTTTCGCCTCGCCGGAAACCGTGCGCCCTTCGGGATCCCGCGCCGGATTCCACTTGAGCTGCTCCTGCCCCAGCTTGCAGATGTCCTTATCGAACTCTGCGGAAACGGTTTTCGGCTCGAACGCGCAGTGCTTTATCTGTCCTTTGGGATCCAGCGAGAACTTCAACTCGTGCCGCGTCATCGAATCCTTGTTGAATATGTCGCCATAGCGCTCGCCCAGCTTCCGCAGCTCGCCATTGAATGCGGCCTTGTTGCCATCGGGAAGCGCAGGATCTTCGGCCAGGGCGGCGTAGTCCTGCTCCGGCACCAAGGCCTTCATCCGCAGGACCATGGCGATCCAGGAACGCGCGCGGGCGATCTGCATCGGCGAATCGCGATCGACCAGCGCCTGGCATTGCGCACCGGACGGGCTCGCATGCTGCGACAGCAAGTACCTGGCCGCCGCGTCCCGGTGATAGGCGATGGCCCAGGCCAGCGGCGTCATCCCGAACAAGTCGGGCGAATCGATGGTGGTGGGCGCATCGAGGGCGTCTCCCGTCGCGTCCGCTGACGGTGTCTCTTCGATGAGCCTCCGCAGCGCCGCGACATTGCCCCGCCGCGCGGCATCGGCCAACGTCGCATTCTCCGGCAAGGGGCCGAGATCGGCGTAGCCATAGGAGCGACCGGTAGCCTTCGGAGCAGGCGTGAGGACCGCCTTGCCCTCTTTCGCACCTTCCTTGTCCTCCAGCTTCTCACCCGCGACGGCACGGCAGACGTCACGATAGGGATAGGCCGGATCGGCAATCAGTGTCTCGTTGAAGGTCCGCGCGAAATCACCGAGCTTGTCTTCGCTCTCACCGGCGGCTTCCGTTCCGGTTGCTTCGGGCGTCGGCGTGGGCGACGGTTCTTCGCCGAAATAGGTGACGACGCGGGCCATGCGCGGCGACAGTCCACCGCGCAGCACACATTGCGCGCCAAATTCGCTGGTATCGATGCCATCCAGCGTTACGGCGGCCACGAGGCGGAAATCACCGGCAGCGGCGGCCTTGCGGGCCTCCGCGACGGGATCGGCCTGACCGGCCGCCAGCAGCGCCTTGAGCGCCTTGTCCGCCAGACGATCGCGTTCGAGCGTGGCGGGATCCGCCAGCGGATCGTTGCAGGCCGGCTCGGCTGCCGGGCTCTCCTGCACATAAGTTTCGCCGTTGTCGCTTGGCTCGCTGCCGTCACAGCCGGAGACAGCGAGGGCGGCCAGGCACATGGTAGAGGCCGCGATGGTCCTGCGAAGCAATGTATCCCCCAGGGAAATCCAGATCCGGCCGCACCTAGCATAAGTCATGGGCACAAGTCATGGGCAGATGGAAAGTCGGAGGCGCAGCCACGCACAGATTTTGAGCCCAAACCAGAAAGGCCCCGGCGTTTCCGCCAGGGCCTTCCTTGTTATCGTGCCTGAAGCAGGTCGATCAGTCGATCACCGCAACCATGTGCGGCAGCTTGGCGATCGCACCGCGGACTTCCGGGGTGTCTTCGCGCTCGACGACCTTGTGCATCTTGCCGAGGCCAAGACCGATGAGGATCTTCTTCTGGCTCTCGGGGCGACGGATCGGCGAACCGATCTGCTTGATCTTGATCTTCGCCATGACTGATTACTCCGCGATGGCTTCGGCAGCGGCTTCCGCCTCTGCCTCGCTGGCGCCGCCACGACCCAGAAGGTCGGCGACCTTCTTGCCACGACGCTGGGCAACCGACTTCGGCGAAGTCTGGTTGGTCAGCGCATCGAAGGTGGCGCGGATCATGTTGTACGGGTTCGAGGTGCCGACCGACTTGGTCACGACGTCAGCGACGCCGAGGCTTTCGAACACGGCACGCATCGGACCACCGGCGATGATGCCCGTACCGGCCGGAGCCGTGCGGACGTTCACCTTGCCGGCGCCGAAGTGGCCACGGCCGTCGTGGTGAAGGGTGCGACCTTCCTTGAGCGGCACGCGGACCATCTTCTTCTTTGCAGAAGCAGTGGCCTTGGTGATCGCCTCGGGAACTTCGCGAGCCTTGGCGTGGCCGAAGCCGACGCGGCCCTTGCCGTCGCCAACGACGACGAGAGCTGCGAAACCGAAGCGCTTGCCGCCCTTCACGGTCTTCGAAACGCGGTTGATGTGGACGAGCTTCTCGATGAGCTCCTCGCCCTGTTCTTCCTCGTTGTTGCCACGACCGCCACGGCGGTCGTCGCGACGGCCACGGCCGCCACGCTCGCCGCGTTCGCCACGGCCGCGACCGCGACCGCGACCTTCACGGACTTCCTGGCCTTCAGCAGCCGGGACGTCGGTCTGGATTTCGGTGTTTTCGTCAGCCATGATCAGAACTCCAGCCCGCCTTCACGGGCGGCTTCGGCCAGCGCCTTGACGCGGCCATGGAAGAGGAAACCGCCACGGTCGAACACGACCGAGGTGATGCCCGCCTTCTTGGCGGCCTCGGCGAGTTCCTTGCCAACGCGCACTGCGGCATCGGTGTCGGTGCCCTTGGCGCCAAGCGTGTTGGCGGCAGCTACGGTGTGGCCCTGCGCATCGTCGATGATCTGCGCATAGATGTGACGGCCGGTACGGTGTACCGACAGACGGGGACGACCACCCGCACGGGCCTTGAGGGCGGTGCGGACGCGCCGGCGACGGCGCTCGAAAAGGGAAAGCTTGGCCATTACTTCTTCTTCCCTTCCTTGCGGAAGATGAATTCGCCGCGGTACTTGATGCCCTTGCCCTTGTAAGGCTCGGGCTTGCGCCAGCGACGGATCTCGGCCGCGAGCTGGCCGACCTTCTGCTTGTCGATACCCGAGATCTCGACCGTGGTGTTATCCGGGGTCTTGACCTCGATGCCTTCCGGCACGGCGATGTCGACGTCGTGCGAGTAACCGAGCTGCAGCTTCAGGTTCTTGCCCTGAGCCGCGGCGCGGTAGCCGACGCCCTTGATCTCGAGGACCTTGGTGAAGCCGCTGGTAACGCCTTCAACGAGGTTCGAGACGAGGGTGCGCTGCATGCCCCAGTGGCTGCGGGCAGCCTTGGTCTGGTTGGCAGGCTGAACGGCGATCGCACCTTCTTCGACTTCGTAAGTCACGAGGTCCGACAGACCCATGGTCAGGGTGCCCTTGGGGCCCTTCACCGAGAGGGTGCCGTTATCGATGGCGGCAGTGACCCCGCCAGGGATCACAACCGGCTTCTTGCCGATGCGGCTCATTAGAACACCTCCGCCAGCACTTCGCCGCCGACGTTCTGCGAACGTGCTTCGGCATCCGAGAGCACGCCGCGCGGCGTCGAGACGATGGTGATGCCGAGACCGTTGCGCACAACCGGGAGTTCCTTCGAACCCGAGTAGACGCGGCGGCCAGGCTTGGAGACGCGGGCGATGTGCTTGATAGCAGGCTCGCCTTCGAAATACTTCAGCTCGATGCGCAGCTGAGGGTGGGCACCGGTGGCGTCATCGCTGAAACCACGGATGTAACCTTCACGCTGCAGAACTTCGAGCACGCGCGCACGCAGCTTGCTGGCGGGAGAAAGGACGGTGTCCTTCTTCGCCTGCTGGCCGTTGCGGATGCGGGTGAGCATATCACCCAGGGGATCGGTCAATGCCATTGCTTCTAACCCTTACCAGCTCGACTTGGTCACGCCGGGGATCATGCCCTTGTTGGCAAGATCACGCAGCTCGACGCGGCACAGGCCGAACTTGCGGTAATAACCGCGCGGACGGCCGGTCGTGGCGCAACGATTGCGAACCCGGGTCGGGTTGCCGTTGCGCGGGATCTCGGCCAGCTTCAGGCGAGCAATGAGACGCTCGGTTTCATCGAGCGATTCATCAGCAGCGACCGCCTTGAGGCGCTCGTACTTGCCTGCATACTTCTTGACGAGCTTCTTGCGACGCTCGTTCTTGTTCACGGAACTCAGTTTCGCCATGGACTTAAGCTCTCTCTATCAGCGGCTCACGCCGCTTCCTTCTGTTCCGACTCTTCAGCCGGGAACGGGAAACCGAACAGACGGAGCAACTCGCGCGCTTCCTCGTCGGTCTTCGCGGTGGTGGTGACGATGATGTCCATGCCACGCACCTTCTCGATCTTGTCGTAGCTGATCTCCGGGAAGATGATCTGCTCCTTGAGACCCATCGCGTAGTTGCCGCGACCGTCGAACGACTTGGGGTTCAGGCCACGGAAGTCGCGGATGCGGGGCATCGCGATGGTGACGAGACGATCGAGGAACTCGTACATGCGCTCGCGGCGGAGCGTCACCTTGCAGCCGATCGGCATGCCTTCACGCAGCTTGAACTGCGCGATCGACTTGCGGGCCTTGGTGATGACGGGCTTCTGACCGGCGATGGCTTCCATCTCGGCAGCAGCGGTCTGGACCTTCTTCTTGTCCTGGCTCGCCTCGCCGACGCCCATGTTGAGCGTGATCTTCTCGATCTTCGGCACTTCCATCACGTTCTTGTAACCGAACTTCTCGGTCATCGCCTTCGCGATTTCAGCGTCGTACTTCGAGCGCAGACGCGGAGTGTACTGATCAGCCATCGATGGTCTCCCCGGACTTCACGGCCACGCGGACCTTCTTGCCGTCCTTGGTTTCGAAGCGAACGCGGGTCGGCTTGCCGTCCTTGTCGGCCACGGCAACCTTGCTGATCGCCATCGGGGCCGGAGTGCGCTCGATGCCGCCCTGCGGGTTCTGCTGGGTCGGCTTGCGGTGCTTGGTCGCGACGTTCACGCCCTCGACCACGACCTTGGCGTCCTTCGGGAGAACCTGAAGCACGGTGCCGGTGCGGCCCTTGTCCTTGCCGGACAGGACGACGACGGAGTCACCCTTCTTGATCTTCGCGGCAGCCATTACAGCACCTCCGGAGCAAGCGAGATGATCTTCATGAAGCCCTTGCCGCGAAGCTCGCGCACGACGGGGCCAAAGATACGGGTGCCGATCGGCTCCTCGTTCTTGTTGATGAGCACCGCTGCATTGCTGTCGAAGCGGATGACGCTGCCGTCGGTACGACGGACGTCCTTGCGGGTACGCACGATCACCGCGCGGTGAACGTCGCCCTTCTTGACGCGAGCGCGGGGCTGCGCCTCCTTAACCGACACCACGATGATGTCGCCGACGCCGGCGAAACGACGCTTAGAGCCACCCAGCACCTTGATGCACTGGACGCGCTTTGCGCCGCTGTTGTCCGCGACGTCGAGATTGGATTGCATCTGGATCATCGATCCGAGTCCTTCTCAACTGGCTTGCCGGAACAAGTCCGGCAGTTCCTAAAAAGACAGGCCCACGAGGGGCCCGAGTCGCCCCGACGGGCGAAGTGCGGCCATTTGCCGCATTCACCCGTCCAGGTCAACACTCTTGTCCGGCCCTGAGGCCGAGGCAGATCAAACCGGCCATATCCTCAAGGACATGGCCGGTGAGATTCTTATACCTCGGCTTCGAGCGCCGTACCCTTGCTCGCCTGAAGACGGTCAAGAACCTTCCAGGTCTTGGTCTTCGAGTAGGGCTTCGTCTCCTCGATCCGGACGCGTTCGCCGGTCTTGAAGGCGTTGTCTTCGTCGTGAGCGTGATACTTCTTCGAGCGACGGATGATCTTCCCGTAAAGCGGGTGCTTCACCTTGCGCTCGACCAGCACGGTCACGGTCTTGTCGGTCTTGTCGGAAACGACGGTCCCGATCAGAATACGCTTGGGCATCGTGTTTCCTCCTTAGGCCTGCGCCGCACGCTCGGCCTGGAGCGTCTTGATGCGGGCGATGTCACGACGCACCTGCTTGATGCGCGCGGGCGCCTCAAGCTGGCTGGTCGCGGCCTGGAACCGCAGGTTGAACTGCTCGCGCTTCAGCTCGACGAGATCAGCGGTGAGCTGGTCGTCGGTCTTGGCGCGAAGGTCTTCGATCTTGTTAGCCATGATTCGACTTCCTTACTCGCCGCCAAGGTGCGAGGTGTCGCCGAGGCGAGCCACGACCTTGGTCTTGATCGGCAGCTTCATCGCAGCGCGGCTGAAAGCCTCGGCTGCGAGGGGGCCAGCGACGCCGTCCAGCTCGAACAGGATGCGGCCCGGCTTGACGCGAGCTGCCCAGTATTCGACCGAACCCTTGCCCTTACCCTGACGGACTTCAGCAGGCTTCTTCGAAACCGGCACGTCGGGGAAAACGCGGATCCAGAGACGGCCCTGGCGCTTGATGTGACGCGTGATCGCGCGGCGAGCCGCTTCGATCTGGCGGGCGGTGATCCGCTCAGGCTCGAGGGCCTTGAGGCCGTACGAGCCGAAGTTCAGGTCGGTGCCGCCCTTGGCATCACCCTTGATCCGGCCCTTGAAGGCCTTGCGGAACTTGGTCTTCTTCGGTTGCAGCATGACTCTTAGTTCCTGCGGTCATCGCGTGCCGGACGCACGCCGGAGGTCTGGGCCTCCATCATCAGGCGGTCCTGCGCCATCGGGTCGTGGCCAAGGATTTCGCCCTTGAAGATCCAGACCTTGATGCCGATGATGCCATAGGCGGTCAGCGCCTCGGCTTCGGCATAGTCGATGTTGGCACGCAGGGTGTGAAGCGGCACGCGGCCTTCACGGTACCATTCGGTACGCGCGATTTCCGCACCGCCGAGGCGACCACCGCAAGTGATCTTGATGCCTTCGGCGCCGAGACGAAGGGCCGACTGAACGGCGCGCTTCATCGCACGGCGGAACGCAACGCGGCGGACGAGCTGGTCGGCGATGCCCTGGGCGACGAGCTTCGAGTCGATTTCCGGCTTGCGGATTTCGACGATGTTCAGCTTCACTTCGCTCGAGGTCATCGCTGCAAGCTGCTTGCGCAGCTTCTCGATGTCCGCGCCCTTCTTGCCGATGATCACACCGGGGCGGGCTGCGTAGATCGAGATGCGGCACAGCTTGGCCGGACGCTCGATCACCACCTTCGAGATCGCAGCCTGGGGCACGGTCTCGATGATGAACTTGCGGATCTTGAGGTCTTCCTCAAGAAGCTTGCCGTAGTCCCGGCCTTCCGCGAACCAGCGGCTGTCCCAGGTACGGTTGATCTGCAGACGCAGACCGATCGGATTGCTCTTATGACCCATGGATCAGGCCTCCTCGACTTCGCGAACGACGATCCGCAGGCGCGAAAACGGCTTGAGGATACGGGTGGACTTGCCGCGACCACGGGCGTGGAAACGCTTCATGGTGATCGACTTGCCAACCGACGCCTCGGCGACGACGAGAGCGTCGACGTCGAGATTGTGGTTGTTTTCCGCGTTCGCGATCGCCGAAGCGAGGATCTTGCGAGCGTCCTGAGCCATCGCCTTCTTGGAGAAGGCCAGGATGTTCATCGCGTCCTCGGCCTTGCGGCCACGGATCAGGGCGGCGACGAGGTTGAGCTTCTGGGCGGAACCACGAATGGTGGTGCCGACCGCAAGAGCTTCCTTCTCGCCAACGCGGCGGGGTGCTGCCTGCTTGCTCATTAGCGCTTGCCCTTCTTGTCGGCAGCGTGACCCGGGAAGGTGCGCGTGGGCGCGAATTCACCGAGCTTGTGGCCGACCATGTCCTCGTTGACCGAGACGGGGATGAACTTGTGTCCGTTGTAGACCTGGAAGGTCAGGCCAACGAACTGCGGAAGGATGGTGGACCGACGCGACCAGGTCTTGATCGGGGCAGCCTTTGCACCGGCATCCTGCGCGACCTCGGCCTTCTTGAGAAGGTACAGGTCGACGAAGGGGCCTTTCCAGACGGAACGTGCCATCGTGTCTTACCTCTTCTTCTTGGCGTGGCGCGAACGGATGATCATCTTGTCCGTCTGCTTGTTGTTGCGGGTACGAGCGCCCTTGGTCGGCTTGCCCCACGGGGTAACCGGGTGACGGCCGCCCGAGGTACGGCCTTCACCACCACCGTGCGGGTGGTCGACCGGGTTCTTGGCAACACCGCGGGTCAGCGGGCGACGGCCCAGCCAACGGCCGCGACCGGCCTTGGCGAGGGTCTGGTTGGCGTTGTCGGGGTTCGACACGGCGCCAACGGTGCCCATGCAGTCGCCACGCAGGTAACGCTGCTCGCCCGAGTTGAGGCGAACGATGACCATGCCGCGGTCACGACCGACGACCTGCACGTAGGTGCCTGCCGAACGGGCGATCTGGCCGCCCTTGCCGGGCTTCATCTCGACGTTGTGGCAGATCGTGCCGACCGGCATCTGCGACAGAAGCATGGCGTTGCCCGGCTTCACGTCGGTCTTTTCGCCGGCGACAACGACGTCGCCGACGGCGAGGCGCTGCGGCGCGATGATGTAGGTCAGTTCACCGTCGGTGTACTTCACGAGCGCGATGAAGGCGGTGCGGTTGGGATCGTATTCGATCCGCTCCACGGTCGCTTCCATGTCCCACTTACGACGCTTGAAGTCGATGAAGCGGTACTTCTGCTTGTGACCACCGGCGATGCCACGCGAGGTGACATGACCCTTGTTGTTGCGGCCACCGGTCTTGTTCTTACCTTCGGTAAGCGCCTTGACCGGCTTGCCCTTCCACAGCGACGACTTGTCGACAAGGACCAGGCCGCGGCGAGCGGGGCTGGTCGGGTTGTAGCTCTTAAGTGCCATCGGAATTAACCCCGCACGCCTTCGGTGATGTCAATCGACTGGCCTTCGGCCAGCGTGACGATCGCCTTCTTCACGTCGCTGCGGCGGTAAGCCTTACCGCGCCAGCGCTTGGTCTTGCCCTTGACGACCAGCGTGTTCACGCCGGTGACCTTGACGTCGAAGAGAGCTTCGACGGCGGCCTTGATCTCGGGCTTGGTCGCCTTGTCAGCAACCTTGAAGACGACGGCGTTCTGCTCGGAAAGCAGGGTCGACTTCTCGGTGATGTGCGGCGAGAGGATCACGTCGTAGTGACGGATGTCCACGTTGCTCTTAGCCATTGAAACGTGCCTCCAGCTTTTCGACAGCGGCGCGGGTGAGCACCAGCGTGTCGTGCTTCAGGATGTCGTAAACGTTGGCGCCGACAGCGGGGAGCACGTTGATGCCGACGATGTTGCGGGCAGCGCGGGCGAAGCCCTCGTTGACCTGCTCACCATCGACCACGAGCACCTTCTTGCCGAAACCAGCCTTTGCGAGCTGGCCGACGAGCGCCTTGGTCTTGGCGTCGGCGACGTCGAGGGTGTCGACGACGACGAGGCCGTTCTGGGCCTTCGACGACAGGGCCATCTTGAGGCCGAGCGCACGGATCTTCTTGTTCAGCGAGATGTTGAACTCGCGGCGACGAGCACCGTGAGCCTTACCACCGCCGATGAAGACGGGTGCAGCGCGGTCGCCGTGACGAGCCGTACCGCCGCCCTTCTGGCGACCGAACTTCTTGCCCGTGCGGGCAACGTCCGAACGCTCGCGGGTCGCGCGGGCGATGCCGCGACGGTTTTCGAGCTGCCAGGTAACGACGCGGTGCAGGATGTCGGCGCGCGGCTCGAGACCGAACACGTCGTCAGACAGTTCGATGTCGCCCTTGCCGGCAGTGCCGTCGAGGTTGAGGACCTGAACCTTCATGATTAGCCCTCCTGGCCTTCGGTCGCTTCGGGAGCCGCGGCTTCGGCCGGGGTCACGGCAGCGGCCGTATCATTGGTGTTGCTGGCCGACTTGATGCCGGCGGGGTACGGAGCCTCGGCGTGACGGGCGACCTTGACGGCGTCCGAAACGGTGAGCCAGGCGTTCTTCGAACCGGGGACCGAGCCCTTGACGAAGATCAGGCCACGCTCGTCGTCCACGCGGACGACTTCGAGGTTCTGCTGGGTGCGCTGACGGTCGCCCATGTGGCCGGCCATCTTCTTGTTCTTGAACACCTTGCCCGGATCCTGACGGTTACCCGTCGAACCGTGCGCACGGTGCGAGATCGAAACACCGTGGGTGGCGCGCATACCGCCGAAGCCCCAGCGCTTCATGGCGCCCTGGAAGCCCTTGCCCTGGGTGTGGCCGCCTACGTCGACCAGCTGGCCGGGCACGAAGTGCGAGGCAGCGATCGTGGCGCCGACTTCGAGGAGGGCGTCGTCGGCGACGCGGAATTCCGCGACGCGCATCTTGAGGGGAACCTGAGCCTTTGCGAAGTGCTCGCGCTGCGGCTTGGCAACGTTCTTCTGCTTTGCTTCGCCCGCACCGAGCTGAACCGCGACGTAGCCGTCACGATCAGCAGTACGAACCGAAACCACCTGACAGTCTTCAAGTGCCAGGACAGTGACGGGCACGTGGCGACCGTCCTCCTGGAACAGGCGGGTCATCCCGACTTTCTTGGCGATCACGCCTGTACGCATGACCTTTCTCCTTACAGAGGCGTACGCAGGACCATCCCTCGTACGCGTGTCCAACCCTGTTATGATACGAACCCCGTCCGGGTCAGGTGTTCCCTGCAAGTCCGGCACGGACTGCGGAAACGAGACGGGGGACGCATTCCCGACGATCCCGAAGGAAACGGCGGAGGTATCCCTTGTGTCCCCTTGCGGTCCTCCGCTTGGGGCGCTGTCTCTGCGAACTTCCGTTCGCAAAGCCGGCATCTTGGCCGACAAGGTAATTTGGACCCGAGGATCCGAATTTCACCGATCGTTTTAAGTCCGATCAAAAGACTGCCGGGGCCGCCGATGGCAGCCCCGAAAACCGGCTCAGGCCAGCTTGATCTCGACGTTCACGCCGGCAGCCAGGTCGAGCTTCATCAGAGCGTCGACGGTAGCTGCGTTCGGCTGCACGATGTCAAGCAGGCGCTTGTAGGTGCGGACTTCGAACTGCTCACGCGACTTCTTGTCGATGTGCGGACCACGGTTGACCGTGAACTTCTCGATCTTCGTCGGCAGGGGAATGGGCCCACGAATCAGAGCGCCGGTGCGGCGGGCCGTGTCAGCGATTTCGCCAGTGGCCTGGTCGAGCACGCGATGGTCAAACGCCTTGAGGCGGATACGGATGTTCTGAGCTTCCATTACCTACTACCGATGAGAAAGAGCCATAGGACCAGAAGTCCCGTCAAATTCGAACCGCGCCCCTACACGGTGAAGGCGAGTCGGGCAAGCCCTGATTTCACGCCGCCCGGCAGGTTTTGCGAGGGCTCTGGACGCCGTTCGTCGCATCTGCCCTTCCCTACCCTTTGCCTGCATCCTAGGCTGACAGGGCGACGCCTAACAGAAGCCGCTCCAATGCCCTCCATCACCACGACAATTTCCCGCGCACTTGCCGCGCTGACCCTTGCATCCCTGACTCCGGTCGCCGTTGCAGCCCAAGGCTCCGGCGGAACGGGCACCCCAACCGACCTCGAAGACAGCGACATGCTCACCGCCCGCGCTGCCATGCCCGATACCACCGGCGGCACCGTGGACGACGCCTGCCGTGAAGCCGCCCGCGCCAGCAACGGCGGCAATGACGGCACGATCGTCTTCTGCGACCACGGCGGCGACGGCAACAACCCGCGCGTCCCGGCATCGAAGTCCTTGGACGAAAGCACGCGTACGGGCGCGGCATACCCGCCCGACGTCGGACATTTGCCCGGCTGCCTCGGTCCCTGCATCACTATACCGTTCGGGCGCGTGCCGGAACCGGTCTACTACATCGACCTCAAGTCGATTCCCGAGGCCCCCAAGGGCTCGGATGCATGGAAGATCGGCCAGGGCGAGTTACGAGCGCGCTGAGGGCGACCGCCAGAACTTCAAGCCCTTTAACGCGAAAAGCCCGGCGCCTCTTTCGAGACGCCGGGCCAATCACTTAGCCGAAGCTGAAGATCGACGAATTACTTCGTGATCTTGGCAACGACGCCCGAACCGACGGTGCGGCCGCCTTCGCGGATTGCGAAGCGGAGACCTTCGTCCATGGCGATCGGAGCGATCAGCTTGACCGACAGGGCAACGTTGTCGCCCGGCATGACCATCTCGGTGCCCTCGGGGAGGATCACTTCGCCGGTCACGTCGGTGGTGCGGAAGTAGAACTGCGGACGGTAGTTCGCGAAGAACGGCGTGTGACGGCCGCCTTCGTCCTTCGACAGGACGTAGACTTCAGCCGAGAACTCGGTGTGCGGGGTCACGGTGCCCGGCTTGGCGAGAACCTGGCCGCGCTCAACGTCTTCACGCTTCAGGCCACGAACCAGCGCGCCGATGTTGTCGCCGGCTTCACCCTGGTCGAGCAGCTTGCGGAACATTTCGACGCCGGTGACGGTGGTCTTCTGGGTGTCGCGGATACCGACGACTTCGACTTCTTCACCGACCTTGATGATGCCGGTTTCGACGCGGCCGGTCACAACCGTACCACGACCCGAGATCGAGAACACGTCTTCGACGGGCATCAGGAACGACTTGTCGGTCGGGCGCGGCGGCTGCGGGATGAAGTCGTCGACGGCCTTCATGAGCTCGAGGATCGAGTTCTTGCCGATTTCGTCGTCACGGCCTTCAAGAGCGGCCAGAGCCGAACCCTTGACGACGGGGATGTTGTCGCCGTCGAAGTCGTACGACGAGAGCAGTTCGCGAACTTCGAGTTCGACGAGCTCGAGGAGCTCGGCGTCGTCGACCTGGTCGACCTTGTTCATGTACACGACCAGCTGCGGCACACCGACCTGGCGAGCGAGCAGGATGTGTTCGCGGGTCTGCGGCATCGGGCCGTCAGCAGCGTTCACGACCAGGATAGCGCCGTCCATCTGGGCAGCACCGGTGATCATGTTCTTCACGTAGTCAGCGTGACCCGGGCAGTCGACGTGCGCGTAGTGACGGGCATCGGTTTCGTACTCGACGTGTGCGGTCGAGATGGTGATGCCGCGCTCGCGCTCTTCCGGAGCCTTGTCGATGTTCGAGAAGTCAACGGCTTCGCCGCCGAATGCCTCGGCCATGACCTTGGTGATGGCAGCCGTAAGGGTGGTCTTGCCATGGTCAACGTGACCGATGGTGCCGATGTTGCAGTGCGGCTTGTTCCGCTCGAATTTTGCCTTCGCCATTTTCAAACCTTCTTTGCTTGAATTGTAATCTGCGGGAATGTGAGGCAGCGCCCGCCGAAACAGGCGCCGCCACTAGAATGATCTTGCCGTTTAGGCAAGCTTCTCCTTGACCTCGGCCGCGACGTTCGCCGGGACTTCGTCATAGTGGGAGAAGAACATCGAGTAGTTTGCACGACCCTGGGTGAACGAGCGGAGCTGGTTCACGTAGCCGAACATGTTCGCCAGCGGGACCATGGCTTCGACGACCTGGGCATTGCCGCGGCTGTCGGTGCCCTGGATCTGGCCACGACGGCTGTTCATGTCGCCGATGACGTCGCCGAGGTATTCCTCGGGGGTGACGACTTCGACCTTCATGATCGGCTCGAGCAGCTTGATGCCGGACTTCTGCGCGACTTCACGCATGGCACCGCGACCGGCGATTTCGAAGGCCAGGGCCGACGAGTCGACGTCGTGGTAGGCACCGTCGTAGAGGACGATGTCGAAGTCGATGATCGGGAAGCCGACCAGCGAGCCCGAGGCAGCGGTTTCGCGCATGCCCTTTTCGATCGCGGGGATATATTCCTTCGGAATGTTACCGCCCTTGATCTCGTCCTTGAAGGTGATGCCCGCACCGCGCTCGCCCGGCGTGACCTTGATCTTCACGCGACCGAACTGACCGGTACCGCCCGACTGCTTCTTGTGGGTGTAGTCCACATCGACAGGCTTGGCGAGGTATTCGCGATAGGCGACCTGCGGAGCACCGACGTTGGCTTCGACCTTGAACTCGCGACGCATGCGGTCGACGATGATGTCCAGGTGAAGTTCGCCCATGCCCTTGATGATCGTCTGGCCCGACTCGTGGTCGGTCGAGACGCGGAACGAGGGATCCTCGGCCGAGAGACGGTTGAGCGCGACGCCCATCTTCTCCTGGTCGGCCTTGGTCTTCGGTTCCACCGACAGTTCGATGACCGGCTCGGGGAATTCCATGCGTTCGAGAACGATCGGCGCCTTTTCGGAGCAGAGCGTGTCGCCCGTGGTGGTTTCCTTCATGCCGGCAAGAGCAACGATGTCGCCCGCGAAGGCTTCTTCGATGTCCTTACGGTCGTTGGCGTGCATTTCGAGAATGCGGCCAACCTTTTCCTTCTTGCCCTTCACCGAGTTCAGGTACGAGCCCTTCGAGAGCGTACCCGAGTAGATGCGGCAGAAGGTGAGCGAACCGACGAACGGGTCGTTCATGACCTTGAACGCGAGAGCCGAGAACGGCGCGCTGTCTTCCGGCGGACGGCTGTCGGCCTCGTCGCTGTCGACCTTGACGCCCTGGACGTCTTCGATGTCGAGCGGCGAAGGCAGGTAGTCGACAACGGCGTCGAGCAGGGGCTGAACGCCCTTGTTCTTGAACGCCGAACCGCAGACGACCGGCACGAACGCATGAGCCAGCGTACCCTTGCGGATCAGCTTCTTCAGCGTGGCGACGTCGGGCTCGTTGCCTTCGAGGTAGGCTTCCATCGCCTCGTCGTCCTGTTCGACGGCGAGTTCGATGAGCTTGGTACGATACTCGGCAGCTTCGTCAGCCAGGTCAGCCGGGATTTCTTCATAGAAGAATTCGGCGCCGAGCGATTCGTCCTTCCAGACGATCGCGCGGTTGTGAACCAGGTCGACCAGACCCTTCAGATCCGATTCGAGACCGATCGGAATGTAGAGCACGGCAGGGGTCGCACCGAGGCGGTCGATGATCGACTGCACGCAGTACTTGAAGTTCGCGCCGGTGCGGTCGAGCTTGTTGATGAAGCACATGCGCGGAACGCCGTACTTGTCGGCCTGGCGCCACACGGTTTCCGACTGCGGTTCAACGCCGGCAACGCCGTCGAAGCAGGCGACCGCACCGTCGAGCACGCGCAGCGAGCGTTCGACTTCGATGGTGAAGTCGACGTGCCCGGGGGTGTCGATGATGTTGATGCGGTATTCCTGGCCCTCGGACGTCCAGAAGCAGGTGGTCGCAGCCGAGGTGATGGTGATGCCGCGTTCCTGCTCCTGCTCCATCCAGTCCATGGTAGCAGCGCCGTCGTGGACTTCGCCGATCTTGTAGGACTTGCCGGTGTAGTAGAGGATACGCTCGGTCGTGGTGGTCTTGCCGGCGTCGATGTGCGCCATGATACCGATGTTACGGTACATATTGAGCGGATGGCTGCGTGCCATGGTGATTTCCTTACCAGGAGTGTTTCGGGAGCGAGGCGGCCTTCAGATAAGACCTCGCCCCCTGAAATAAAAGTGTGACGCCCGGATGACCGCCCGGCCCTTCGACAAGCTCAGGGTGAGCGGGCTTCCGGGCCCACACACTCACATTACCAGCGGTAGTGCGAGAAGGCGCGGTTCGCGTCCGCCATGCGGTGCGTGTCTTCGCGCTTCTTCACGGCATTGCCGCGGTTGTTGGCAGCGTCGAGCAACTCGCCCGAGAGACGCGCCGACATGGTGGTCTCGGGACGGTTGCGGGCCGCGGCGATCAGCCAGCGGATGGCCAGGGCCTGGGCGCGCTCGGGGCGCACTTCGACCGGAACCTGGTAGGTCGCACCACCGACGCGGCGGCTGCGGACTTCGATCTGCGGCTTCACGTTGTTCAGGGCATCGTGGAACAGCTGGACCGGGTCCGACTTGGCGCGGGTTTCCATGGTTTCCATGGCACCGTAGACGATCGATTCGGCGACCGACTTCTTGCCGTCGAGCATGAGGTTGTTCATGAACTTCGACAGGACCTGATCACCGAACTTCGGATCAGGCAGGATTTCCCGCTTCTCGGGACGACGACGACGTGACATCGTTGGTATTCCTTGTTCTTTCGGGCGGGAGCGTGAGCATCACCGGCCGGTAAATCATGTACCGTGCGAGGCGCGAGGCCCCGCGGGCCGGCTTACTTCGGACGCTTGGCGCCGTACTTCGAGCGCGACTGCTTGCGGTCCTTGACGCCCTGCGTGTCGAGCACGCCGCGCAGGATGTGGTAGCGCACGCCGGGAAGGTCGCGGACGCGGCCGCCGCGGATGAGCACGACCGAGTGCTCCTGCAGGTTGTGGCCTTCACCCGGGATGTACGAAATGACTTCGCGGCTGTTGGTCAGGCGCACCTTGGCGACCTTGCGGAGAGCCGAGTTCGGCTTCTTCGGGGTCGTGGTGTACACGCGGGTGCAGACGCCGCGCTTCTGCGGGTTCTGCTCCATGGCAGGAACCTTCGACTTGGCCTTCTGCGGCTCGCGGCCCTTGCGGACCAGCTGGTTGATAGTGGGCATCTATACTCTTCTTTCAAATGGGAGTGCGATGGATCGGCGCCGAAACGATCGGCAGCGACCCGTCGCACCCCGGAGGCCTCCGGGCCGGCACATTCGAAAGGGAGAGTGAGAGGTCATGCATGCCGCCGAGCCTGCCCGCCTGCGCCCGTTACCCCGGCCGAAACCGGAACCACTGGCCGCGAAGCACAACGCCCGCCGCACACATGAGCCGAAAAACACTCCACCCGGCCGAAATGCCGGATTACTTTGCCATGCGCCCTTTCCGTCACGGACCCTCATGCGACTCGCAAGGGGCACCGCCTTTCGCCGCAGGACTGCTCCGAAAGGCCCGGAAATGCTGACATGGCAATGTTCAGCTCTATGTCGTTTCCTTCGGGAATACCCGCAGGAGATGCGCGCTCTTAGGAGATTTGGGGGTTGGGGTCAAGGAAATCGGCAATGAGAGGCATCGGTCGGCTGCAGAAATGCGGCTTCCGAATTGCTGCGCAAACTCGCTGCCGCAAGACAATGCCGGAGAACGTCGACAACAAGTCCCTCACCCCTATCAGTCCAACAGGGTTTATCGAGAGACCGCATCAAGCACATGCTCAACCAAATCAAGATCAATCGAGCCACCCGCCGCTACAAATGACTGGCACGACGCAAATTTATCTTCATTTTAAAATGAATAAGACGAAAGTAACATTAAACTAAATATAGGACGAGTTTTATACCTAATTGCCGTTTCACCAGCAGGGAGAAGCTGATCTTCTTTGATTCCATTTCCAAGCGTTTTCGCACTTATGTCAACCAATCCACCAATACCTATATTAAAACTGTCGTTACTTGGATTACTTTTAACTGGGCGACGTAGTCCAAGCATAATACCGGCTCCAATAGCATCAATTATGTTATTAGAACTTGGCTGCACCGCTATGAATGGACCGAAGCCCCATCGCTTTGGCCCCTCGCTCAATATTTGACCTGAAAAATCCTTTTTATCTGGGATATTCTCGATGTTACCCCCAAGCAGCCCGCCTAACGGAACGCCATCAGGCGTAAAGAGATAATGTGTCTCGAGGAAAATTCGAGCCGATGCGTTCGACTCCTTATTGACCCTCACGACACCATTTTCATCGAGCGATGCATCTTCTAGGCGATCGTAACCAAAATTATAAGTGAAAGCCATTCCAACACCAAAATCTATCCCGCCGAATTTCTGCCTTCCTGAATTATTTTCAGCCAACGATACCGGAGTAATCTCCGTTATTTTCATCGGCTTCCCCGCTTCATCCTTAGTCTCTGTGACTTTAACCTGAGAGTTATTGGATGCAACAGCGTTGGTAAGAGCACTCAAATCTGAAGACGAAGTGATTTGGTTTGGCACAGGAACTATCGTCGGCTTTGCTGCACTCACTCCTGCACTAGATGCCACTTCCTCCACACCTCCACCATCAGAACTCTTAACAGCCGCCTTCAGCGCAGCCTCTTCGCGCGCAACCTGGGCCTTAACAGGCTGCGGAAAAAGTAGCTTGCCCTGAAGAGGCATTGCTGATTCCAGGATTGCG
>NZ_BLJH01000020.1:0-110680 GCF_009811895.1 Novosphingobium sp. TCA1 | reverse complement strand
AAGCGGCGGCGGTGCTGTCCAAGCTCGGCCTCAAGGTCACGCTGCTGGAGGCGCTGCCGCGGGTGCTGGCGCGCGTGGCGGGTGAGGAGCTTTCGACCTTCTACCAGGACGAGCACCGGACGCACGGCGTCGACCTGCGCACCGGCGTGGCCGTGGAATGCCTCGAAGGCGATGGGCATAAAGTCACCGGCGTGAAGCTGGCGGACGGCGAAGTGCTGGCCGCCGAGGCGGTGATCGTGGGCATCGGCATCGTCCCTGCGGTCGGCCCGCTGATCCTGGCGGGCGCGGCGGGCGCGAACGGCGTGGATGTGGACGAATATTGCCGCACCTCGCTCCCCGACATCTATGCCATCGGCGACTGCGCGGCCTTCGCCTGCGACTTTGCAGGCGGCACGGTGATGCGCGTGGAATCGGTGCAGAACGCCAACGACATGGGCACATGCGTGGCCAAGGCGATCTGTGGAGACGAGAAGCCCTACAAGGCCTTCCCGTGGTTCTGGTCCAACCAGTACGACCTCAAGCTCCAGACCGCGGGCATCAACCTGGGCTTCGACCAGACGGTGATCCGCGGCAATCCCGAGGACCGCAGCTTCTCGGTGGTCTACCTCAAGGAAGGCAAGGTCCTCGCGCTCGACTGCGTGAACATGGTCAAGGACTACGTCCAGGGCCGCAAGCTGGTGGAGGCAGGCGCAAAGCCCGATCTCGCCGCGCTGGCGGACAAGGACAAGCCGCTCAAGGAATTGCTGTAGAGGCTACGGGATCCTCCCCGCCGCGCGGTGGGGAAGCCTGCAAGCGCCGCGCGGCCCACTGCGCTGCCTCCGCCACGGCGGGGTCCGGGTCATCCAGCAGTGCCGAGACTTGCGTCATGAATGCCGCATTTCCGCTGTTTCCGGCGGCATAGAGGCAGTTTCGCACGAAGCGGTCGCGGCCGATGCGCTTGATCGGCGAGCCGGAAAACAGCTTGCGAAAGCCCGCATCGTCCAGCGCCAGCAGTTCGGCAAGGCGCGGCGCGGTCAGTTCGGCGCGGGGCAGGAAGGCTTTCAGCCGGTGCGCGGTCTCCGCGAACTTGTTCCAGGGGCAGACCGCCAGGCAATCGTCGCAGCCATAGATGCGGTTGCCCAGGCCCTCGCGGAATTCCTCGGGAATCGGCCCCTTGTGCTCGATGGTGAGGTAGCTGACGCAGCGCCGGGCATCGAGGCGATAGGGGGCGGGGAAGGCCTGGGTCGGGCAGGCGTCCTGACAGGCGCGGCAGGAGCCGCAGCGGTCGCGCCCTTCGGTGGAAAGCGGCAGCTCCAGCGTCGTGTAGATCTCGCCCAGGAACAGCCAGGAGCCGTGATCGCGGCTGACCATGTTGGTATGCTTGCCCTGCCAGCCCAGGCCGGCGGCGGCAGCGAGCGGCTTTTCCATGACCGGGGCGGTATCGGTGAAGACCTTGACCCCAGCCGGACCCAGCCCGCGCCTGTCCGCTTCCGACACCAGCCAGCGGGCCAGGTTCTTGAGCGCCTTCTTCACCCAGTCATGATAGTCCGCGCCTTGCGCATAGACCGAGATGCGGCCCACCTCCGGCGCATCGGCCAGGGCAAGCGGATCGGCGGAGGGCGCATAGCTCATGCCCAGCGCGATCACCCGCCGTGCCTCGGGCCAGAGCCCTTGCGGCGAACGGCGATGATGGGCGCGGTCGGCCATCCATTCCATCGACCCGTGCATCCCTGCCGCCAGCCACGAATCGAGCCGTGCCGCCCGCTCCGGGTCCTCCTCGGCAGAGGCTACGCCGAAGGCGCAGAACCCCAGTTCCCGGGCTTGCACCTCGAGATCGCGGGTCAGGGCATTCAGAGCGTCGTTAACCAAGCTTGCGGACTCTTCGGTTCATAGGGCAGGCGAAAGGGGCAATACGATGGACGCCGCAGTAGGAGATTGGTCCTTGGTCAGCAACTTGGCCAGCAACTTGGCCAGCAACTTGGCCAGCAACTTGGAAGGCCATCCCCTCGCGATCGAGGCGCGGGGGCTGGTCAAGCGCTTCGACGGCTTCACCGCGGTAGGCGGGGTGGATCTCAGCGTTCCGGTGGGCGCCGTCTACGGCATTCTCGGCCCCAACGGCGCGGGCAAGACCACGACATTGCGCATGCTGCTGGGCATCATCGATCCCGATGCGGGAACGCGCAAGGTGCTCGGCGCCGCGCGGCCGCACGACGTGGCCCATGCCATCGGCTACCTGCCCGAGGAGCGCGGCCTCTATCCCGCGATGAAGGCCACCGAAGCGATTGCCTTCCTTGGCGCGCTGCGGGGCCTGCCGCTGAAGGAAGGGCGCCGCCGTGCGCACGAATTGCTGGAGCGGCATGGCCTGGGCTATGCGGCGGACCGGCAGATCCGCCAGCTTTCCAAGGGCATGGCGCAGCAGGTGCAGATTCTCGGCACCTTGGTCCACCGGCCGCGACTGGTGATCTTCGACGAGCCGTTTTCCGGGCTCGATGCCCTCAACCAGGGCAAGCTGGAACGGATGATCCGCCAGCTTGCCGAGGACGGCACGACCGTGATCTTCTCCACCCACGTCATCGCCCATGCCGAGCGCCTCTGCGACGATGTGGCCATCATCGCCGGGGGCAAAGTGCCCTTCGCCGGGCCGGTGGACGCGGCGCGCGACCGGATTCCCCGGCAGGTCCGCCTCGAAACGCGCGCGCGGGACGGGCGGTGGCGCACGGCCCTGCCCGAAGACGCGCGGCAGGAAGGGGCGTTCTGGAGCTTCTCGCTGCCGGACGGCGGCATAGAGCCGCTGCTGCGCGCCCTGATCGAGGGCGATGCGGGCATTCTCTCGCTGTCGATCGAGCGGGCCGGGCTGCACGACGCTTTCGTCGCCATCGCCGGGGAGGCGGCGGCGCGGGCGCTGGAAGCCGGCGAACTGGAGGACGCACGATGAACGGGCGTCTCTCCGTCCTTGCCGCCGCCTGGGTCGTCGCAAGGCGCGATTTCACGGCGATCCTGTTCAGCCGCAGCTTCTTCTTCTTCCTGCTGGGGCCGCTGTTCCCGGTGCTGATCGCGGTTCTGGCGGGTAGCCTCGGCTCGCGCGTCGATGCCAGCCAGGAGCGCGCGGTGCTCGGTGTGGCGATGGCGGCGGCGGATGTGGACGCGCTGACACGCGCGCGGGCGCAGCTCGCTCCGGCATTGGGAGACGATCTGCCGGAACTGGTGGTGATCCGCAGGCTGGGGCAGGGCGAAAGCTACGATGCAGCGCAGGCCATGGCCGAGCGCAAGGCGCATGTCGCGGCGATCGTGACCGGGCCGGTTTCCGCGCCGGTGCTCACTGGGTCGCGCGGCCTGATAGAGGCCTGGCGCGGGCCGGTGTCGATGCTTTCGGCGCAGGCGCGCGCGGGCACGGCGCTCACTTATCCGGCCGTCGTGCTGAAGCCGGTCGCCCGCAGCAGCGCCACCGAGCGCAAGGGCCGCTTCGCCACCGCACAGGGCGCGCAGACCCTGCTGTTCCTGCTGACCATGATGCTGGCGGGCATGGTCCTGTCCAACCTGGTGGAGGAAAAGGGCAACAAGATCATCGAAGTGCTGGCAGCGGCCGTGCCCATGGATGCCGTGTTCCTGGGCAAGCTGTTCGCCATGCTCGGCGTTTCGCTGGTCGGTATCGCGACATGGGCGGGGGTAGGCGGGCTGCTCTGGCTGGGCGGGGGCTTCAGTCCCGAACGACTGCCCGATCCGGCGGTCGGCTGGCCGCTGCTGATCGCTCTGGGCGTGGTCTATTTCGCCATGGCCTATCTCCTGCTCGGCTCGGTGTTCCTGGCGATCGGCTCCATGGCGACCACGGTTCGCGAGGTGCAGACCCTGTCCATGCCGGTGACGATGGCGCAGCTCATGGTGTTCTTCTTCGCCAGCTTCGCGATGACTCAGCCGGGGAGCATGGTGGAGATCGCCGCCGTGCTGGTGCCGTTCAGTTCACCTTTCGCGATGCTGGCGCGCGCGGCGCAGGAACCGGCGCTCCTGCCGCATGTCCTGGCGATCGGCTGGCAGATGCTCTGGGTGGCCCTGCTGGTGCGGGGCGGCGCGCGCCTGTTCCGCGCGCGGGTGATGAAATCGGGGCCGGCAGGGAAGGCGAAACGCGCCGGTCGCCGTTTTCCGCGTTTCCATTGAGCGCCCGCCAAGGGCGCGCCGTTTTCTGGTACGGACGGCGGGACTCGAACCCGCACGATCAAGGATCAAGGGATTTTAAGTCCCCTGCGTCTACCATTCCGCCACGTCCGCACGATGATCGGCCACCTGTCGGTGTCTGCGCGCGATCTGGCAGATCGCGCGCTGCGGAGCAACCGGGATGAACGAGTTATGCCGCTCCGGCGTTCTCGTTATTCCACATTGAGTCGCGCGCGCATTTCCTTGCCGGGCTTGAAGTAGGGCACCCGCTTTTCAGGCACCACCACGCTTTCGCCGGTACGCGGATTGCGGCCGGTGCGGCCGTCGCGGTGGCGGGTGGAGAAAGCGCCGAATCCGCGCAGTTCGACACGGCCGCCGTCGGCCAGGCGTTGGGCGATCTCGTCGAAGAAAGTATCGACTGCGCGCTCGACATCCTCGGCGCGAAGTTCGGGATTCTCCTTGGCGAGAGCGAGCAGCAGTTCGGATCGGATCATCGCATGCTTCCCTAAAAAGTTGCCCTTCGGAAAAAACCCGAGGTCACAAACCGGATCACGGGCGAATCATAATATTTCGCGTGACTTGGTTCCACCAGCACAAGAAAATGCCATTCCGGTGGTTTTCGCGCAATGGCTCACCGGAGGTAGGGAAATCCCGGTGCCATTTGCCCGCCAAACCGCCGGTTTGCCAGCCCTCTCCCCATTTACACGGAGGATTTGGCCGCTAACGTCCCCGCTTTCAAGCTCGCGCGACCAGTTTCTGGGGCGGGCTCTCCGGGCGACAGGATCAAAGAAGGGCGCATGAAAGATATCGCAAGCTGGAACGAGGGGGACTGGATCGCCGCGATCGGTGCCGTCCTGCTCTTTGCCGTACTCGCCATCGGCGGCGTGATCGCCACCCGCAAGAGCGAGGAATTCGTTGGCCATCCGCGCGGCCTTTTCGTGCTGTTCTACGCCGAGATGTGGGAGCGTTTCTCCTACTACGGCATGCGCGCGCTGCTGATCCTCTATCTGACAAAATTCTGGCTTTTCAATGACGGTAGCGCCAATCTGATCTACGGCGCCTATACCAGCCTGGTCTACATCACCCCGGTGCTGGGCGGCTATCTGGCCGACCGCTACCTGGGCCAACGCAAGGCGGTGCTGTTCGGCGGCATCGTTCTGGCGGTGGGCCACCTGTTCATGGCCTACGAGGGCATCCACGGCGCCACCGACCCGCTGGTGAAACAGGCGGATCCGGCGATCAACGTGTTCTGGCTGGCCCTGGCGCTGATCATCGTCGGCTCGGGCTTCCTCAAGGCGAACATCTCGGTGATCGTCGGTCAGCTCTACAAGATGACCGATTCCCGCCGCGATTCGGCCTATACGATCTTCTACATGGGCGTGAACACCGGCGCCGCGCTGGGCACGATCCTGGTCGGCTACCTGGGCGAGACGATCGGCTGGTCCTGGGGCTTCGGCCTCGCCGGTATCGGCATGGTGCTGGGCCTGCTCATCTTCGTGGCCGGCAAGCCCGCGCTCAAGGGCCGGGGCGAGCCGCCCAAGGCCCTGGCGAAGAAGGGCGAACTGACGCTCTACGGCATCGGCATCGGCTCCGTCGCGGTGATCTGGTTCCTGATCCAGTACGTCAGCGTGATCCAGTCGCTGCTGGTGGTCTCGGGCGTCGCGATGCTGGGCTACACGCTCTACGAAGCCTTCAAGCTGCCCAAGGAACCGCGCGAGCGCATCTTCGCGATCCTGTTCCTGATCGCGCTGAATCCGATCTTCTGGGGTCTGTTCGAGCAGGCTGGCGGCTCGCTGAGCCTCTATACCGACAAGTTCGTGGACCGCGGCGGGGTGCCGACCAGCCTGTTCCAGTCGATCAACCCGATCTACATCGTGCTGTTCGGCCCGATCTTCGCGGCCCTGTGGCAGTACCTCGGCCGCAAGGGTATCGAGCCTTCGGCCCCCGCCAAGTTCGGCCTCGCACTGATCCAGGTCGGCCTCGGCTTCCTGGTGTTCGTCTGGGGCGCGGGCAGCGGCGATCCGGCGGCGATGACCTCGGTGCTGTTCGTGTTCCTGATCTATGCGCTCCACACCACCGGCGAGCTTTGCCTTTCGCCCGTGGGCCTCTCGGCCATGACCCGCCTTTCGCCGCTGCACCTCGGCAGCTTCATCATGGGCGCCTGGTTCTACATGACCGCCGTGGGCAACTTCGTGGCGGGCAAGATCGGCGAGGCCACCGGCGGTGAAAGCGGCGTCATGAGCAAGGACGTGACGCTGGGCATCTATTCCACCATCGGCTGGACCACGATCGGCGTCGCAGTGGTGGTGCTGGCGCTCTCGCCGCTGGTCAGGCGCTGGATGCATCTCGATACGCTGGAAGACCGGGCGATCGACCGCGATCTGGCGGGCCAGAAGGAGATGGGACTGGAGGCGCAGGAAGCAGGCTTCCACCCGGAACCCAAACCGCACTGACACCAGAACCGGCCCGGCGAACCAGCGTTCGCCGGGCCGGATTTCATTTGAACAGGGGAATTACGACATGAGGGTATCGCCGGCATTGCGGCGCTGGTCGTCCACGCTCGTCCTGGGCGCGGCACTGGCGCTGGGCGCTACGGGCGCGGATGCGAAGAAGCAGGACAAGAAGGCGGCGGCGATCGTCGCCGATCCTTATCCGTCCACCTACAAGTCCTATCCCGGCACGCCCACGGCGCTGGTCGGCGCTACCGTCTACGATGGCCTCGGCGGCAGGATCGACAGGGGCGTGGTGTTGTTCCGCGACGGCAAGCTGGTGGGCATCGGCGGCGCCGACATGGCGATCCCCGAAGGCTTCACCAGGATCGACGGCACCGGCAAGTTCGTGACCCCCGGTGTTATCGACATCCATTCGCACCTCGGCGTCTATCCCTCGCCCGGTGTCGATGCGCTGTCGGACGGCAACGAGATGACCAGCCCGACCACGCCTGATGTCTGGGCCGAGCATTCGGTCTGGCCGCAGGATCCGGGCTTCACCCGTGCGCTGGCCAATGGCGGCGTCACCAGCCTTCAGATCCTGCCGGGCTCAGGCAACCTGATCGGCGGCCGCGCGGTCACGCTGAAGAACGTGCCGAGCATCACCGTCCAGGGCATGAAGTTCCCCGGCGCGCCTTATGCGCTGAAGATGGCCTGCGGCGAGAATCCCAAGCGCGTCTACGGATCGAAGGGACAGAAGCCCTCCACCCGCATGGGCAACTTCTCGGTAGACCGCCAGGCCTGGATCGATGCGCGCCAGTACATGGACGGCGACCATTCCGAGCGCGATCTCGGCAAGGATACGCTGGAAGGCGTGCTCAAGGGCGAGATCCTGGTCCAGAACCACTGCTACCGGGCCGACGAGATGGCGCAAGTGATCGATATGGCCAAGGAGATGGGCTACAAGGTCACCGCCTTCCACCACGCCGTGGAAGCCTACAAGATCGCCGATCTCCTGCGCCAGAACGACATCTGCGCCGCCGTCTGGGCCGACTGGTACGGCTTCAAGATGGAAGCCTACGACGGCATTCCCGAAAACGCCGCGCTGCTGGCTAATGCAGGGGCCTGCGTGGTGATCCACTCGGACGACGAGAACGGCATCCAGCGCCTCAACCAGGAAGCCGCCAAGGCCCAGGCCGACGGCCGCCGCATCGGCATCGACATTCCCGACGCCAAGGTCGTCGGCTGGTTCACCTACAATGCCGCCAAGACCATGGGCATCGGCGACAGGACCGGCAGCCTAGAGGCGGGCAAGATGGCCGACGTGGTGCTGTGGAACGGCAATCCGCTCTCGGTCTATTCGCGACCGGAGAAAGTGTGGATCGACGGCGCCCTGATGTTCGACGCGCAGGACGCCAAGCGCCGTCCGGTCAGCGATTTCGAACTGGGCCAGCCCGGCGAAGGAGACGTGAAATGAGCCGCCGCGCCCTGATCATCGCCGCGCTTGCGGCCACTGCGCTGCCCGCCATGGCATCGGCACAGGACTTCGCGATCACCAATGCCACGCTCGCCACGGGCGACGGTGGCGCGCCGATCGAGCATGGCACCGTCGTGGTGCGCGGCGGCAAGGTCGTCGCCGCCGGAGCCGGGGTTGCCGTGCCTGCCGGGGTGCAGAGCGTGGACGGCACCGGCAAGTGGGTCACGCCCGGCCTGTTCTCCGCCGTCACCGACCTCGGCCTGTGGGACGTGGAAGGGGTTGCCGACAGCAACGATACCGAGGCGGACAAGTCGCCCTTCAACGCCGCGCTCGATGTGGCACCGGCGATCAATCCCTCGAGCGAACATATCGCCGTGAGCCGCGAAGGCGGCGTCACCCGGGCCAGCGTGGCGCCCTTCAACGGCGATTCGATCTTTGCCGGACAGGGCGCGCTGATCGATCTGGGCACGGGCGCCGATCCGGTGAACAAGGCGCGGGCCTTCCAGTTCGTGGAACTGGGCGAGGCCGGTGCCAAGCTGGCGGGTGGCAGCCGCGTCGCTGCCCATGTGGCGCTGCGCAATGCCCTGCGCGAGGCGCGCGACCTGGCAAATGCGCCGAGCGGTGCGCGCAGCAGCGACGCGATGCTCACCCGCGCCGATGCGCTGGCACTGGCGCCGGTCCTCAGCGGCAGCCAGCCGCTTTACGTCGGGGTCGAGCGCGCGGCGGACATCCGCAGCGTGCTGGCGCTCAAGACCGAGTTTCCGGGGTTGAACCTCGTTCTCGTGGGCGCGACCGAAGGGTGGCTGGTGGCCGGCCGGATCGCGGCGGCCAAGGTGCCCGTCATCACCATGCCGCTGCGCGACCTTCCCGCCAGCTTCGAAAGCCTTGCCGCCACCCAGTCCAATGTCGGGCGGATGAAGAAGGCGGGCGTGAAAGTCGCCATCGGCATGTTCGCGGGCGGTAACCAGCCGCGCTATGCCGCGCAGCAGGCGGGCAACCTCGTGGCGCTCGGCAAGCTGCCGGGCGCGGCGGGGCTGACCTGGGGCGAGGCACTTGCCGCGATCACCTCGGTTCCGGCCGAGATCAGCGGCATGGGCGGGAAAGAGGGCGTGCTGGCGCCGGGCGCGGTGGGCGATGTCGTCCTCTGGGACGGTGACCCGCTGGAACTCTCCTCGGCCCCGGTCGAAGTCTATATCGACGGGGTGAAGCAGCCGCTGGACAATCACCAGAGTCGGTTGCGGCAGCGCTACAAGAGCCTCGATCGGACTTACCTGCCCAAGGCTTACGACTGGTAATAAAAAAAGGGGCCTTCGGTATCGCCGAAGGCCCCTTTTTACCTTACCGCCAAGCCGACGACGAACGTTCCGTCAGGCCCGGGCCTCGTTCACGCCCGCGCTGTTGTGGCGCAGGGCCTTGAGCACGGTGTCGACGATCTGCGGGGCATTGAGCCCGGCCTCGTCGTACTGCGCCTCGGGCTTGTCGTGGTCCTGGAAAATGTCCGGCAGGCGCATGGTGCGAATCCTCAGCCCGGCGTCGGTCAGGCCTTCGTCGCTGGCCATCGTCAGCACATGCGCGCCGAGGCCGCCGATCGCGCCCTCCTCGACGGTCACCACCACTTCGTGGCTCAGCATCAGCTTGCGGATGAGGTCGGTGTCGAGCGGCTTGGCGAAGCGCAAGTCGGCAACCGTGGTGGAAAGGCCCTTTGCCTCCAGCACATCGGCGGCCTTGAGCGCTTCGCCGAGGCGGGTGCCGAGCGAGAGCAGGGCGACCTTGGAGCCTTCCCGGACCACCCGGCCCTTGCCGATTTCCAGAAGCTGCGGGACTTCCGGCAGGTCCACGCCCACGCCGTTGCCGCGGGGATAGCGGAAGGCGATTGGGCCGTCGTCATACTGAGCGGCGGTGTGGACCATATGCACCAGTTCCGCCTCGTCGGCGGCGGCCATCACCACCATGTTCGGCAGGGTGGCCAGATAAGTGACGTCGAACGAACCGGCGTGGGTGGCGCCGTCGGCACCGACCAGACCGGCGCGGTCGATGGCGAAGCGTACCGGCAGGTTCTGGATCGCCACATCATGGACGACCTGGTCGAAGGCGCGCTGCAGGAAGGTCGAGTAGATCGCGCAGAACGGGCGCATGCCCTGGGCGGCCAGACCTGCCGCGAACGTGACCGCGTGCTGTTCGGCAATGCCGACGTCGAAGCTGCGCTTGGGATAGAGCTGCGCGAACTTGTCCAGCCCGGTGCCCGAAGGCATGGCGGCGGTGATCGCGCAGATGCGATCGTCCTTTTCCGCTTCGGCGACGAGCGCCTTGGCGAAGACGCCGGTATAGCTGGGCGGGCCCGCCGGGGCCTTGGCCTGTTCGCCGGTGATGACGTTGAATTTCTGCACGCCGTGATACTTGTCGGCCGCTTCCTCGGCAGGGGCGTAGCCCTTGCCCTTCTGGGTCACGACATGGACCAGGATCGGCCCTTCGGCGGCATCGCGCACGTTTTCCAGCACCGGCACCAGCGCGTCGAGGTCATGGCCGTCGATCGGGCCGACGTAGTAGAAGCCCAGTTCCTCGAACAGGGTGCCGCCCATGGCCATGCCGCGGGCGAATTCGTCAGTCTTGCGGGCGGCGGCGTGGAGCGGGCGCGGCAGGCGGCGGGCGAACTTGCGGGCGAGGTCGCGCAGGCCGAGGAACCGGCCCGAGGAAACCAGCCGCGCGAGATAGGACGAGAGGCCGCCGACGGGCGGCGCGATCGACATGTCGTTGTCGTTGAGGATGACGATCAGGCGGTTTCCAGCCTCGGCGGCGTTGTTCATCGCCTCGTAGGCCATGCCCGCGCTCATCGCGCCGTCGCCGATCACGGCAATGCCGCGGCCCGGCTGGCCCTTGATCTTGTTGGCTACGGCGAAACCGAGCGCGGCCGAGATCGAGGTGGAGCTATGCGCGGTGCCGAAGGGGTCGTATTCGCTTTCCGAACGCTTGGTGAAGCCGGAAAGGCCGCCGCCCTGGCGCAGGGTGCGGATACGTTCGCGCCGGCCGGTGAGGATCTTGTGCGGATAGGCCTGGTGGCCCACGTCCCAGATCAGCCGATCCGCTGGCGTCTCGAACACGTAATGGATCGCGACGGTCAGTTCGACCACGCCGAGGCCCGAGCCGAGGTGCCCGCCCGTCTGGCCGACGGCGGAAATCATCTCGGTGCGGAGTTCGTCGGCGAGTTGACGCAGATCGGCAGGCTTCAGCTTGCGGAGATCGTCAGGCGTGTCGACGGTGTCGAGGAGCGGCGTGGCCGGGTTGGCTGTCATGGTCTGCTTGTACACTTTACGTGTTCTGGTGTCGAATTAAGCCCTGGGCAATATGCCGGTGCGGTTCGAAAGGACAGGAAAAACGTGGGAGACGTTGCTCCGCTGCGACTTTCGGAGGCAGCGCCGACCAAGATCGCGACCGGTAAAGGCCGGAATCGCATGGGAAAATACCCTCATGGGATGAGGGTATTACGGGGTACGACGGTTTGGGAAATGCCGCCCCGTCCCGTTGCAGGTCAGCTACAGGCTGCGCAAGTGCCGCGCAGTTCCACCACCGGGCGCACGTCCGCGAAACCGGCCTGCTTGGCGGCGGCGATGAGGGCGCCGGTCAGCTTGTCATCGTCGATGTGGACGGCTTGTCCGCAGGCGTCGCAGATCAGGAAGATGCAATCGTGCTGGCAGCCGGGGTGGCTGTTGGCCAGATAGGCATTGGCGCTTTCCACCCTGCGGGCGAGATTGGTGCGCACGAAAAGGTCGAGAATGCGGTACACGCTGTTGGGCGCCACGCGCTTTCCGCGCAGGGCCGAGACGCTTTCCGCAAGGTCGTAGGCCGAAGCCGGGCGTTCGCGCTCTGCCAGCGCGCCGAAGACGTCGGCGCGCATCTCGGTCCACTGTTCGCCGGCTTCGAGAAGAGCGGCGCGGGCGGCCTCTACAAGGCTGTGCCCGGAATGTTCGTGATGATGATGCGCATTAGCCATGCGGCCCATATGGGCATTGGCAGGGCCGGGTGCAATTGAAAGCTGGAGAGAGCGCTCCCGCGCGCCCTTCGCGGCTCAGTCGACCTGTGCTGCGGCCTCGGCGGGCGGCACGATGCCGCCTGCGATCGTGTGATTGCCGATGCCCATCACGCCGAGCACCAGCAGCGCACCGCCGGCGAAGCCGAGGGCGAAGAAGCGGTAGAAGTCGGCCTTGAAGAGTCCCATGACGAAAATCAGCTCATGTTGATGGTAACGATTGCGTGGCGCTCACTTGGAGCGAATCGCCTTGCCGTCCAGTGAATGGCGACGAGCCGCGCCCCATTCTGCGACGAACCGTTGATCTGGGTCGGTAGGACGGTCCAATCGCGATGGAACCGTCACAATTGAGTCAATGAGTCGTGCCTGCAAGCAGGGCCGAGGCGACCGAGACCACGGCCAGCCCCGCTACCGGCAGCGCCGCGCAGGCAAAGGGCAGGGCGAGCGCGCCGATGACGTGATGAGGCCTGCGAATGCGGCCCAGCCGCACGAGGACCGCCGCCGTGGCCAGCCCGACGAGGAAGGCGACAGTGACGAGCGGTCCAAGCCACATCAGCCACATATTCGTCTCCTTCGCGTCGTCGGACCGGCTGGGGCCGGATCAGTGCTTGAAGTGGCGCATGCCGGTGAAGACCATGGCCAGGCCCGCTTCGTCGGCAGCGGCGATGACTTCATCGTCGCGGATCGAGCCGCCCGGCTGGATCACCGCCGTCGCGCCCGCCTCGGCGGCGGCCAGCAGGCCGTCCGCGAAGGGGAAGAAGGCGTCCGAGGCGACGGCCGAGCCGACCGTGCGGGCCTGGGCCCAGCCGAACTTCTCGGCGGCTTCGGCCGCCTTCATCGCGGCGATGCGCGAGGAATCGCGGCGGTTCATCTGGCCTGCGCCGATGCCGGCGGTGACGCCGTCCTTGGCATAGACGATCGCGTTGGACTTGACGTGGCGGGCCACCGTCCAGGCGAACAGGCAGTCCTTCAGTTCCTGGTCGGTCGGCGCGCGCTTGGTCACGACTTTGAGATCGTCGAAGCCGATGGCGCCGCTGTCGCGGTTCTGCACCAGCAGGCCGCCGGTGATCTGGCGCACCAGCAGGCCGGCGCGGCGCGGATCGGGCAGGTCGCCGGTCAGCAGCAGGCGCAGGTTCTTCTTCTTGGCGAAGAAGGCGCGCGCGTCCTCGTCGGCATCGGGGGCGACGACCACTTCGGTGAAGATCTGGCAGATCGCCTCGGCCGTGGCGCCGTCGAGCGTGGTGTTCACCGCGACGATGCCGCCGAAGGCCGATACGTCGTCACAGGCCAGCGCGCCCTGCCAGGCTTCCAGCAGGCTGGACCCTTGCGCCACGCCGCAGGGATTGGCGTGCTTGACGATGACGACGGCCGGATCCTGGCCCTTGAACTCGGCGGCGAGTTCGAAGGCGGCGTCGGCGTCGTTGTAGTTGTTGTAGGACAGTTCCTTGCCCTGCACCTGTTCGCCTTGGGCGAGGCCCTTGGTGAAGGGGCCTACGGGCGTGTAGAGCGCGGCCTTCTGGTGCGGGTTCTCGCCGTAGCGCAGGGTGGTGGAGAGGCGGCCGTTGACGCTGAGCATCTCGGGGAACTCAAGGCCCTGATCGGCGAAAGCGAACCACTGCGAGATCATCGAATCGTAAGCGGCGGTCTGCGCGAAGGCGCGCGCGGCCAGCAGCTTGCGGAAGGCCAGCGCGGTGCCGCCATCCGTGGTTTCCAGTTCCGCCAGCAGGCCGTCGTAGTCCTTGGGATCGGTGACGATAGCGACGAAGGCATGGTTCTTCGCGGCCGAACGCACCATCGACGGGCCGCCGATGTCGATGTTCTCGATCACTTCGTCACGGTCGGCGCCCTTGGCGACGGTCGCTTCAAAGGGGTAGAGGTTGACGACGACGAGGTCGATCGCGCCGATCGCGTGATCGGCCATGGCCTGCGCATGTTCCGGGTTGTCGCGCACGGCCAGCAGGCCCCCGTGGACCTTGGGGTGCAGCGTCTTGACGCGGCCGTCCATCATCTCGGGGAAATCGGTGATTTCCGAAATGTCCTTCACGTCCAGACCGGCATCGCGGAGCGCCTTGGCGGTGCCGCCGGTGGACACCAGCTCCACCCCGCGCGCGGCGAGCGCCTTGCCCAGATCGGCGAGGCCGGTCTTGTCGGAAACCGAAAGCAATGCGCGGCGGATCTGGACGGTATCGGTCATGAAAACGGCCTCGTTCTGGACTGGCGGACTAGGGATTTTGCGCGCGCTCTAGGTCGCCGGCAACGAGTCCGCAAGGGGGCCGCAAAGCTCCCGCAAGGTCAGGGTGCCACAAGCCGTGGGGCTCGTCGCGGCAGTTCACCCCATTTTCTTGATAAGCCAGCCGAAATTACCGCCTCCTCGCGAGACCATTCCCTGGATCACCAGTTGCTGCGTCGCCTGGGGTCGGCCCTGGCCGTCCACCCAGAGCGAATCCTCCAGCGTAACCTCGCCGGCGCTGCTGCGGAACTGCCAGAGGCTGCCGTCGGGCAGGGCCATGCCCGCGCCCTGTCCATCCTCGGTGAGGAGCACTTCGACATCGGCGCCCAGGTGGAAGCGGATGGCAAAGCCCACCTTGCCGCGATGGCCCTTGCGCCCCGCCGGGATCAGCACGTCTTCGCCGCGAAGCTCGCTGCCGTCGTCGCGCAGGATCAGGATGCGGCGGTGGGTGAGGCCGTAGCGCGCCTCGTAGCCGTTGTGGCTGGCCTCGATCCGGGTGGCGTTGCCGCCGTTTTCCTGCACCAGCGTCTTGCGATCGATATCGACTTCGCTGACGCCGCCGCCGATCGCGCCGTTGATGAGGACGGCGGTGGAATTGGCATCGTCCAGCGTCAGGGTCGAATGGGCGGCCGTGGCGCGCAGGCCCTGTTCGAGGCGCACCGGCACCAGGCCGCCGCCGCTGGCCGAGCCGCCGCAGTTGACGATCAGGCGGTGGCCGGAATGCGACATCTCGAACGCCAGCGTGGAGGCGCAGCCGTAGCGGGCATGGGCCGGGAGCGGCGGCGGCGCGGTATCGAACTGGAGGATGGACTTGTGGGCGAGCACGCGCTGGTAGCCCCACTGGCGCACTTCGCGCAGCGGACGGGTGCGCACGCCGGTGGCCTTGACGAGGGCATTGACGTCCTCGCCATCGACCGCCCAGCCGCCTTGCCAGGATCCCAGCGAGCCGTCGCCATGAGTCAGCGCGAGCAGCGGCGGCACCAGCAGTTCGATCACCCGCTCCACCGCGCGCGGCGCATCGCGGCGGGTGGCGTGATAGCAGTTGCGCAGCCGTACGAGCAGCGCGATCGCCTCCATCTGCGCAAGCGGGCTGCGCGAAAGCACCCCGCCGTCGTCGCCGATCAGTTCGCCGAGCGCCTTGATGAGCCCGGCCTCGCCATAGAGGCGGCGCGGGCGTCCCTCCGGCAGCAGCAGCCCGGCGGCGACGATCGCGCTCCACCCGGCAACGGCGGCCAGTTCGTCCTCGGCGCGGCCGACATGGCGGTCCAGCCAGCGGGCGGTTTCGGAAATATGCGCAAGGGTGCGGTTGCGCAGGGCCTTCTCGCCCGAGAGGATCAGCGGGGCGTGGGCCAGCCAGTTCATCAGCCGCGCGCCGGTATTGCCGACATCCCAGGCCGGGCCCTTGCCGGGCTTGGCGGGGGGCTTGGGATTGGCCTGGAGCCAGGCGGTGAGAATGCGCTCGGCCACGCCGATGCCCTGTTCGCGCGGGGCGCAGGCTTCGAGATCGGTCAGCCAGGAGAAGCTGTGGACCACGCGCTCCAGCGGCGGCGTGACGCGGGAGGGTCCGGCATAGTCGACCTGGGCGATCGCGGTCTTGGCGCCGTGGATCAGGAAGTGCCCGGCCCTGAGCGCCGTTCCCGCCGCGGCATGGCCGGGCAGGGTATTGCTGACGGTGGCCAGCAGGCGAGTGCGCGCCTTCTTGCCCATCGGCGCGGACAGCACCGATCCGGGAATGCCCAGCCGATAGGCGAAGCGGATCAGCCGCTCGCCCGGGCCGACCGAGGGCGGCGAGAAATCGGCCAGTGCCAGCGCCCGGCTGCCGTCGATCTGGGCGACTTCCTGCGGTTCCGCGCGCGGCGGCAGGAAGTCGGCATCGTGGAGGTCGGAGGCAAAAGCGGTGATGTCGGTAGTGGTGATATCGGGGGCCGTGATATCGGGATGGCCGGACTCGGCACCGAAATCGGTTGCATCCTGGAGGGCCGGAGATCCGCTAACGCTTTGATTCAAGGCAGCCTCCTCGCGCCCGTCCCGTGACATGTCCCCAGCAGGAAGCGCCGGAAGCCCTCCTGTGTTCCCGATCGGAAAACGCGGACTCGGGCATCCGGGCTCCCCGTTTCAGGCCTTCCCGTTTCAGTCGAGGCCCTTCAGGGCGCGAATATTGGCGGCGTACTGCGAAGGCCCGCCGCGGAAGGTCGCGGAACCGGCCACCAGTACGTCGGCGCCTGCCGCCACGCAGAGCGGCGCGGTCTTGGCATCGACGCCGCCGTCCACTTCGAGGCGAATGTCGCGGCCCGACTTGTCGATCATCTTGCGCACGGCCTCGATCTTGCGAAGCTGGCTGGAAATGAAGCTCTGACCGCCGAATCCGGGGTTCACGCTCATGATCAGGACCAGGTCGATCTCGTCGATCAGATAGTCCAGCATCTTGGCAGGCGTGGCCGGATTGAGCGAGATGCCCGCCTTCTTGCCGAGGTTTCGGATCGTCTGCACCGTGCGGTGGACGTGGGGACCGGCCTCGGGGTGAACGGTGATATAGTCCGCGCCGGCATCGGCAAAGGCTTCGAGATAGGCGTCTACCGGAGAGATCATCAGGTGGACGTCGAAGACTTTGGCGGAATGCGGGCGCAGCGCCTTCACCACGGCGGGGCCGATGGTGATGTTGGGCACGAAGTGGCCGTCCATGACATCGACGTGGATCCAGTCGGCTCCGGCTTCGTCGATCGCGCGGACTTCCTCACCCAGGCGGGCGAAGTCGGCGGACAGGATGGAGGGCGAGATCAGCGGCGTGGTCATGGTAAAGAACGGTACTCCTCGATGCGAAGGATAGGGCACCAGATATTGGGGGTACAAGCGCAGGCCGCCCGTTTTCCACACGCCATATGGAGGAAGTCCCGTAATTCCGCCGGGCCGCGGCGGCGCGCGATCCGGCGTGAGACCCGTTGTGAGCCATTGTGAATTGCCAATTCAGAGTGCATTCACGGCCCGGATGGCAGTGCGGCGCCGGTATTTCATGGACTTGTGCCGTGATGCATGATGGAAACGGAGATGATGTTGAAGTTCCCCAAGGTGCCCGCGATGGTTGCAGCCGGGCTTGCCGCCCTGGCGGTTACGGCGACGGTATCGACGCCTGCCGCGGCCCAGTATCGTGACGAGGTCCGCAACGACATGAGCCAGTGCCGCTCCGGCGGCGGCCCCGCAATCATGGTTACCGTGGACGGGATCAAGTCGTCCGAAGGGCGGATGCGTGTCCAGTCCTACCGCGCCACGTCGGCCGAATGGCTCGCCAAGGGCAAGTGGCTGAAGCGGATCGAGGCACCGGCCAAGGCGGGGACGATGACGTTCTGCGTGCCGGTTCCGGCCTCGGGCACTTACGGCATCGCCGTGCGCCACGACGTGAACGGCAACGGCAAGACCGATCTCGGCTCCGACGGCGGCGCGATGTCGAACAATCCTTCGATCAACATCTTCAACCTCGGCAAGCCGAGCTACACCAAGGTCGGCGTGCCGGTGGGCCATGAGGTGAAGTCGATCCGCATCCAGATGCGCTATATGTGAGGCAGGGCCGAACGGGACTTGTAGTGCGAACTCCGGGCTAACGGAAATACGTCATCCTGAACTTGTTTCAGGATCCATTTTGCCGATCAAGCCGCCGTCGATGGTCGGAAATGGATCCTGAAACAAGTTCAGGATGACGGGATCGCTAGTTCAAGCCGTTGTTCCGCTTCGCCAGGATCGCGCGAGCATCCACGAGGTCGGAGGGCTTGTCCACATCGACGGCGGCAAGCCCGTCGCGCGCCGCGACGAGGCGGGCCTTGAGGCCGATCTTCGCGCCCAGCCTTGCCAGCGCGGCGGAAAGCGTGAGGCGGCCCAGCGCGTAGCTTGCGAGCATGCCCAGGCCTAGCCGCGCGGCTATGCGCCAGGGGCGCTTGCGATCGGCTTCGACCAGCTTCCACGTCTCGATCGCGGCTTCGGCATGCCGGGTCTTCAGCAGGAAGAGGTTGCAGCCCGACCAGTGGCCGTCGGCAAAGCGCAAGTAGGTGCGCCGCGATCCCGGCATGGCCTGCTCGATCGCCTCGCGCCGTGCCAGCAGGACCGCGACGTCGGCATCCTCGGGGGTGTCGTCCAGAAAGTCCCGCACCCACTGGCCGCGTAGCAGGGCATGGTCGGAAGTCGTCACCAGCATCGGCGCCCCGAGCCGGGCGAAGCCCGCCGCGACGCTGGCGCTGGGACCGGCCTCGGCGGGTATCGTTTCGCAGCCGAGCAGTTCGGCGAGGGCCAGGACCGCAGGATCGTTGGCGACGACCGCCAGCCGCGCGATTCCGGCATCGCGCAGCGCCTGGGCGACATGGGCGAGCATCGGCTTGCCCTCCAGTTCGACCAGGGCCTTGTGGTTGAGGCCTTCCGCCGCCGCGACCGGATCGGGCGCGCCGGGGCGGGATCCTGCGAGAATCAGGGCTGCGGGCATCATGCGGGTCGGCGCTCCATCGCCTTCTTTGCGCGCCAGACATGCCAGAGCACGCCGGGTGCGGACAGCACAGGATGTCGTTCCCGCCATGGGGTAATGGCCACGGGGACGCCGGTATGGCGTTCGATCTTCCACGCGGCGTAGCGGGCCGCGCCTTCGAAAGTGGTCGAGGCCTTGAGCAGGCGCAGGACGTTGTAGGGCTTGCCCAGCCGCTGGCGGCGCTTCCACCAGGCCAGGGTGCGGCTGCGCTCGCGCGGGGAAAGCTGCGGGCGCAGGCTGCCGCTGGGCAGGCGTTCGAAAGCGATGTCGTCGGCCGTGAGGGCGAGCGGCAGCAGGCCGCCGAAATGCTCGCGGTTCACCGAGAGGATCGAATCCTCGCGTCCGGCCTTTTCCACCCGGAATTCCGCCGCGTAAGTGGCGCGGAACAGGGCGCGCCAGTAATCCTCGGAAGTGCCCGTTTCCGGGCCGAGTGCCACGGCCAGCCGGGCGGCCGTGCGGGCGGCGCCGGATACGGCGGAGGCGACACGGCCAAGCGCGGCTTCGTCACGCTGCCAGGCGATCCCGCTCGGCTGGACGAAGCGGGCCCAGATCGTGGTGTCGAGCAACTCGCCCGCAGCGGCGGCGCGGAAGGTTTCGAGCGACATGGTCGCCACTTTGGCGCGCAAAGGCACGCCTTCGAAGGTCCACTCGTGATAGCTGACGCGCGGCCAGATCTTCTCGACCTGCGGGCCTTCGGTGAGGACGTAGAAGTCCAGCACGCCTTCGAGCGATCCGGTGCGCAGGTTCGAGCCGTAGAACAGCACGGCCACGGTATTATTGGCAGCAAGCGCCAGCCGCTGCGCGAAAGCGCGGACTTCGGGCACGACGGCGCGTTGCAGCGCCTGGCTTACGCGCCCTTCCAGATCTTGGGTCATGTCGTCATGCTCGGGCACCGGCCGCCTGAAATCAAGCGCCGGTGCCATGTTTCGTCAAAAAACGAGTTCGCAGGAACCCTGGGAATCAGGGGACCACGAAGGTCAGCTGAGGCCCTTCCTCAAGCACGTAGTTGCCACCAGGGAAGGACTCGCCGTCGAGAATGAACGAGCCGCCAAGTTCCAGATCCACCGCGCTGGCGCTCAGGCGATGGGTGCCGCGGCGTTCCAGGAACTTGCCGCCCAGACCGAAATAGAGGATCGCGGGCAGCAGGGCGATGATCCAGCGCACCGGCCAGTCGATCACGCCCAGCTTCATGCCGGGGGCGACGTGGCGACCGAAGGGGCGCGCGCCGAGGGGGAACTTCTCGAACGTGGTGGCGACGGCCATGAAGCGTTCGTCGGCGTGGCCCGAGCCTTCGTAAGGAAGGTCGCGGCCGGTATGACGGTCGATCAGGCGCATCGGCGTGCAGGAACGCCAGGGATTGCCCTTGCGGCCGAACAGCGTCTGGAAAATGCTCCAGAGCACGCTCAGGCCGACCGCGAAGCTGTTGAAGGCGCCGCGGCGATGCGCTCCCTGCCCGGCCTCGGTGGCGAGCGAGAAGGCGCCGGTGCCGAGGATGAAGCCCTGGACACTGCCGCTGTTCGCGTCCCGCGACGAGATGCGCAGCGGACGGCGGGTCACGGTCTTGCCCTTGTGCGCAGCGGCCATGGCTTCGGTGAGCGACCAGTGGGTCGGCAGGCCGATGTCGATGGCGAGCGCATTGGTCTTGCCCTTGGGCAGGACCATGAAGGTGGGCCATTCGTCTCCGAAGATCTCCGCGCCGCAGGTCAGCACGTCGCGCACGGTGCCGTCGCCGCCATCGACCACCAGGTAGTCGATGCCGCGGCGGGCGAAGCCGTCGAGCACGCCGAACAGTTCTGCGCGGGTGCGCGGAGTCTCTGTCAGGATGTTGGAGCAATCCGCCATCTCGGGCGCGTGGCCCTTGTTGCGATGGCTGCGGGGATTGCGGATGATGCCGACGAGGGGAACGGCGCGACCACGACGGGCCACGCGCGCCGGGCCGGTGGCCTTGCGCTTGCCTTGCTCACCGAAAGTCGGCAGCGTTTCGAATTCGTAGATGGTTCCGTACACGGAAGCCTATGTAGGGATCCCATGTGGAAAAATCATCAGGAAACATTCACTGACACATTAAGGTTACAGTTGTATGGCGTTTTTACGCCACTTGCAAGTCCGGCAAAATCTGCCGCATTTTACGCAAGCGGCGCCGTTGCCTATGGCGAAGCGACGGATTACGGCCGGAAACATGGTCGAACATGACAATCTCCTTCCCGTCGCCACCATCGGCGTGAACCCGGTCAAGCTCTGGGGTCTGACAATGGCCGAACGCGTCGCGCGGATCGCCCGCGCCAATGGCGCCCATCCTGATTCGTCCTCCCCGGGGAGGATCGCGCAAGGGCCATCCATCCTGTCGAATGCCGCTTTTGCGTGGGATCCCGCCTGGTTCAAATACGTCACATCGCGCAGCGGCATGGTGCTGACGCTCGGCGGCGTCCCCGCGCTTGCCCATGCCGCCGACGCCGCCCAGGCCTCGCGAATCGCCGAGGCCATGGCTGCCGGCCGGCCGCTGGCCGACACCGCCGGCCTCGATGTCGTGGCTTATGAGAGCGGGCCGACGATCGAGAACAAGCAGCTGCGCAAGCGCGAGACGCCGTTCCTGATGGCGCTCACCCCCGGCTCGGTCCGCACGATCGAGCGGGCCAGCTACTTCGGTGCCTACAAGGGCGTCACCGACGTGCTGACCAAGTACCTCTGGCCGGAATGGGCGCTGGTGCTGACGCGGATCTGCGCCAAGGCCCACATCACGCCGAACATGGTGACCGCAGTGGGCGCGGTGTTCTGCGTGCTGGCCACCGTGCTCTTCGCCTATGGCCATTACTGGCTGGGCATGGCGCTGGGACTGGCCTTCATGGTGCTCGATACCGTGGACGGCAAGCTCGCGCGCTGTACCATCACCTCGTCGGAATGGGGCAATGTCGCCGATCACGGCATGGACCTGGTCCACCCGCCGTTCTGGTGGTGGTTCTGGGCCACCGGCCTCGCGACCTGGGGCCTGGCCTATGACGATGCGACCTTCTGGTGGGTGCAGGGCGCGATTCAGGGCGGCTATGTGGTGCAGCGCCTGATCGAGGGCCTGTTCATGAAGCAGAACGGGCTGATGCACATCCATGTCTGGCGCAAGTTCGATAGCCAGTTCCGCCTGATCACCGCGCGCCGCAATCCGAACATGGTGATCCTGTTCGTGGCCATGCTGTTCTCGCGCCCCGACATCGGCCTGATCGCGGTGGCCTGGTGGACGGCGATTTCCTGCCTCATACATGCGGTACGGCTGGTCCAGGCATGGATCGTTCGCGCGCGGGGCGGTACGATCACGTCCTGGCTTTCGGACGCCTGAAGGGAAAACGACGATGAACGCGACGATCGAGAAGTTCGGCTATCCGCATACGCTCGTCGCGGAATTCGCGCATTGGGTGGTGCTCGCCCGGCCTGCGCAGCCGACGCTGGGTTCGCTGGTGCTGGCGGCCAAGTCCGACGCAACGGCCTTCGGTGATCTTGCCGCGGAGGCGCATGCCGAGCTGAAGACCGTCACCGCCGCCATCGAGGCGGCGCTGGCGGAGGCGGTCGGTTATGCCCGGCTCAATTACCTGATGCTGATGATGGTGGACCCTCACGTCCACTTCCACGTCATCCCCCGCTATGAAGGCGCGCGCGAGTGGCAGGGGCGCGAGTTCGTGGACTGCGGCTGGCCCAAGGTGCCCGATCTCGGGCATGCCGTGGCGCTGGAGGGCGACGAGTTGGCTGCGCTAGTGGCTTGGTTGAAAGGCGCGTTTGCCTGATACGCGGTGCCCCGCCGAGGGGGCTTCGACAGGCTCAGCCTGAGCGGTTTTGAAAGCAGGTCGCTGAATTCCGCTCAGGCTGAGCCTGTCGAAGCCCCCTCGGCGGCCCCCCTCACCAGGTGTCGGTCAGCTTCGTCGCGATCTCGATATCGTTGAGGAAGTCGACTTCGGCCCAGTCCAGCCCCTCGATCGAGACGGTGCCGACCTTGCCGGTGGGCGCGATCGAATCGATCACCTTGAGATACCAGTGCTGGACGCCCTCGGGCGTGCGCATCGCCTGGCGGACGGTTTCGCGGAACAGGTCTGCGCCTTCGCCGCGGAAGGCCAGGAAGCCGATCGATTCGGAGTTGGACTGCGCGGCGGTCAGCGTCTTGCCGATATGGACCAGCCGGCCGTCGGCCTCGCGTTCCACTTTCATGTCGTCGCTGTCGTAGCCTTCCGCCTTCACGTCCACGGTGACGGTGATCGGCCAGGTCTTGCCCTCGGCGTCGGTCGCGCCCTGCTGCACGCGATTGACGATTTCCTCCGAAACGAGGGTATCGCCGTTGAGAATCAGGAAGTCGCCGCGCATCGCCTCGCGCGCGATCCAGCATGAGCCGAGGTTGTCGGCCACCTTGAAGAACGGATTGAAGCGGATGTTGATCTCGACGCGGGGATCGTGAATCGCGCTCAGGTGCGCTTCCAGCATGTCGGTCATGAAGCCGGTGACGACGTCGATCCGCTTCACGCCCCCGCGCGCCAGCATCTCGATCTGCCATTCGATCAGCGACTTGCCGGAGAAGTCGATCATGCACTTGGGCCGCTCGGCCGTGAGCGGAAGCAGGCGCGAGCCCTGGCCGGCGCTGAGGAGGATGGCGTGTTCGATCATGGAGTTTCGCGCTTCGTGATTGGGAGGAATGGCCACGCATCTAGGGATTTAGAGGCGTTTTGGAAATGCCCGGGGGGCATTTTCTGGCGGCACCGGCCCTCTCCCCCACCCGACCTCCCATCAGGATACACTCGTGGGAGGTCGGGTGGGGCGCCTTAGAAACTTTGGGGGCCGGTGCCGCCAAAATCCGCCCGCGGCGGATTTTCAAACAGAATCCCGCAAACCCGCCAGGCAAGCGGAGATTCATTCAGCATGGGGAAATCCCTGATCGCCACAGCTTGCAAGTCTCCTCCCCCTCGTTCACATGCAGCCGCAATGTCCGCCAAATTTCACCGCCGCGAGAGCAAATCTCCACTAGGGCGGATCCTACAGAACACGGCCTGGCTGCTGGGCGGCAAGGGTTTCGGCGCCGTTTGCGGCCTGGCCTATCTTGCCATCCAGACGCGATCGCTCGGCCTCAAGGATTTCGGCCACTTCTCGCTGATCTTCGGGACTGCGCAGGCGCTGATCGCGCTGGCCAGCTTCCAGACCTGGCGCGTGGTTGTGCGCTACGGCAGCGAGCACGTCCATGCCAAGGACTGGGGCAAGCTCGGCCGTCTCGGCATGCTGTGCGGGCTGCTGGACGGCGTGGGCGCCGTGCTCGGCTGCGGTCTCGCGGCGATCCTGATCTACGGCTTCGCCCATATGCTGGATCTCAATCCGCATTTCATCGACGTCGCCTTCTGGTTCTGCGTCGGCTCGCTCTGGGCGCTGGTTTCCGCGCCGACGGGGATCGTGCGTGCGCTCAACCGCTTCGACATGGCTGTCTATGTCGAGGCGATCGTGCCCAGCGGCCGTCTGGCGGCTTCGCTGGTGATCTGGCTGACCGGGCCGAGCGTCGGGCGCTTCCTGTTCGCCTGGGCGGCGATCGATATCGTCGAGGCCATACTCTACTGGATCATGGCGCGGCGCCTCTGTCCGGCTGCGGTGAACTTCGCGAACTTGCGCAACTGGCGCAAGGCGATCGACGAGAATCCGGGCGTTACCCGCTTCTTCCTGCAGACATACGTGGCTTCCACGCTCGATGCCGCCATGAAGAACGGGCCGCTGCTGATCGTCGGCGCCTGGGTCGGCACCAAGGCGGCGGGCCTCTATCGCCTCGCCTCGCAGATTTCGCAGGCCCTGAGCAAGCTGTCCTCGCTGCTGACCCGCTCCGTCTATGCCGAAGTGGCACGCGCGCGGGTTGCCTCGGAAGCGTCGGAATTCCGCAAGCTCGCACTCCAGACCAGCAAGATCGCGGGTCTGGCCGGGATCGTCGTGGTGACCGTGGCGGTGCTGCTGGGCAAGCAGATGCTGGAAGTTATCGGCGGCGACGATTTCGAACAAGGCGCGGCGATTCTCGTGCCGCTGACCCTGGCGGCCTGCTTCGACCTGGCCAGTGTTGCCTTCGAACCGGTGCTCCATGCCACGGGCCGCGCGCGCCATTCGCTGGTGGCCCGCCTCATTGCGCTGATCGCCATGGCCATCGGGCTGGTGTTCCTGCTGCCGGTCGGCCCGAGCGGGGCGGCCTGGGCCGTCGCGGTCGGCGGCGCGGTGTCCTACATCGCCATGGGCCTCATGGCTTGGCGGACGCTCCAGCAGATCGACCGCAACGAGATCAGCATCTCGCCTGACCCGGAGGACGATCTGCCGGTAGCCGATTCGGCAGGCTGAGTTCCCGTCTACCTTTCCAAACGACATCGGAGGGGTATCATGCGGCGATGCTATCGACCGCGAACACCCTGACCGAAGAGGCCCTGGGCCTCGCCGAGCGCATTGTCGCGCTGCGCCGCGCCATCCATGCCGAGCCGGAAATCGGCCTGCACAATCCCCGGACGCGCGACAAGATCCGCACGGCGCTGGCCCATCTCCCGCTCGAATGGCGCGAGGGGCCCTCGACCACCGGCCTTGTCGCCACGCTGAAGGGCGGCGCGGGGGCGGGCGGCTGCGTGCTGCTGCGCGGCGACACCGATGCCCTGCCCATGCCCGAAGAGACCGGGCTGGATTTCGCCTCGACCGTTCCCGGGCTGATGCATGCCTGCGGCCATGATACCCATGTCGCCATGCTTGCGGGCGCGGCCGAGATCCTCGCGGCCCGGGCCGCGAGCCTGACCGGCGAGGTCCGCTTCATGTTCCAGCCGGGCGAGGAAGGCCACCACGGCGCGCGCTTCATGCTGGAGGACGGCCTGCTCGGCGGCGACGGCTTCGATCGCGCGCTGCCCGATGCCGCCTTCGCGCTGCACATCATGCCTAATGCCCCGCACGGCGTGATCGGCGGCCGGGCCGGGCCGCTGATGGCGGCGGCGGACGAACTGCGGATCACCGTCACCGGCCGGGGCGGTCATGCCTCGATGCCGCACGATGCGGTGGACCCGGTGCCGGTCGCCTGCGAGGTGGTCTCGGCGATCCAGACCATGGTGGCGCGGCGTTTCAGCGTGTTCGATCCGGTCGTCGTGACGATCGCCAGGATCGAGGCGGGCAGCGCCCACAACGTCATCCCCGACAGTGCGAAGCTCACCGGCACCATGCGCACGCTTTCGGCGGAGAACCGGGCGCGTCTCAAGGACGAATTGCCGCGGCTGGTCGCCGGGATCGCCGGGGCTCACGGACTGACCGGCGAAACGACGATTTTGGAAGGCTTCCCGGTGACGGTCTGCGATCAGCGCGCCGTCTCCTTCGGCGAAAGCGTGGCGCAGGGTCTGTTCGGCGAGCAGGCATTCCGCCGCTTGCCCGATCCGATCATGGGCGCCGAGGATTTCGCCTATGTGCTGGAAAAGGTGCCGGGCGCCATGTTCTTCCTGGGCGTCGCACCGGAAGGGGCGGACTGGAAGCACTGCTGTGGCATCCACTCCACCCGGATGATGGTGGACGAAAGCGCCCTGCCGCGCGGCGCCGCCTTCCTGGCGGGGCTGGCGCAGGACTGGCTGGCCCAAGGCTTCCGATAACGCGCTTCTCATAAAAGAGTTTTCCCTTTCCGCCTTCCCTCGCGGCCAAGGTGCCGTCATGAAGCGGGGCCATGAACAAGTGGCAATTCTGGGTCGATCGTGGCGGAACCTTCACCGACGTCGTGGCGCGCGCGCCCGATGGCGGGTTCAGGCGGCTGAAGCTGCTCTCCGAAGACCCCGGCCGCTATGACGATGCCGCCGTCGAAGCGATGCGGCGGCTGACCGGCACGGCGGAGGGAGACCTTCCCGAAGCCGAACTGCGACTGGGCACCACCGTCGCCACCAATGCGCTGCTCGAAGGCAAGGGCGAGCCGGTGCTGCTGGCGATCACGCGCGGCTTCGGCGATGCGCTGAAGATCGGCACGCAGGAGCGGCCCGACATCTTCGCGCGCCATATCGTCCTGCCCGACCCGCTCAATTCCGCCGTGTTGGAAATCGACGAGCGTGTCGGCGCCGATGGCACGGTCCACCGCCCGCTCGATCTGGGCGCGGCGCGTGCGGGCCTGCAACGCCACTCCGACGCGGGGCTGCGCGCCGTGGCCGTGGTGCTGATGCACGGCTATCGCCACAAGGCGCACGAGGCGGCGCTGGCCGATCTCGCGCGGGAGATCGGCTTTACGCAAGTCTCGGTCAGTCACGAGGTTGCCCCGCTGATCAAGCTGATCGCGCGCGGCGATACCACCGTGGTGGACGCCAACCTTTCGCCGGTGCTGGCCCGCTATGTCGCGGGGCTGGAGGCGGGGCTGGGGCTCAAGGTCTCCGCGCTCTACATGCAGTCGAGCGGCGGGCTCACCACGGGTGACGCTTTTGCTGGCAAGGACGCGATCCTCTCCGGTCCGGCGGGCGGCATCGTCGGCATGGCGGCCATCGCCAAAGAGGCTGGGTTCGACCATGTGCTGGGCTTCGACATGGGCGGCACCTCCACCGACGTGTCGCACTATGCCGGGGCCTACGAGCGCGACAGCGAGACGCGCGTGGCTGGCGCCCGCGTGCGCGTACCGATGATGCGGATCGAGACGGTGGCAGCGGGCGGCGGATCGATCTGCCGCTTCGACGGCGCGCGCTTCCTCGTCGGGCCGGAGAGTGCCGGCGCGGTGCCCGGCCCGGCCTGCTATCGGCGCGGCGGCCCGCTGGCGGTGACCGATTGCAACCTGCTGCTCGGCAAGCTGCGGCCTGAACATTTCCCGCATGTCTTCGGTCCCGAAGGCAACGAACCGCTCGACCTTGCCGCGGCCGAGGCGCGGATGGACGAAGTCTTGGCCGAAGTCCGCGCCGCTACGGGCCGTGAACTGACGCGCGAGCAGGCGGCGGAAGGCTTCCTGGAAATCGCCGTCGCCAACATGGCTAATGCCATCAAGACGGTCTCGCTGCGGCGCGGCCACGACATGACCCGCGCGGCGCTGGTGACGTTCGGCGGCGCGGGCGGCCAGCACGCCTGCAAGGTGGCCGATGCGCTGGGCGTGACCAGTGTGCTCTGCCACCCGCTCGCCTCGGTGCTCTCGGCCTATGGCATGGGCCTCGCGGATCGGCGGATGCTGCGCCAGCAGACCTTGTCGCTGCCGCTGGAAAGTGACGCGATGAGGTCACTCGACGCTGCGGTTGCGGTTCTTGGCGATGAGGCAAGGGCGGCGCTGGCTGCACAGGGCATCGCCCCGGAGGAAATCGCCATCGAGGCGGCGCTGGCCGTGCGGCCCAAGGGCAGCGACAATGCCATCGAAGTGCCGGTAGGCTCGCTCGATGCCATGCGCGAGGCCTTCAGCGAGGGCTGGCACCAGCGCTTCGGCTTCGGCGCGGGCGAGCAGCTTATCGGCGAAACACTGCGGGTGGAGGCGGTCCACGCCGGTCATTCCGGCGGCGGCGCGACGCTGGTTCTTCCCGCCGAATCCTCGCCTGCGGCCGAGCAGGTCGATCTCTGGACGCAGGGCGCGCACCACCGGGTGCCGCTCTATCTGCGCGAGGGGCTGGCCGAGGGCTTCGAGGCCGATGGCCCGCTGCTGGTGGTCGATGACGTTTCCACCACCGTCGTCGAACCCGGCTGGCGCGTGCGTGTCGATCATGTCGGCAACCTGATTCTCACCCGTGATGCGCCGCAGCAGGTGCAGGCCGATCTCTCGACCGAATGCGATCCGGTGCGCCTCGAAATCATGGGCGCGCTGTTCATGGCGATTGCCGAGGAAATGGGCGCGGCGCTCCAGCATTCGGCCAGTTCGGTGAACATCCGCGAACGGCTGGACTTCTCCTGCGCGCTGTTCGACCGCGCGGGCAATCTCGTCGCCAATGCGCCGCACATGCCGGTGCATCTGGGCTCCATGGGGGAGAGCGTGCGCACGATCCTCCAGCGGCGCGGGGATGGGAAGGGTGGGCCAAGGGACGGGCGCGGAATCCTGCCCGGCGACGCCTATGTCCTCAATGCGCCTTACGATGGCGGCACCCATCTGCCCGACATTACCGTGGTCATGCCCGTCTTTATCGAAGGCGAGACGGTTCCTGCCTGGTTCGTCGCCGCGCGCGGGCACCATGCCGATATCGGCGGGATCAGCCCCGGCTCGATGCCGCCGGGCTCGCGTTCGCTGGACGAAGAGGGCGTGTTGATCGACAACGTGCTGCTGGTCGATCGCGGGACGCTTCAGGAAGCCCCGCTGCGCGAACTGCTCGCCTCCGGCCCGCACCCCTCGCGCGCCATCGAGCAGAACCTTGCCGACTTGCGCGCCCAGCTCGCCGCCTGCCAGCGCGGCGCCTCCGAACTGCGCCGCGTTGCGCGCGAGCAGGGACGCGAGGCGGTGGACGCCTACATGGCCCACGCGCAGGCCCATGCCGAACAGGCCGTCCGCGCGCTGATCGAGCGGCTTCAGGAGGGCCATTTCCGGGTGCCGATGGACAACGGCGCCGAGATCGCGGTCTCCGTCACCATCGACCGCACCGCAGGCGGGGCGACCATCGACTTCGCCGGCACCAGCGCCCAGCTTCCCGACAATTTCAACGCCCCGCTGCCGGTCGTGCGCGCGGCGGTGCTCTATGTCGTGCGCACGCTGATCGATGATGCGGTGCCGATGAACGAGGGCTGCCTGCGGCCGATCACCTTGCGGGTGCCGGAAGGCTCGATGCTCTATCCCAAGGCCCCGGCCGCCGTCGTCGCGGGCAATGTCGAGACGAGTCAGGCGATCACCGACGCGCTGTTCGGCGCGCTGGGCGCCATGGCCGCCTCGCAGGGGACGATGAACAACTTCACTTTCGGCAATGCCCGCTATCAGTATTACGAGACGATCTCGGGCGGTTCGGGCGCGGGGCCGGATTTCGACGGCACGCCGGTGGTGCAGACCCACATGACCAACAGCCGCCTTACCGATCCCGAGGTGCTGGAAAACAACTATCCGGTGCTGCTGGAGGAATTCTCGATCCGGCGCGGCTCGGGCGGTGAGGGCGCACACAAGGGCGGCGACGGCGCCACCCGGCGCGTGCGGTTTCTGGAGCCGATGCAGGCGGGCATCCTCTCGCAGCGGCGCAGGACTTCGCCTTTCGGTCTCTCGGGCGGCGCGGACGGCGAGCCGGGGCGCAACCGGATCGAGCGCGCCAATGGCTCGGTCGAGGAACTGGGCGCGACGGCGACGGCGCAGTTGGAGACGGGGGATGTGTTTGTGATCGAGACACCCGGAGGCGGCGGATTCGGGCAAGAAGGGAAAGGGTAAAAGCAGGGGATCCCTTCGGCGAACCGCACTACAGATAGGCGGGGCGCGACGAGGACATTATGCGGGTCTGGGGGATCATCCCCCAGAATTCTCATCCTTATCCTTATCCTTATCCGTATCCTTATCCTTCTTCACGCCTTCACATCCGCCCACTCGGGATGCCGCCTGAACGCGGCTTCGACGTAGCTGCACAGCGGGCCGATCCTGAAGTGGTTCTCCCGCGCATCGGCCACCATGGCCTCGACCAGCCGCGCGGCCACGCCGCGTCCGCCGATCGCGGGCGGCACCAGGGTATGTTCGGCATAACGCACGCCGCCGCGCTCCGCCCAGGTCAGGCGGCCGGTGGCATCGCTGTCCGCGACATGGGCGACGTATTCGCCGGAATTTCCGTTTTCGTGGGCAGTGATCGTCACTCCGACCATAAGGGGGCTCCTGTCTGCTTGACGGCAAGTGCGTCCGCTTTAGGGCATATGGCCATGAAGTTCCTTTCCGACAACGCCGCACGGGTCCACCCGAGGGTCTGGGATGCCATGAAGGCTGCCGACGAGCCCGATTCGCCTTACGATGGCGACGGCCTCAGCAAGGCGCTGGATGCGCGCTTTTCCGCGCTGTTCGGGCGTGACTGCGCGGCGCTCTGGGTAGCGACGGGGACGGCGGCGAACTGCCTGGCGCTTTCGGCCATGGTTGAGCCGCATGGCGCGGTGATCTGCCACCGCGAGGCGCATATCGAGATGGACGAGGGCGGCGCGCCCGGTTTCTACCTTCACGGCGCCAAGCTGCTGCTGGCCGACGGCGAGAGCGCGAAGATCACGCCCGATGCGATTGCCCGCGTGATCGGCCCGATCCGCGACGGCGTGCATCAGGTGCAGCCGCATGCGGTCTCGATCACGCAGGCCAGCGAATATGGCTGCGTCTATCAGCCCGAGGAACTGGCCGCGCTTTCCGCCTTCGTGAAGGGCAAGGGTCTTGGCCTGCATATGGACGGCGCGCGCTTCGGCAATGCCGTGGCGTTCCTGGGCGGTAGCGCGGCGGATGCGGCGCTGGGCGTCGATGCGCTGAGCTTCGGCATGGTCAAGAACGGAGCGATGAGCGCGGAGGCGATCGTCTTCTTCGATCCCGCCATGGCCGACAAGGTCCGTTTCCGCCGCAAGCGGGCGGGGCACTTGCAATCGAAGGGGCGCTATCTTTCCGCGCAGATCCTGGCGATGCTGGAGGACGATCTCTGGCTGGCCAACGCGCGCGCCGCCAATGCCGCCGCCGCCGAAATCGCGGCCTCTGCGGCAGATCGCCTGCTGCACCCGGTCGAGGCCAACGAGATGTTCCTCATCTCCACTCCCGCCGAACGGGCCGCGCTGCGGGCGCAAGGCTTCGAATTCTACGACTGGGGCGACGATGCCGCGCGCCTCGTCACCGCGTGGGATTCGCGGGAGGATCACGTTTCGGCGCTTGCCCGTGCGATTGCGGCGCTGTGAGCGCCTCGGCCGACGATACGCCGGGCTTCCTGACGCCGGCGGTCGCCCTGCCGTTCCTGCTGGTCGCGGTGATCTGGGGATCGACCTGGTTCGTCATCACCGGCCAGATCGGGGACGTACCCGCCAGCTGGTCCGTCGCCTGGCGATTCGTGCTGGCGACCCCGGCGATGTTCCTTGTGGCGGTGGCCATGAAGAAGAGCCTCCGGCTCGGCGCGGCCGGGCAATGGCTGGCGCTGGCGGTAGGCGTGGCGCAGTTCTGCGGGAACTACAATTTCGTCTACCGTGCGGAAATGCACCTGACCTCGGGCATCGTGGCGGTGATGATCGGGCTGCTGCTCGTGCCCAATGCGGTGCTCGCGCGGATCCTGCTGAAGCAGCCGATCACCTGGCGCTTCGCCATCGGCAGCCTGATCGCGATAGCCGGTCTGGCGCTTCTGCTGCTGCATGAGGCGCATGAGGCGCCGCTCGGCGGCAAAGTGCTGCTGGGCACGGTCTTTGCGCTGACCGCGATGATCTGCGCCTCGTTCTCCAACGTCATCCAGGCCAACGAGACCGGCAAGGCCCTGCCGATGGTGAGCCTGCTGTCCTGGGCCATGCTCTACGGCACCCTGGCAGACGTTGCGCTCGCCTGGTTCCTCGACGGACCGCCGGTGATTCCCCGCGATGGGGCCTACTGGCTGGGCACGGCCTATCTGGCGATTTTCGGCTCGGTGGTGACCTTCCCGCTCTATTACACGCTGATCCGCCAGCTCGGCGCGGGCAGGGCGGCCTATAACGGCGTGATGGTGATCATCATCGCTATGCTGATCTCCACCCTGTTCGAGGGCTATCGCTGGTCGGTGCTGGCGCTGGCCGGGGCGGCGCTGGCGACGGTGGGACTGGTCGTGGCGCTGAGAGCGCGCAGTCCTTCGCGGTAGGTCGGGAAGCGCGGCCGCCAGCCGAGTACGCGCTTTGCCTTGCCGTTCGCCACGCGGCGGTTCTCGGCATAGAAACCGCGCGCCATCGGGGAAAGCTGCGCCTCGTCCATCGACTGGAGCGGCGGCAGCGGCAGTCCAAGCAGGCGGCAGGCCTCCTCGACGAGAACGTTCTGTCCGCAGGGCAGGTCGTCCGCCAGGTTATAGGCGCCTGCCGGTCCGTCCAGCCCGGCGATCACGCCTGCGGCGATATCTTCCACATGGACGCGGCTGAAGACCTGGCCCGGCAGGTCGATCCGGTGCGCGCGATGGTCCCGCACGCGGTCCAGCATCGAGCGGCCGGGGCCGTAGATGCCGGGCAGCCGATAGACCCTTGCCCCCAGCGCGAGCCATTCGCCGTCCGCTTCGGCCCGCGCGGCGCGGCGACCGGTGCCGACCGGCGCGCTTTCGTCCACCCAGGCCCCGCCGGTATCGCCGTAGACCCCGGTGGAGGAGAGATAGGAGAGCGCCATACCCTTCAGCACATCGCCGTAGCGCTCCAGCACCGGGTCCAGCGGCTCGCCGCGGCCCTCGTTTCCGGGCGGGACCGAGGACAGGACATGATCGGCATCGGCCAGGGCAAGCCGCACATTGCCTTCGTCCTCGAAGGACAGGGTGCCTTCGCTGCCGGTGGACACCACTTCCCAGCCGCGCGCCATGGCCCGACCGGCAATCACCCGCGCGGTATAGCCCAGCCCGAAGATGAACAGGCGCTTCGGCGGGCAGGCGGGCATGGAGCTTTCCTCTCGATTCGGCTGTGAATTCGTCGCGCCATGTCTGGCATTCGAGGCACAAGGCTCTAGTTTAGCAACATGGACATTGCCAGCACCCCCGCCACGCCCGACGCCAACCCGCAGATCGCCGATGCCGCGCCCGCGCCGCAGGCTCCGCCGGTGATCCGCCGCGAGGACTATCTGCCCCCGGCCTGGCTGGTGCCGCAGATCGCGCTCGATTTCCGGCTGGGTGTCGACGAAACGCAGGTCTCGGCCCGGCTTTCGGTGCGTCGCAACCCGGAAGGCAACGGCACCTCCACCCTGCGCCTCAACGGCGACCAGCTTACGCCGCTGGCCGTGCGCGTCGATGGCGAGGCGGTGAACGACTGGCGCATGGACGGCGCCGACCTGCTCGTCGAACTCATCGGCGATGCCCATGAGGTGGACATCGAAACCGCCGTCAATCCGGCGGCGAACAGCCAGCTCATGGGGCTCTACGCCTCGAACGGCATGCTCTGCACCCAGTGCGAGGCCGAGGGTTTCCGCCGCATCACCTTCTTCCCGGATCGCCCGGACGTGCTCTCGACCTATTCGGTGCGCATGGCGGGGGACAAGGCCCGCTTCCCGATCCTGCTTTCCAACGGCAACTGCACCGCGACGGGAGAGGGCGAGGACGGCACCCACTGGGCGGAATGGCACGATCCCTGGCCCAAGCCGAGCTATCTCTTCGCGCTCGTCGCGGGCGATCTGGTGGCCAACAGTGCCCGTTTCACCACGCGCTCGGGCCGCGAGGTCGATCTCAACATCTGGGTTCGCGCCGGGGACGAGCAGCGCACCCAGCATGCCATGGATTCGCTGATCCACTCGATGAAGTGGGATGAGGAGGCATTCGGGCGCGAATACGACCTCGACCTGTTCAACGTCGTCGCCGTGTCCGATTTCAACATGGGGGCGATGGAGAACAAGGGCCTCAACGTCTTCAACACCCGCTACGTCCTGGCCGAGCCGGAAACCGCCACCGATGCCGATTACGACGGCATCGAGAGCGTGATCGGCCACGAATATTTCCACAACTGGTCGGGCAACCGCGTGACCTGCCGGGACTGGTTCCAGCTCTCGCTCAAGGAGGGCTTCACCGTCCTGCGCGACCAGCTGTTCAGCGCTGACATGGGCAGCGAAGCCGTGAAGCGCATCGAGGATGTCCGCGTGCTGCGCTCGGCCCAGTTCCCTGAGGATTCGGGGCCGCTCGCCCACCCGATCAGGCCGGATTCCTATCAGGAAATCAGCAACTTCTACACGGCGACCGTCTATAACAAGGGCGCCGAGGTGATCCGCATGATGCGTACCATGGCGGGAACCGAAAAATTCCGCGCAGGCACCGACCTCTATTTCGACCGTCACGACGGCGAAGCGGCCACTTGCGAGGACTTCGTCAAGGCGATCGAGGACGGCACCGGCCTGGATCTCACGCAGTTCCGCCTCTGGTACTCGCAGGCCGGCACGCCGCAAGTGGCCGTCGAACTGGCGCACGAAGGCGACCGGGCCACGCTGACGCTCACCCAGATCGTGCCCGCCACGCCGGGGCAGCCGGAAAAGCAGCCGGTGCCGATCCCGCTGCGCCTTGCCCTGTTCGACCGTGACAGCGGAAACCATGCGGGCGAGCAGCTCATCGTGTTCGACCAGGGCAGTCAGAGCTTCACTTTCGACGGTTTCGCCCGCCCGCCGGTGGTCTCGATCAATCGTGGTTTCTCGGCCCCGGTCGCCATCGACATGGAGCGTTCGAACGAGGATCTCGTGTTCCTGGCCGCGCATGACGACGATCCTTTCGCGCGTTACGAAGCGATGCAGAGCCTTGTCGTCCAGCATCTGGTGGCGGCGGTCGGCGGCGGCCTGTCGGATGCCGCCCGCGCCGAGGGGCGCAGGGCGATCGGAGAGGCCTTCGCCGCCGTGCTGGCGGACGAGGCGCTGGACGACCTGATGCGCGGCGAACTCATGGTCCTGCCCGGCGTCGCCTATCTTGCCGAACAAGTGCTGGTGGCCGATCCCGCCGCGATCCACGAGGAACGCGAGGCGCTCAAGACCTGGCTCGGCGGTGAACTGGCCGAAGTTCTCGGCCTGCTGCACGACCGGGTTTCCGCCGTGCCCTATGGCCGCGATGCCGCCGCGCGCGGTGCCCGCAAGACCAAGGCGCAGGCGCTCGTGCTGATCGCCTCGGGCGATGCCGCCGAAGGCGCCCGCCGCGCCATCGCGCAGTACCGCGCGGCGGACAACATGACCGACCGCCAGTCGGCGCTCACCGTGCTCTGCAACCTCGAAGGCCCCGAGCGCGAGGAGGCGCTGGCCGACTTCCACCGCCGCTACGAGGGCAACGCCCTCGTCATCGACAAGTGGTTCGCGCTCCAGGCCGGTTCCTTCCATCCGCACGTGCTGGACCATATCGAGGCGCTTTCCCGCCACCCGGATTTCACGCTGAACAACCCCAACCGCGCCCGTGCGCTCTACATGACCGCAGCGGTCAACCCCAAGGCGTTCCACGACGCGAGCGGCGCGGGATACCGGATGATCGGCGAACTGATCCGCAAGCTGGACCCGATCAACCCGCAGACCACCGCGCGTTTCGTGCCGCAGCTGGGCCGTTGGCGCCGGATCGAACCCACCCGCGCGGCGATGATGCGCGCCGAACTGGAAAAGATCGCCGCCGAACCCAACCTCTCGCGCGACGTGCGGGAGCAGGTGAGCAAGAGTCTTGGCTGATTCTGGGGCTGATTCCCTGGCCGAAGCCGTCGAGGTCAACCGCGCCCGCCTGCTGGAGGGGTTGCCGCACGGCTTCCTCGGCCGGCGGGGCGGTGTCAGCACCGGCGAGGTGGCGGGCCTGAATGTCGGCCTCGGCTCCGGCGACGAACCGGCCGCCGTGGCGGAAAACCGCTGCCGGGCCGCCGCTGCCGTCCTGCCGGGCGCGCCGCTTGTCTCGGTCTACCAGGTTCACTCGCCCGACTGCGTGGTGCTTGGCGCGGATATGTGGCGCGATGCCGATCGCCCCCATGCCGATGCCCTCGTCACCGACCGGCCCGGCGTGCTGATCGGCGTCGTCACGGCCGACTGCGCGCCGGTGCTGCTGGCAGACCGTGAAGCGGGCATCGTCGGCGCGGCCCATGCCGGGTGGAAGGGCGCCGTCGGCGGCGTGACCGACAGCACCATCGCGCAGATGATATCGCTGGGTGCGCAGCGCGCGCGCATCGTCGCGGCGGTAGGGCCGTGCATCGCGCGGCATTCCTACGAAGTGGACGAGGCTTTCCGCGACCGGTTCCTTGCAGAGAACGGCGTAAACGCGCGGTTCTTCGTGGAAGGCCGCGAAAGGCACTGGCAGTTCGATCTGGAGCTCTACGTCGCAGCGCGGCTGGAAGCGGCGGGGATCGCGGGCGTGGAGCGCCTGGGCCTCGATACCTATTCAGCGCCGGAGCGGTTCTACTCCTATCGCCGTGCTACGCACCGCGCGGAGCCTGCCTATGGGCGCCAGATATCCCTGATCGCGGTGGGCTGAAAAAGGGGCTGAAAAAGACCCGCCCGTCACCTGCGCCGACAGGTTATACCTTGAATTCCTTGATGACCATCCTGTCCTGCCCGACCAAAAACACGGTTGGCAGGGCAGGTTTCCCTGTATATCAGAGCCTCAAAGTCGGTATTCGTTTCGGGTCGCTCCCGAGGCTTCTAACCGTCAACGGGGGGCCGTTACGGGGATACCAGGCAAAAAATAGAATTGGTCAGGAATCTGGGCTTGCTACCGGAATCCCGGGAGTAGGTTGTCAATAACAAGGCAAGGGCAATCATGGCAGAAGCAGATGGCGTGCGGCGGCGCGATTTCATCAATATCGCCGCGGTAAGCGCGGCGGGCGTCGCCGGCGTGGGCATCGTCGTCCCGCTGGTCAGCCAGATGTCCGCGTCCGCGGACGTTCTCGCGGCGTCTTCCACCGAAGTCGATATTTCCTCGATCCAGCCCGGACAGGCCATCAAGGCGATCTTCCGCAAACAGCCCGTCTTCGTGCGCAACCTCACCCCGCATGAGATCGCCGAAGCCAACAAGGTGGACGTTGCCTCGCTCCGCGACCCGCAGACGCTTGAGGAACGCACCAAGGAAGGCAAGGAAAACTGGCTCATCACCATGGGTGTCTGCACCCACCTCGGCTGCGTCCCGCTCGGCGCCGGAGAGGGTGAGCCCAAGGGCGAGTTCGGCGGCTATTTCTGCCCCTGCCACGGATCTTCCTACGATACGGCGGCCCGCATCCGCAAAGGACCGGCGCCCAAGAACCTGGAAGTCCCGGAATATGCCTTCACCACCGACACGGTCGTAAAGATCGGTTGAGGCCGAGAGAGAGGATCAAGAACATGAGCTTTCCCTGGGCCAAGGAATACAAGCCGAGCCACCCCTTCATGCAGTGGATGGACGACAGGCTGCCCCTGCCGCGCCTCGTCTACAACTCGGTCGGCGGCGGCTATCCGGTTCCGCGCAACCTGAACTATTTCTGGAACTTCGGTTTCCTCGCCGCGCTCTGCCTCGTCCTGCAGATCGTCACCGGCATCGTCATGGCCATGCACTATGCGGCCAATACGCAAGTCGCCTTCGACACCGTCGAACAGACCGTGCGTGACGTGAACTGGGGCTGGATGATGCGCTATGCGCACGCCAACGGCGCCTCCGCCTTCTTCGTCGTCATCTACGTCCATATCTTCCGCGGTTTCTTCTACGGTTCGTACAAGGCCCCGCGCGAAATGGTGTGGCTGCTCGGCGTGGTGATCTTCCTGCTGATGATGGCCACGGCCTTCATGGGCTACGTCCTGCCCTGGGGCCAGATGAGCTTCTGGGGGGCCAAGGTCATCACCGGCCTGTTCGGCGCCATTCCCTTCGTGGGCGAGCCGCTCCAGCAGTGGCTGCTCGGCGGCTTCGCGCCGGATAATGCCGCGCTCAACCGCTTCTTCTCGCTGCACTACCTGCTGCCCTTCGTGATCGTGGGCGTGGTGATCCTGCACATCTGGGCGCTGCATATCCCGGGTTCGTCGAACCCCACCGGCGTCGAAGTGAAGAGCGAGAGCGACACGGTGCCGTTCTACCCCTACTACGTCGCCAAGGACGGCTGGGCGATCGGCGTCTTCGCGATCCTGTTCTGCACTGCGCTGTTCTTCTTCCCGAACGCGCTCGGCCACCCGGACAACTACATTCCGGCCAACCCGATGAGCACGCCCGCGCACATCGTGCCCGAATGGTACTTCTGGCCGTTCTACGCGATCCTGCGGGCCTTCACCCAGGACTTCTTCATCATCCCGGCCAAGCTGATGGGCGTGCTGGCGATGTTCGGGGCGATCCTCGTGTGGTTCTTCCTCCCCTGGCTAGACCGTTCGCCGGTCCGCTCGGGTTCCTATCGGCCGCTCTACCGCAAGTTCTTCTTCTTCGGCCTGATCCCGGCCATGGCGGTGCTGTTCTACTGCGGCGGCGCCCCGGCGGAAGAGCCTTACGTGATGCTCAGCCAGATCGCGGCGCTATATTACTTCGCGCACTTCCTGATCGTGATCCCGATCGTCTCGGCCATCGAGAAGCCCGACCCGCTGCCCTTCTCCATCACCGAGTCCGTCCTCGGCGAGGATGAGGCGGCCAAGCTCGCCCCCGCGCCTTCGGCGACGGTCGCCTGACAACAGCTGGAACGAAAGACGAAAGACATGGCACGCATTCTCTCGATCCTCGTCGGGCTGTTCTTCACGGTGGCGCTGGCCTGGTCCTTCGGCAAGGGGGCCTACCAGCAGATCACCGAGCCGCCCGCCGCAACCGCCGAGCATGAATTCCACCTCCACCCCAAGGAAGTGAGCTTCGCCAGCGACGGCGCCTTCGGCCGGTTCGACCGCCAGCAGCTCCAGCGCGGCTTCCAGGTCTACAAGGAAGTCTGCGCCGCCTGCCACGCCCTGCGCCACGTCGCCTTCCGCGACCTTGCGGCGCTCGGCTACAACGACGCCGAAGTGAAGGCGATCGCCAAGGGCTTCCAGGTTCCGGTCTACAACAACGCCACGGGCGAAGTGGAAACCCGCGAAGGCATGGCGACCGACTACTTCCCGCCGGTGCTCTATGCAGGGCAGGGCACGCCGCCCGATCTCTCGCTGATCACGAAGGCGCGTCATGACGGCCCGGCCTACGTCTACTCGCTGCTGACCGGCTATCAGAACCAGCCCGCCGAGCTTCTGAAGAAGTTCCCGGATGCGAAGACGCCGGACGGCCTGCACTACAACCCGTACTTCGCCAACCTCAACCTCGCGATGCCGCCGCCGCTCACCGGCGAAGGCCAGGTGACCTACAGCGACGGTACCAAGGGCACTGTCGACCAGATGGCCAAGGACGTTTCGGCCTTCCTGATCTGGACCGCAGAACCCAAGCTGGAAAAGCGCAAGCAGACCGGCTGGCCGGTGCTGGGCTTCCTGCTCTTCGCGACGGTGCTGGGCTACATGTCCTACCGGAATATCTGGGCTGGCAAGAAGCACTGAGCCGTCCTTCCCGGACCTGAACGAAGGGCCTGCGCCATCACGGGATGGCGCAGGCCCTTTCGTTTGGCGGACCGACCCCCTAAGGACTTCGGCCATGACCCTCGACGAGATCAAGGCGCTGGTGCGCACCGTGCCGGACTTCCCCAAGCCCGGTATCCTGTTCCGCGACGTGACGACATTGGTCGGCAACGGTCCCGGCTTCGCAGCCGCTGTCGAGCGCATGGCGGAAATCGTGAAGGCCTCGGGCGCCGACGTGATCGCCGGTGTCGAGGCACGCGGCTTCATCTTCGGCGCGGCGATTGCGGCACGGCTGGGTCTGGGCTTCGTATCGATCCGCAAGCCCGGCAAGCTCCCCGTCCCGGTGATCGCCATCGACTATGCCCTGGAATATGGCACGGACACGCTGGAAGTTGATCCCGAGGCCGTGGGAGAAGGGCACCACGTCATCCTGATCGACGACCTCCTGGCAACCGGCGGCACCGCCCTAGCCGCCGTCGAACTGCTCCGCAGCGCCGGCGCGAAAGTCGAACACGCCCTCTTCGCCATCGACCTGCCGGACTTAGGCGGCGCGGAACGCCTGCGCACGGCCGGGATCACGCCTCACGCCCTGCTGGACTATCCGGGGCACTGAGATCGAGGGCTGGACACTATCCACCCGTTATCGCCAACAGACCGCAAGGAAGTCGTTGACGAATCCGGTCCTGTCGTGGCAAGCGGCTGCCACGACGCGGCTGGACGAAAGTCCCCTGATCGGGACAGCCCTGCAATGGGCGGGTATAGCTTAGTGGTAAAGCTCCAGCCTTCCAAGCTGGCTATGCGGGTTCGATTCCCGCTACCCGCTCCAGTGCGCGTCTCACAAGGTCCCAAAAGTGGCCGTGAATGGCTGTTTTCTGGGACTTATGGCTGATATACTATCCGGGCAGTTCCGGGTATGTCTCACCGCGTCTCAGTCAAATTTGGCGCCATATATGGACCTGCAGTTCTCAAGAGCTGAATGAGGTCCTTACCGAATGCCAGGCGAATCACCCAAGTCGGGGCTTTCTGCGACAGCTGTCGATCGCGCCCGCCCCAGGGATAAGGCTTACAAGCTATCCGACCGTGATGGGCTGTATCTTTTAGTTAAGCCGTCAGGTGCCCGCTATTGGCGGATGAATTTCAAACTGCACCAACTTCAGAGAACGGCGTCGTTCGGTCGCTACCCTGAGGTCACCCTTGCAGAAGCCCGTCAGCGATTGCTCGAGGCACGCCGCCTCCTTGAACAAGGCATAGATCCTGTACATCAGGCGAAGCTGGATAAAGTTGCCGCGTCCATCGCAGCGAACAACACGTTTCGGTCGGTAGCACTGGAATGGTTGGAAAAGATGCGGCTGGAAGAAAAATCTGCAAAATCGTTGAAAAAATATGAGTGGCAATTGGGATTGGTTATGCCGGACATCGGAAATCGCCCAATTTCGCAGATTAAAGCGCATGAAATACTGTTATCTCTGAAGAAAATTGAAAATAGTAGGAAATTCTACACAGCTATGAGTGTCCGTGCTCTGTGTGGACAAGTGTTCCGGTTCGCTATCTCTACGGCGAGAGCAGAACGCGATGTCTGCGTAGACCTACGCGGTGCGCTGGTGACCCCCAAGATTGTACACAGGCCTGCCATTACTATGCCGAAACAGGTCGGCGCGCTCATGCGGGCGATCTACGAATATGATGGCGGCCGTCAAACTGCGATCGCCCTGCGCGTGCTCGCTCACACTTTTGTCCGGCCAGGCGAACTGCGGCATGCAGAATGGAAGGAATTCGATCTCGAGCGTGAAGTCTGGATCATCCCGCCAGAAAAGATGAAGATGCGGCGGCCGCACTCAATACCGCTCTCTCAACAAGTCCTCGGCTTAATTCGAGAGATCGATCACGATGAAAATTTCAGCAAATATTTGTTTCCTTCGATTCGATCCACTAGCCGCCCCTTGTCCGACAACACAATTAATGCCGCGTTGCGCCGATTGGGTTACAAGAAAGACGAAATGACGGCTCACGGCTTCCGCGCTACGGCAGCCACACTGCTCAATGAGATGGGCATTTGGAACCCTGACGCAGTTGAACGGCAATTGGCGCATGCAGAACCCAATTCCGTGCGTCGGGCCTATACACGAGGACAACATTGGGAAGAACGTGTCCGAATGATGCAGCATTGGTCGGACTACCTTGATCACTTACGCTGCGGTGCCGAAATTATTCGTCCGAAATTCGGAGAAAAAGGGCCGAAATTGACGCTCGTTTAGGGCGGCGGGCGGTGTGGCCTATATCTACCGATTAAGGCGCAGCTTCTGTGGACCGCATGTTCCGGCTCCTAGCAAATACGGCAACAAGGCAAGTCGATACTGCCGGCCCAATCCAATCGATCCATTGGTCGAGTTTCGGCCAGACGCGCAGGTCGAAAGGGCCCCACCAGGGCATGTTCGCCCTCAGGCCGTGGCCGTAGAGTTCGATCCAGCGGTATTCCGACTGCGCGACTTCGCGGCCGAGGAAGTAGGCGGAGGCCAGGGCGGCGCCTGCCCACCAGTTGCGGGTTAGGCGGCCGATGACGATCTGGATGATCAAGGCTGCGATCGTGTGCTCGAAGTATGTCATCCTGGCTCCGGGATAGCGTCTTGCCTTTGGTTACACTTACGGGAAGTGAAGTATCAATCGTTGGGTTTTCGCTTTCGGGACCGATTTTCCTGAGAATTTCGGTGCGAAGCAGGCGCCTTCGCTTTACGATAGAAGATAAATCTGTAACCATCTGGTCATGATGATCGCAAGTGATGACAGCGGGGAAACTGTGCCGGGCCAATGCGCGCCACTGCGCATTGGCGACAGGGCGCCGCGATTCGTGGCGCGCAGCACGCAGGGGGCGATCGATCTCGACGACTATCGCGGGTCCTGGCTGATCCTGTTTTCCCATCCCGCCGATTTCACGCCGGTCTGCACCAGTGAAGTGGTCGCGCTGGCGCGGGCGGCGCCGCAATTTGCGGAGTTGGGATGCAGGCTGCTCGGGCTCTCGGTGGACAGTCTCTATTCGCATCTCGCGTGGATCAGGCTGATTCGCGACACGGCCGGCGTCACCATCGACTTTCCGATCATCGAGGATCCCACCATGGAGGTCGCCCGGGCCTATGGCATGGTCGGCGCCGATGCGCGGGACAGCGGCACTGTGCGGATGACCTGTTTCATCGATCCCGACGGAGTGCTTCAGGCGAGCAACGGCTATCCGTTGACCGTCGGGCGATCGATCCCGGAAATGCTTCGCGTCCTGACCGCGCTTCAGGCGGTGCGGGATGGCGCGGGGTTGGCCCCGGCCGACTGGCAACCGGGGGCGCCGCTGCTGGGGCTGCCGGGGGAGACGGCCGAGGCCGCGCTGGCGTCCGAGGATCCGGCGGGTTGGTTCCACGCCTCTCTGGGTAAGCAGGGCTGACGCGATGGACGGGGATATTGCTTTCGAGCTTGAGCAGACGGCCGAAGTGCTGCGCGCCCTGGCCCATCCGATACGCCTGCAGATCCTGCACGCCATTCGCGGCGGGCAGCTTTCGGTCGGTGAGATCGAGGAGGTTACCGGCATAGGCCAGCCCGGACTGTCGCAGCAGCTTTCGATCTTGCGCAAGGCGGAGCTGGTCCTGTCGGAGCGCAGCGGCAAGCAGGTGTTCTACCGGACCGACAGGGCGCGTTTGGCCGAGACTTGTGCGGCGCTCGCCGCGCTCGGCGGACCCTCCGCGGAAGCCCCGCATCCCACTCGGGAGGCCGCGGATTCCGCCCCTTCGGGCAGCACTGCGCCGCAAGGCGGGGCGGCCCGCTTCGCGCGGGTGTTTCGCTGATCCGATCAGGCCAGTTCGGCGATCTGGAGCCTCTTTTCGCATAGCGCGAGAGGCGCCGGGCGATGCGAGACGAGGATCAGGCCGGTGCCGGTCCGGTCCAGCCAGTGCCGCAGGCTGTCCACCAGCCGTGTTTCGGTGTCGCGGTCCAGCCCTTCGCTGGGCTCGTCCAGCACGAGCCAGGGGCGGCCGCCCAGCAGGGCGCGGGCGAGCGAGAGGCGTTTGCGCTCGCCGCCCGAGAGAATGCCGCCGCCCTCGCTGACGGGCGTGTCGAGGCCGGTCTCGTCGCGGGCGATGCGGCGGTCGAGCTGGGCGATCTTCAGCGCTTCCCACATTTCCGCCTCGCTGACGCCGGGGCGGGCCAGGCGCAGATTGTCGGCCACGGTGCCGATCAGCATCGGTGCGTCCTGCGGGGAGAGGGCGAACTGGCCGTTCAGCACTGCGGCGGGCAAGGTGGCGAGCGGCTCGCCGCGCAGGCGCAGATCCGCGACCGGTTCCTGCATGCCTGCCAGGGCCAGCAGCAGGCGGGTCTTGCCCGAGCCGGAAGGGCCGACGATGGCGATTCGCGCGCCGGGTTCCAAGCGGTTGCGGCCCAGGGTGAGCGTGCCGGGCGCTGCCGCAACCGGCTGGTGCAGCGCCGGGTCGAGCGCATTGAGCGCGGCGATCCGCCGCAGGCCGGCTTCCAGCGAGGCGCGGCGCAGGAGGCTGCGGGAAAGCCCGCCCGTGCCTTCAACGGCGGAAGCGGTAGCCAGCATGGCCAGCGCCACCATCGGCGCCGATTCGCGGGCCAGCAGCAGGACCCCGGCGACCGCGAGTGCGCCGTAGATCGATAGCAGGGCGCCCTGAAGCGCTTCGGCCCGGAACAGGCGCTGGCGGGCCTCGTCGAGGCGGCGGGCGATCGGTTCCAGTTCGGCATGGGCCTGATCGGCGAGGCCGTAGGCGGCGATTTCGGCGCGCGATCCGGCCAGTTCGACATAGCGGGTGCGCAAGTCGCCCAGTGCTGCGGCGGCTTCCTCCGCTGGTGCATGGGTCAATGCTGCCGAGATGCGGCTGAACAGGAAGGGCAGGGCGGCCATCATCGCTGCCAGGAACAGCAGTGCCCGCCATCCGCCGAATGCGACGAGCGCAAGGCTGACGAGCGCCGATACCACGGCGGCGTGGCGCGCCGGTTGGCGGATGACCAGATCTTCCAGGGCTTCCACGTCGTCGATCAGGCGGGTGCTGGCCTCGCCCGGCGACGTGTCCGGGGCATGGCGGCTGTCCTGCGCGGCCAGTTTGTCGAACAGCGAGCCGCGTAGCTCCGCCATGCCTTCCAGCGCCACTTTGTGCGACAGCAGCCGCTCGCCATAGCGCGCGAGCGTGCGGGCGATCGCGAGCAGCCGGATCGCGGCGCTGGGGATCAGGTAGTTGAAGGCCATGGCGGTGGCGACGCCGGCCGATCCGGCGACCGCCGCGGCGGTCAGGAACCAGCCCGAGACGGCGAGCAGGCCGATCGCGGCCAGGGCGGCAAGGCCCGCGCAGAGGCTGGCAAAAAAGAGGTGGCGGCGGGCGAGCCCGGCTGTTTCCAGAACGGCGGGGCGGGCGATGTCGGGAGGGGTCATTGTTTCAGGAGAGGCATTCACAGGGCAATCTCCCGGCGCGCGGCGGCGATCAGGGCGGCATCGTGGGTGGCGACGAGGATGCAGCGCTCGGCGGAAAGCGTCACCAGCAGGGCGATGATCGCGGCTGCGGAGGCTTCGTCGAGGTCGGCGGTGGGTTCGTCACAAAGGATCAGCGGGCGGCCCGAGAGGATCGCGCGGGCGAGGCCGATGCGGCGGCGCTCACCGCCGGAAAGGCCGGAACCGGCATGGTCCACTGCCATGGCCAGGCCGCCACGCCGGTCCAGCACGTCGCCGAGGCCCACTTGCCGGGCCACCGCCAGCACTTCGGCGTCGCAGGTGCCGGGCGCGGCCAGCGCGAGGTTATGGCCGAGCGTTCCGGTCATCAGCAGCGGCCGCTGCGCCGCCCAGGCTACCGAACCCGGCGGCAGGGCTGTGCCCGAAAGCGTGGCGATATGGCCGGAGGCGGGCACGAGCTGTCCGGCAATGGCGGCAAGGGTGCTGGTCTTGCCGCTGCCGGTCGGGCCGGAGAGGGCGGCAAGGTCGCTTGCTGCCAGTTCGAAACTGAGAGGCCCCACGGAAATGCCGGGAAAGGCCAGCCTCAGGTGTTCCACGTGAAGCCCGTCGAAAGTCGTGGCGGGTCCATGTGGGGCTGCCTTCGGCGCGGCAGGCTGGTCGTCGAAGGGCGCGAGCGCCTTGGCGGCGGCTTCGCCCAGTTGCTTCTCGTGATAGGCGGCAGCGAGGCGGCGCATCGGCAGGTAGAATTCCGGGGCCATGGCCAGCACGAAGAAGGCGGGGACGAGCGTGAGCTTTTCCGGCGCCGGGAAGGGCAGCAGGCCGAGCAGGGAAAAGCCGCAGTAGACCGCGACCAGCGCGATCGAGAGGGCGGAGAAGAATTCCAGCACGGCATTGGACAGGAAGGCGGTGCGCAGGACCGTGACGGTGCGCCGGGCGACTTCGCCGGTGGCCGAGCGCACTTGCCTGCCGATCCGTGCCTCTGCGCCGAAATGGCGGATCAGCGGCAGGTGCGTGACCCGGTCCACGAACAGCCCGGACAGGGCGCCCAGCGCGTCCAGCTGGCGCTCGGCCGCGCGGCGGGATGCCGTGCCCGCCAGGATCATGCCGAGCGTGAAAGGCACCAGTGTCGCCAGCATGATCGCCGCCGCCACCCAGCTTGCCGGGGCGACGATCAGGGCGACCACAAGGGGGCCGACTATGGCGTTGATCCTTATAGGGGAAAACCGCTGGTCACGATTCTCGATCGCCATGCTATGGTCGAGGGCAAGGTTTGCGCTTTCGCCTGAGGAGATCGGTCTCGCCAGTCGTCCGCCCAGCAGCTTCTGCCAGAGCCCGGCCCGTCGTGTGCGGCTGGCGGCCTGCGCTGCCCCCACCGCCAGCCGGTCGACCGTGCAGGTGGCGAACGCGCGTAGCAGCGCGCCGCAGATTATCCATGCAGCAGGCGGCAGCAGCGTGACGACCCCCGATGCTCCATGTTCTGTCGCAATCGCGCCAACGCCGCTTGCTACACCCCACGCAAAGAGCGCGGCACCAGCCACATCGACAAGCCAGGCAGCGGGGATCAGTACCCGTGCAAATTTGACATAGATCAAATTAAATAAACCATGTAAGTAAAGTTTGACAGCTTTCCGAAGCAAGCCTAACGCGACCCTACGAAACCAACTAGCTTGAGGCAAACGCTTTCTCTCCGCCTCAAGCCGCTAAAACGGCGGGATTCGACATGATCGACATGGCAGTGGTTGAACTATCACGGCTGCAGTTCGCCTTGACGGCGCTGTACCATTTTCTCTTCGTTCCCCTGACATTGGGCCTTTCCTTCATTCTCGTAATTACGGAAAGTGTATATGTCATAACCGATCGTCCCATCTGGAGGGACCTCACCCGGTTCTGGGGCAAGCTCTTCGGCATCAACTTCGTGCTCGGCGTGGCCACCGGCCTCACCATGGAGTTCGAGTTCGGCACCAACTGGGCCTATTATTCGCACTATGTGGGAGACATCTTCGGCGCGCCGCTGGCGATCGAGGGGCTCATGGCCTTCTTCCTCGAAGCCACGTTCGTCGGCCTGATGTTCTTCGGCTGGGACCGCCTTTCCAAGCGCGGCCACCTGTTGACGACGATCATGGTCGCGGTGGGTTCTAACCTTTCGGCGCTGTGGATTCTCATCGCCAACGGCTGGATGCAGCACCCCACGGGCGCGGTGTTCAACCCCGAGACGATGCGCATGGAGGTGTCCAACTTCAAGGACGTCCTCTTCAACCCGGTGGCCCAGGCCAAGTTCGTCCACACCGTCAGCGCGGGCTATGTCTGCGCCGCCGTCTTCGTGCTGGGCGTTTCGTGCTACTACCTGCTGCGCGGCCGCCATATCGAGCTTGCCAAGCGCAGCTTCACCGTGGCCGCCGCCTTCGGCCTCGCCTCCTCGCTTTCGGTCGTGGTGCTGGGCGATGAGAGCGGTTACGCGCTTACCGACAACCAGCAGATGAAGCTGGCTGCGATGGAAGGCATGTGGGAGACCGAGAAGGCGCCCGCCGGTCTGACGCTCTTCGGCATTCCCTCCAACTCCGCGCACGAGACCGCCTACGAGATCAAGGTTCCCTATGTGCTGGGCCTGATCGCCACGCGCAGTCTCTCGGGCGAAGTCGCCGGTATCGTGCCGCTGGTGGAGCGCGCCGACTACCGTATCCGCCAGGGCGTGATCGCCTATGACGCGGTGGAAAAGCTCAAGGTCAACCGCAATGACATGGCCGCGCGCGAGGCCTGGGAGCGTCACAAGAGCGACCTCGGCTATGCCCTGCTGCTCAAGCGTTTCGTGGCCGATCCGCGTCAGGCCGACGACGCCACGATCGAGAAGGCGGCCTGGAGCACCGTGCCCAACGTACCGGCGCTGTTCTTCATGTTCCGCATCATGGCGGGGCTGGGCTTCTTCTTCATCGTGTTCTTCGCCACCGCCTTCGCCTTCTCGGTACGCCGCCGCTTCGACCGCAAGTGGTTCCTGCGTGCCGCGGTCCTCGCCATGCCGCTGCCGTGGCTGGCGATCGAGATCGGCTGGCTCGTCGCCGAACTGGGCCGGCAGCCCTGGGCGGTGGACGGGGTGCTGCCGACCTTCCTGGGCGCATCGAGCCTGACGACGACGCAGATCTGGGCGACGATCTTCGGCTTCACCGCGCTCTACGGGGTGATGGCAGTGATCGAGGTGAAGCTCATGCTCTCGACCATTCGCCACGGGCCAGAAGTCTACGAGGGCTACGAAGGCCAGCCTTCGCCCGAGCGCGCGCCCGCCACAACCTTCACCGCCATCCCGGCCGAGTAAGACGGAGGCCACAATGTCCATACCCTTCGACTACGAAACGATGCGGCTGATCTGGTGGGTGCTGATGGGCGTCCTGCTCATCGGCTTCGCCCTGACCGACGGCTTCGACCTCGGTTCGGCATCGCTCCTGCCCTTCGTGGGCCGCACCGATGCCGAGCGCCGCATGGTGATAAATGCCATCGGCCCGACCTGGGAAGGCAACCAGGTCTGGTTCATCCTCGGCGGCGGCGCCATTTTCGCCGCCTGGCCCTTCGTCTACGCGGTGAGCTTCTCGGGCTTCTACCTAGCGATGTTCCTGGTGCTTTCCGCCTTCATCCTGCGCCCGGTCGGCTTCAAGTACCGTTCGAAGAAGCCCGATCCGGCGTGGCGTGCGCGCTGGGACTGGGCGCTGTTCGTCGGCGGCTTCGTGCCGGCGCTGGTCTTCGGCGTGGCGGTGGGCAACGTCCTTCAGGGCGTTCCCTTCCGGCTCGATAGCGATCTTCGCAGCTTCTACGAAGGCACGCTGCTCGGCCTGTTCAGCCCCTTCGCCCTGCTCGGCGGGCTCGTCTCGGTGGCGATGCTGGTCCTGCACGGCGCGGGCTGGCTGACGCTCAAGCTGGAGGACGGCCCGGTGCGCGACCGTGCGCAGCGCTTCGGCCAGGTCGCGGCGCTCGCAGCCTTCGTGCTCTACGCCCTGGGCGGGGTCTGGCTGGCGATGGGCGATATCGGCTACCGCCTGGTCGGCACGGTCGATCCGCTCGGCCCCTCCAACCCGCGCATGGCCGAGGCCGCCCACGCGGCGGGGGCATGGCTTGCCAACTACGGCGCGCATCCCTGGATGATCCTGGCGCCGGTGCTGGGTCTTGCCGGACCGCTGGTGGCGCTCCTGGGCATTCGCGGACGCAAGGACGTGCTGGTCTTCGCGGGATCCTCCATGGCGAACCTCGGCATCATCGCCTCGGTCGGCCTGTCGATGTTCCCCTTCATCCTGCCCAGCTCGATCGACGCGCGCTCCAGCCTGCTGGTGTGGAACGCCTCGTCCAGCCTCACCACGTTGTTCATCATGCTGCTGGTGACGCTGATCTTCCTGCCGATCGTGCTGGCCTATACGGCCTGGGCCTACAAGGTCATGTTCGGCCGGATCACGACGCGCGACGTGAACCTCAACCCCGATTTCTACTGAGGACAAGACGATGTGGTATTTCTCATGGATCCTCGGCGTCAGCCTCGCCGTGGGCTTCGGCATCATCAACGGCGTGTGGCACGAGTTTCACACCGATCCGGCCGATGAGCACACCGTGCTCGACTGACCTCAGGGTCGGCGCATGAAAAAGGGCAGGGGGCCGATGGCCTCCTGCCCTTTTTCGTTTTTGAAGCTGCGCTTCAAAGTCCGTTTGAAAATCCGCCGCAGGCGGATTTTGGCGGCACCGGCCCACGCCCCCACCCGACCTCCCATCTAGGATACACTGAGTGGGAGGTCGGGTGGGGGCGTGGGCCGGTGCCGCTCAAAAATGCCCTCCAGGCATTTTTCAAACAGACTCTCAGGCCGGCTTGATGCCCATGCAGAGGTACTTCACCTCCATGTAGTCATCGAGCCCGTAGTGCGATCCCTCACGGCCGAGACCGGACTGCTTGACCCCGCCGAACGGTGCGACTTCGGTGGAGATCAGGCCGGTGTTGATGCCGACCATGCCCGCTTCCAGCGCCTCGGCCACGCGCCAGACGCGGCTGATGTCCGATGCGTAGAAGTAGCTGGCGAGGCCGAACTCGGTGTTGTTGGCCATGCGGATGGCGTCGGCCTCGTCGGTGAAGCGGATCACGCCTGCGAGTGGGCCGAAGGTTTCCTCGCGCGCGAGCTTCATGTCGGGCTTCACGCCCGCGACCACGGTGGGGTTGAAGAACGAACCCCCGCGTTCGTTGCGCTGGCCGCCTGCCAGCACCCTGGCCCCGCCGCTCAGGGCGTCCTTGAGGTGCTCCTCCACTTTCTCGACTGCCTTCTCGTCGATCAGCGGGCCGACTTCGGTGCCCTCGTCCAGCCCGTAGCCGACCTTCATGCCGGAGACGCGCTTGGCGAGCTTCTCCACGAACTCGTCGTAGACGCCCTCCTGCACATAGAATCTGTTGGTGCAGACGCAGGTCTGGCCGCCGTTGCGGAACTTGGAGATCATCGCGCCGTCGATCGCGGCATCCACGTCGGCATCGTCGAACACCAGGAACGGCGCATTGCCGCCCAATTCCATCGAGGTCTTCTTGATGGTTTCCGCGCATTCGCGCAGCAGGTCGCGGCCGATCTCGGTGGAGCCGGTGAAGGTCAGCTTGGCGACCTTCGGGCTGGCGGTCAGCGCGCCGCCGATCTGCCCGGCGCTGCCGGTGACGACATTGACGACGCCCGCCGGAATGCCCGCCATCTCGCAAAGCCGCGCTATGGCAAGGGCGGAGAACGGCGTGGCCGATGCCGGCTTGATCACGATCGTGCAGCCCGCCGCCAGCGCCGGGCCGAGCTTGCGGGTGATCATCGCATTGGGGAAGTTCCAGGGCGTGATCGCGGCAACCACGCCAACGCCCTGCTTGATGCAGACGATGCGTCGATCCGGGGCATGGCCGGGGATCACGTCGCCATAGGCGCGCTTGCCCTCTTCGGCGAACCATTCGATGAAGCTGGCGCCATAGGCGATCTCGCCGCGTCCTTCGGCCAGCGGCTTGCCCTGTTCGCGGGTGAGCAGTTCGCCGAGATCGTCCTGATGCTCGATCATCAGTTCGAAGAGTTTGCGCATCAGCTTGGCGCGCTCTCCGGCGGTCTTCGCGCGCCAGGCCGGCAGGGCCTTCTCTGCGGCATCGATGGCGCGGGCGGTTTCCTCCGCGCCCATCTTCGGGACAGTGCCGATCGTCTCGCCGGTGCCGGGGTCGGTCACGCCGAGCGTGGCGCCGGAATCGGCATCGCACCACTTGCCGTCAATGTAGCACTGCTGCCGGAGGAAGTCGGTGTACGCCATGTCGTGCAGGTCCTCGCTGATTGCGGCGATGCCGGGCGCATCGCCTCGCGTTGCCTCCATGGAATAGGGATCGCTTGGGCGGCAGACAACCGTGACCACTGCCTGATCTGCCGGAAGCGCGCACGCGATTGACCTGCGACTGGGCCTGAGATAGTCTCATCTGCGAATATAAGTTCGAAATAACGAATTATATCGGGAGAGAGCGGCTGAAACATGCAGGCTTCATCGACGGCGCCTTTGTGGCCGGAACGGGCGCTGCGATAGCTGTGCTCGATCCGTCCGATGAGAGTGTCGTCGCAAGGTTTCCGGGATTGTCCGCAGCGGAAGTGGACGCCGCCATTTCCGCGGCGCGGCGCGCTTTCGATCGCGGCGCGTGGTCCGGGCTTGCAATGCGCGACCGCGCCGCCGCGGTGATGCGCTTCGCCGACGCCCTGGACGCGCGGGCAGAGCGCCTGAGGTCCCTTGCCGTGCGCGAGGCGGGGTGCCCGGTTTCCTCCACGGTCATGGGCGCGCAAGTCGCCTCGCCCCTGCGCATGGCGCGCGAGATCGTCGAGATGGCCCTGCGCCTGCCGGAGATCGAGGACAATCCGCTGCCGCTGCATGAGCGGGTGAACCCCTATTTCACGGTGCAGAGCGTCAAGCGCTGGTCACCGATCGGGGTGGTGACGGCGATTTCGGCCTACAATGTGCCTTTCTACACCGCGCTCTGGAAAGTCGTGCCGGCGCTGGTGGCGGGCAATACGGTGATCCTGCGCCCCAATCCGCTGACGCCGCTGTCCTCCGGCACCTTTGCCGAAGCGGCCGAGGAAGCCGGGCTGCCGAAGGGCGTGTTCAACCTGGTGACCGAGGCGGGCGTGGAAGGCGCGCAGGCGCTGACCAGCGATCCCCGCGTGGACATGGTGAGCTTTACCGGCTCCTCCACCGTGGGCGTGGAGGTTGCGAAGCAGGCGGCGGGTACGCTGAAACGGCTGGTGCTCGAACTCGGTGGCAAGTCGGTGCAGATCTACCTGCCGGATTCGGTGGACCGCGCGGCCATGGCGGCGATGAGCGTCTGCACTTCGCACGCCGGGCAGGGCTGCGTGCTGGGCACCCGCGTCTTCGTACCGCAGGAGAGCAAGGCCGAAGTGCTGGAGGCGATGGCGAAATTGCTCTCGGGCGTGAAGATCGGACCGGCCGGCGATCCGACGACCCAGCTCGGCCCGGTCGTCAGCGCCGCCCAGCGCGCGCGGTGCGAGCATTTCGTGGCCGCTGCCGTCGCCGGGGGAGGCCGCGTGGTTTGCGGCGGCAAGCGGCCGGAGGGGCTGGAGAAAGGCTATTTCTTCGAGCCCACCGTGCTCGACCTGCCCGACAATGCCAATCCCGCCGCGCAGGAGGAGATCTTCGGGCCGGTGGTTTCGGTGATCGGCTACCGCGACCTCGATCACGCGGTGGAAATGGCCAATGACAGCCGCTTCGGCCTGTCCGGCTGGGTTCACGGCAAGGACAAGGTCAAGGCGCTGGAGGTGGGGCTGAAGATCCGCAGCGGCGCGGTGAACGTCAACGGCGCGCTCGCCTCCAGCCATGCCAGCGGCGGCGGCATCAAGATGAGCGGCCTTGGCCGCGAGCGCGGCGTCGAGGGCCTGCGCGAATTCCAGATCATGACCACGCTCAACATCGGCGGGTAAGGAGGGACCGGGATGCAAGGACTGCTCGAAGGCAAAGTCGCACTGATTACCGGGGCCGGATCGGGCGTCGGCCGCGCCGCCTGTCTGCTCTTTGCCGAGCATGGCGCGAAAGTGATCGCGGCGGATGTGAACGCAGACAACGCGGCAGCGACGGCGGCCATGGTCCGCGCCGAAGGGGGAGAGGCCATCGCCGCCGGGTGCGACGTTGCCGATCCCGCCTCGGTCGATGGCGCGGTGGCGGCGGGCGTGGAGGCGTTCGGGCGGCTGGACTGCATCTACAACAACGCCGGCGTCACCATCAGCCCGATCCCCGGCAAAGGTTTGCGCACGCTGGTGGAATGCGAGGGCGAGGACATGCGCCGCGTGGCCGAGGTCAACGTTATGGGCGTGATCCACGGTTGCCAGTCGGCGATCCGGCAGTTCGAGAGACAAGGGGAGGGCGGCGCCATCGTCTCCACCGCCTCGGTCGCCGGGCTGATCGGCTATGGCGGCGTGTTCTACGGCGCCACCAAGGGCGCAGTGGTGCAGCTTACCCGCGCGCTCGCCATCGAAGTGGCGGACAAGGGCATTCGCGTGAACGCGGTCTGCCCGGCGGGCATGCTCACCCACTATGCCGGGATGGACCCCGACAGCGCGAATCGCGACCGCATCCTGGAAGGCATGGGCCGCGCGCATCCGCTGGGCCGCGCCATCGACCCGCGCGACACCGCTTCGGCGGCACTGTTCCTCTGTTCCGATCTCGCCAGCAACATTACCGGCGTGAACCTTCCCGTGGACGGGGGGCTCTCGGCCGGTCGCAAGGTAGGAGGCTGACCATGGCAACCTGTCCCTATTCGGGTAACGATTCCCGCTCCAACGCGCTCGCATCGCTGCTTTCGGACAATCCGCGCTATGCGGAGATGTTCGATGTCGACAAGGTGGAGGCCAATTCCGGCGTCGACCCGCGCCGCGACTATACCGAGGACATGGACCGTCTTCGCGAGGCCGGTGCGGTTCACAAGGGTACCCTGCGCGAACTGCTGGGCGTGCCGGAAATGGTCGACATGCTCGGCCCGCCGCGAGAGAACATGACGTTCTTCTCCTACCGCGCCTGCGAGATCGGCTTCCGCGAGAACCAGCTCTATTCGTCGGAGGGCTACAACGAGAGCGCCGGGGTGCGGACGATCGGCACCACCATCCTTTCGATGGTCGGCAAGCCGCACAAGCGCCTGCGCTCCGCCGCGCAGCCGCTGTTCAAGCGGCCCAAGGTGCTGGACTGGTGGAACAAGCGCTGGATCGAGGAGACGGTGGACGTCCTGCTCGACCAGATCAGGGACCGCGAGACGACCGACCTCAACACCGACCTCTGCGCGCGCCTGCCGATGGCCACCGTCACCCGCGCCATCGGGCTGGAGGGGGAGGACGTGATCGAGTTCCGCTACCAGCTCAACCGCGCCACCTTCGGCGCGAGGAACCTGCCGCCCGAGGAAGCGGCCGAGGCCCGCGCCTGGGTCGACGGCACGCTGCGCCGCCTGATCGCGGAGAACCAGCGCGAGCCCGGCGACAACCTGATCGCCGGGCTGATCGGCTGTGAGATCACGCACGAGGACGGCTCCAAGCGCCCGCTTACCGAGGATGAGCTGTTCGGCTACTGCAAGCTCGCCATCTTCGCAGGCGGCGGCACGACATGGCGGCAACTGGGCATCACCATCGATGCGCTGATGACGCACCGCCACTTCTGGGAAGCTTGCAAGCAGGACCGCAGCCTGATCGATCTTGCCGTGGAAGAGGGCTTGCGCTGGCGCGCCACCGATCCGGTGTTCATGCGCCTTTGCATGGAGGATACCGAGATGGAGGGCGTGAAGGTTCCCGCCGGGACCCGCATCCACTTGTGCCTCGGTGCCGCCAACCACGATCCGGCGGTGTTCGATAAGCCGGAGGAATACGACATCTTCCGCCGCAAGGAGCACCACATGGGCTTCGGTTTCGGCCCGCATCGCTGCCTCGGCATGGATGTCGCGCGGCAGGAGATGGTGGTGGCCATCAACGGGCTGCTCGACCGCTTCCCGAACATGACGCTCGATCCCGCCAGGCCGAAGCCTGAATATCGCGGCCTCGACCATCGCGGCATGTCGGCGGTGACGGTGAAACTGCGGTGAGCGGCACCATGAAGCAGGTGGTGCTGGCAAGCTATGCGCAGGGCAATCCGAAGCCCTCCGATTTCCGCGTAGAGGATGCCCCGATCCCGCAGCCGGGTGAGGGGGAAGTGCTGCTGCGCACGTTGTGGCTCGGCCTAGATCCGCTGATCCGCTTCGCCATCGACGAAAAGCGCCTTTCCGGTGTGACACAGGTCCATCCCGGCGAGGTGATGTACGGACCGACGGTCAGCGAAGTCGTCGCCTCCAACCACCCCGGCTATGCGGTGGGGGATGTGGTGGAAGACCGCACCGGCTGGCGCGAATATGCGATCGTCGCGCCGGACAAGGCCGACTGGCGCGGGCCGCCACGCAAGCTCGATCCCGCGCAGGCGCCCGTCTCGACCGCACTCGGCGCACTGGGGATGCCGGGGCAGACCGCCCATGCCTGCGTGATCGGCATCGGCCGCGTTGCGGCGGGCGAGACGGTGGTGATCTCGGCCGCTGCCGGCGCCGTGGGGAGCCTTGCCGGGCAGATCGCGAAGATTCGCGGCGCCCGCGTGATCGGTATCGCCGGCGGGCCGGACAAGTGCCGGGGGCTGATCGACCTCGGCTTCGATGCCGCCGCCGACTACAAGGCGCCGGACTTCGCCCAGCAACTGGCCAAGACACTTCCCGAAGGCGCGGATGTCTTCATCGACAATGTTGGCGGGGAGGTGATGCTGGCCGTGCTGCCCCATCTCAAGCGCGGTGCCCGTATGCCGGTCTGCGGCTTCATCGCCTATTACGGCATGGGGCTTGAAGGTCCGGGGCCGGACCGCCTGCCCGGTTTCTTCCGCACGATCATGGCCAAGGGGCTGGAGATCAAGGGCTTCGGCGGCTTTCTCGTCGGCGGCCAGCAGGCGCTGGACGACATCGCCGGCTGGATTGCCGAGGGGCGCATCCACTGCCCCGAGTCGGTGGTCGAGGGGCTGGAGGCAGCGCCCGAAGCCTTCGCCGGGGTGTTTTCTGGCAACAACCATCTAGGCAAGCTGCTGGTGAAGGTGTCAGGCTGACCGGCGAAAACAAAAATCGCAGGATGCCACCATGACCACGCAGATTTCTTCCGCGTCCTACCCGCCGCCGCCGCGCCAGACGGCCAATCCGGCCCCGGTGCGCCCCGCGAACTCGCTGCGCCGTACCTCCAGCATCGATGTCGCCTGGCCCGATGGCGTGGACGGCCAGCGCCTCTTCGTTGGCCGCGCGCGCGACTATCTGACCGGGCCGGACGGCATTGGCCGGACGCTGGCCATGGGCGAATTCTCGCTGCGGATGACCGAGGACAAGATGATCACCCGGATCGCCGCCGAGCCTGCCCCGGCGAGCATCGAGCAGCTCGTCGGCGCCCGCGCGGGCGGGCATCTGCGCATGACCCTGCGCGAGATCATGCCGGACCTGATTGCGCAGGCCGATCCGCTCTACCTCGTGCTCGACGATCTTTCGGGCACGGCGCTCGTCTCCTCCTTCGCTTGGGGGCAGTGGTTTCCCGAGCGGATGGAACTGATCCGCAAGCGGCTTGGCGGCAATGACGATAATCCGGTGCTGGCCCAGCGCGCCAATGTCTGCTGGGGGCTTCAGGACGGCAACAGCGGGGTCACTGGCGGCGCGTCGCTGGAAAACGTAGCCGATGCGGACGCTGGGCATTTGCGCAACCCCGCCGATCCCGAAGGCTGGCACGAATTCCTCGAACACGAAGGCCCGGGCTTCCGCCGCGCCCGCCGTATCGACGTTACGCGAGACGGCAACCTGATCCGCATCGCCTCGGCCTTTCAGGACAGCGCCAAGCTGCGCGAAGGCGGCCGAGTCGCCATTCACGAATACAACCTTGGTGCGACTGTCGATGCCGAGACGCTGGAAGTGCTGAGCCTCGACCCCGAAGCGCGCATCCTGCCGTTCCGCGAGTGCCCCGGTGCCGTCCACAACGTCGCGCGGCTCGTCGGCCGCAACCTGGGCCAAGTGCGCGAGGACGTGCTGGAGATGCTGCGCGGGCCGGAAGGCTGCACCCATCTCAACGACGCCCTGCGCGCATTGGCCGATGTGCCGAGGCTGGTGGAGGAACTGCGCCAACCGGCATGACGTCAATCCTCCCCTGCAAGGGAAGGCGGCAGCACGAAGGGCTGACGGAGGGGTGTAACCGGCGCGGTAGTGCGCGACGGAGAGGCTGACGCCCCTCCGCCACCCTTCCTTCGACAAGATCAGGATGAGCGGGGGCGGTCAACTTCCCGTTGCAGGGGAGGATTGAACGAGAGCGAAAGCGGACCCAACCGCACCCCCAATTGACCCCCACGGCGCACCGAACGCTCCCCGCTTGCACCCCCGCGCGCCATCTGAAAGGCCGCGAGAAAGGACAGGAAAACCGGGGATCCGAGTGACCAAGACGGTCGTCACGCTGGAAGACAAGTACAGGCAGGCCGATGGGCAGGTGATGCTCTCGGCGCTGCAGGGCGTCGTGCGCCTGCTGCTCGATCAGTCGCGACGCGACCGCGCAGCGGGGCTGAACACGGCGGGCTATGTTACCGGCTATCGCGGCTCCCCGATCACCACGCTCGATGCGCAGTTGTGGGCCTCCGAGAAGCTGCTCACCGAACATCATGTGCGCTTCGAGCCCGGGTTGAACGAGGAACTGGCGGCGACCTCCGTGCGCGGCACCCAGCAGCTCTACTGGTACGGCAAGCCCAACGTCGATGGTGTCTTCGCGCTCTGGTACGCAAAGGGCGTCGGCGTCGAGCGCGCGGGGGAGGCGATCAAGGCGGCGAACTTCGAAGGTACGCACCCCAAGGGCGGCGCGCTGCTGCTCTGCGGGGACGACCATGCGGCCAAGTCCTCGCTGACCGCGCATCAATCCGAACATGTGCTGATTACCGGGATGGTCCCGGTACTCTACCCGGCGACGACCGACGAGATTCTCAGCTTCGGCCAGTTCGGCTGGGCGCTGTCGCGGACCAGCGGACTCTATGTGGCGATGAAGGCGGTGACCGATACGCTGGACCTGACCACCACCGTCACGCTGCCCGGACACAGCTTCCCGATTGCCCTGCCGGAGATTCCCGGCGGACCCTCGCCGAACTTGCGCATCGCAATGTCGGCGCTGGAGCAGGAGCGGATGGTGATCGAGCGGCGCCTGCCGATCGTGCCGCTGTTCACCGCGCTAAACCGCATCGATCGCGTAAGTCATGAAGCGCCCGGCGCGCGGCTGACGGTGGTGAGCGCGGGCAAGGCTTGGCTCGATCTCTGCCAGGCGCTGGCGGATCTGGGGCTGGACGAGGCCGGGTGTGCGGCCTTGGGGCTCCGGGTCGTGAAGCTTGGCCTTGTCTGGCCGCTCGATGCTGCGTTCGTGCGGCAGGCCTGCGGCGGCAGCGCCGAAGTCATGGTGGTCGAGGAAAAGCGGCCCGTTATCGAGGACCAGATCGCCCGCCTGTTCTACGGCCGCGCCGATGCGCCGGCGCTGTCGGGCAAGACCGCGCCCGATGGTGCGCCACTGCTGTTCGAAGTGGGCGTGCTCGATGCGGCATCGGTGCGCCGCGCGCTGATCGCGCGCATGGCGGCGATGGGCATGCTGCGCGAGGATCTCGCCGCGCACGATGCCATGCTGCGCGCGCGGGAGGATTCCGCCGCCGCGCTTGAACGCACCGCGATTCGGCCTGCCTATTTCTGCTCGGGCTGTCCGCACAATACCTCGACCGTAGTGCCCGAAGGGTCGGCGGCGATGGGAGCGACCGGGTGCCACGGCCTTGCCCACTACATGCCCGAACGCAACACGATGCAGACGGTGTCGATGGGGCAGGAGGGGATGCCCTGGATCGGCGCGCAGCATTTCGTCGATACGCCGCATATGTTCCAGAACCTGGGCGACGGGACTTACACGCATTCCGCCCTGCTGACGATCCGCGCGGCGGTGGCGGCGAAGAGCCGGGTGACGTTCAAGATCCTCTACAACGATGCCGTCGCCATGACCGGCGGGCAGCCCGCCGAAGGCGCGCTCAGCCCCGAGCAGATCGTGCGCGAACTGGTGGTGGAAGGCGTCCATCCGGTGGTGCTGGTGAGCGAGGACCCGGCCCGCTTCGCGGCCTCCCATCTGCCCGCCGCAATCCGCGTGCTGCACCGGGACGAACTGGACGCAGTGCAGCGGACCTTGCGCGATCTCCCCGGCACCAGCGCCATCGTCTATGAGCAGACGTGCGCCAACGAGAAGCGCCGCCGCCGCAAGAAGGGGGCCTACCCGGATCCCGACCGGCGGCTCTGGATCAATCCGGCGGTTTGCGAAGGTTGCGGCGATTGCTCGGTGCAGTCGAACTGCCTTTCGGTCGTGCCGGTCGAGACCGAATTCGGCCGCAAGCGCGCCATCGACCAGTCGAGCTGCAACAAGGATTTCTCCTGCATCAAGGGTTTCTGCCCCAGCTTCGTCGAGGTTTCGGGCGGCACGCTCAGAAGGCGCAGCATGGACGATGCCGTGCTGGCGCGCATGGTCGCCGCTTTGCCCGAACCGGCGGTGGCGGACTTGTCCGGCGGAGCCTGCGCCATGTTGGTGGCGGGCATTGGCGGCACCGGCGTGCTCACAGTGGGCGTGGTGCTGGCGATGGCGGCGCAGATGGAGGGCAAGGCCGCCAAAGTGCTGGACCAAACCGGCATGGCGCAGAAAGGCGGCGCGGTGGCGAGCCATATCCGCATCGGAGCCGATGCTGCGGCGATCCCCTCCGCGCGATTGGGTCCGGGCATGGCGGATCTGGTGATCGCCTGCGATCTGGTGGTGGCCTCCTCGCCCGAAGTTATGGCGCTGGCGCGGTCCGATACGCGGGTGCTGGCGAACGAGGACGTGGTGCCCACCGGCGAATTCCAGCGCAATCCGGGCCTCGACCTTACCGCCAGCCGCTTCCTCCGCGCCATCGGCAAGCGCGTCGATCCGGCAATGATCGCCTCGCTGCGGGCCGGTTCGCTGGCAACGCGGCTCTTGGGAGATTCGATCTTTACCAACCTGATGATGCTCGGCTTTGCCGCGCAGAAGGGTTTGCTGCCGGTGCGCTTGGCTTCGGTGGAGGAGGCGGTGCGGCTGAACGGTGTGTCGGTGCGCGCGAACCTTACCGCGCTGTCGCTGGGAAGGCTGGCAGCGGCGGGTGGAGAGGACCTCTTCGCTCTCGCCGATGCTGCGCCTTCCGCGCCCGAGCCGCCGCGCAATCTGGCGACCGTGACCGCAAGCTACGTGCGGTTGCTGACCGACTGGCAGAACGCGGCTTATGCGGCAGACTACCGCAATTTCCTTGACGAGATTTCGGCTGCGTTGGCGGCGCGAGGGCTGGAGGACAGCGAACCTCTGCTGCGCGAGATCGCGCGGCAGCTTGGTCGGCTCATGGCCTACAAGGACGAGTACGAAGTCGCGCGCCTCTACAGCGCACCGGCCTTCCGCGCCGGACTATTCGATACCTTCGACGGCAAGCCGCGCCTCAAGCTGCACCTTGCCCCGCCGCTGCTGGCTTTCCGCAAGGATCGCAAGACCGGCCGCCCGCGCAAGATCGCGTTTGGAAGCTGGATATTCCCGATCTTCGCGGCGCTGGCGAAAGCCAAACGTCTGCGCGGAACATGGCTTGATCCCTTCGGCCACACCGCCGAGCGCCGCATGGAACGCGCGCTGATCGGGGAGTACCGCGAACTCGCGCGCCGGATCGCCGGGAAGGTGGAGCCCCCCACCATGGACGCCGCCATAGACCTCGCTGCAGCGCCTGCGCTGATCGCCGGGTTCGGCGCTGTGAAGGAGGCCGGTGTCATTGCCTACCGCGCCCGGGTGGCTGAACTCCGGTCGGGATTAGAACGAGCCTGACCGCCCGGGCGGTATCTGCCACCACGAAATTGCCGCCCGCACGCGATTGCCGCACCACCGGGGCCTTGCCTGCTGGAGGGGAGTCGGCCCGTGAAGAATATCCGCATCAACGTCTCGTTCGACATGCGCTCGCCCGGCTGGGCAACGCCCACGCACGAACTCTACCGCGCCGCGATCGAGATGGCCGCCTTCGTCGACAGGATCGGTGCGGATCAGATCGGGCTGATGCAGCATCACGGCTCCGACGACGGCTACCTGCCGCAACCTTTCACGCTGGCGGGCGGCATGGCGGCAGTCACCAGCCGCATCCGCTTTCTGCTCGGCGCGGTGGTTCTGCCGCTGCATGATCCGGTGGAACTGGCCGAGCAGATCGCCGTGGTGGACCAGATGTCGAACGGGCGGCTGAACGTCATTTTCGGCGCGGGCTACGTGCCGTTCGAGTTCGCCATGTTCCGTAAGTCCCTGAAGGACCGCGCACGGCTGATGGACGAAGGGCTGGAGGTGATCCTGCGCGCACTGCGGGGAGAGCGGTTCGAGTTCGACGGCCGCCCGATCTACGTTCGCCCGCTGCCGGTGCAGGCCCCGGAAGACATCGTCATGGTGGGCGGCGGCGTCCCTGCCTCGGCCAGGCGCGCGGCGAAGTTCGGCGTCGGCTTCGGGCCGATGAAGCCGGAACTGATCGACCTCTACCTCACCGAATGCGAGCGGTTGGGCCACAGGCCGCGTACCTACTTCCGGCCGGTGCCGGGCATGCCGCTGGCCGTCCATCTTTGCGAGGACCCGGACAAGGGCTGGGAGGCGATCGCACCCCATGCGGTCCACGTCATCACCGAATATGCCAAGTGGGCCGAGCAGGAGGGCGACGGTTCGAATTCGCCGTTCAAGGGCCTGACCGATCCGGCAGTGCTGCGGCAGGCCGGAATGTTCGCGGCATGGACGCCCGATCAGCTCGTCGAGAAAGTCCGCGGCATGGAAGCGGGCCAGATCGGCTTCCAGCCGCTCCTGGGCGGCCTGTCGCCCGAGGAAGGCTGGAAAAGTCTCCTGCTGCTGGAGGCTACGATGCCGCGGCTGAAGGCGTGACCTGATCCTGCTTCCTCAACAGGACGGAACGCAGGCAGGACAGCGCCACTTCACCGCGCTGGTTGGTGAGTTCGTGACGGAACACGACGATGCCCTGCGTGGGCCGCGACTTGCTTTCGCGCATCTCGATCACTTCGCTGGTGCAGGTAAGGGTATCGCCGATGAACGTCGGCGTCGGCGTCACCACCTTGTCGAAGCCGAGGTTGGCCACGAGCGTGCCGACCGTGGTGTCCGCGATCGACAGACCCACCGCGAGGCTGAAGGTGAAAGTGGAATTGACGAGTATCTGCCCGAACTCGCTCTTCTTCGCGGTTTCCGCGTCCAGGTGGAGCGGCTGCATGTTGTGGGTCATGGCCGAGAACATCAGGTTGTCGGTCTCGGTGACGGTGCGGCTGGGCTGGTGGGTGATCCGGTCGCCCACTGTCCATTCGTCGAAGAAGCGTCCGGGCATCAGTGATCTCCCTTGGCGAGCATGAGCTTGAAACCGGCATGGCTCTTGCTCCAGCCCAGCCGTTCGTAGAAGCGGTGGGCATCGGTGCGCGCATTGTTCGAGGTCAGCTGGACCAGCGCGCATCCCCGTTCGCGGCAGCGATCGACGGCCCATTCTATCATGCGCGAACCCAGCCCCTGGCCGCGCACGGAACTGTCGATCCGCACGGCCTCGATCTGCCCGCGCCAGGCGCCGCGCATCAGCAGGCCGGGAATGAAGGTGATCTGCATCGTGCCGACGATGCGCCCCTCGAACTCCGCCACCATCAGCAACTGGTCCGGCGAAGCATCGATCGCCCGGAAGGCGTCCAGATAGGCCGGATCCAGCGGCGGTCCGGCATCGTCGGCGTCGCCGATCTGGTCCTGCACCAGCATGACGACGATGGCGGCGAGATCGTCCTCGCGCGCGCGGCGCATGACCAGTTCGCCGCTCATTCCCCGGCTTCCTCGATCCGCGCCAGCAGTGCCTCGACCTGAACTTGTGCGCCGGCGACGGCTTCGAGTTCGGCCACCACGCCGTCGAACGGGGCGGTAAGGGTGTGTTCCATCTTCATGGCTTCGAGGGTAAGCAGTTTCTGCCCTTTGGTGACAGCCTGCCCCTGGGTGACGTCCACAGCGATCACCTTGCCCGGCATCGGCGCCAGGATCGCGCCCGAGGCATCCGCGCCGCCATGCACGCCGTCACGGCGCCAGGGGGTGAGCAGCCAGGCCTGCCCCTGTTCGGTGATGAGCACGGCTTCATCAGGTTCCTCGCTGCCTTCGCCGGTCAGCGCGATCTCCACTTTTTCGCCGTTGAGCGAGAACCATGCTGCGCGCGCCGGTGCGGCATTGAGACGGAAACCGGCGAGCGGGGAGAACGGCACGAGCGAATTGGCGGCGGCCTCCAGCACTTCGTCCGAAGGCGCGGGCGCCTCTGCCATCGCCTCGCCATCGCGGCCGATCAGCCCGGTATCGACCTTGCCTGCCGCGAAATCGGGATGCTGCAGGGCCTTCACGAGGAACGAGGCATTGGTGCGCACCGGCCAGACGGCGGTGTCCTCCAGCATCTCGCCCAGCCGCTCGCGCGCCTCGTCGCGGTCCTCGCCCCAAGCGATGACTTTGGCGATCATCGGGTCGTAGAAGGGCGAGACTTCCGCGCCTTCGTAGACGCCGGTATCGATGCGCCCGCGTCCAAAGTCGTCTTCGGCAGCCTCGCCGAACTCCAGCAATTCGAGCTTGCCGATGCTGGGCAGGAAGCCCTTGGCCGGGTCCTCGGCATAAAGGCGCGCTTCCATCGCCCAGCCGTCGATCGTGAGGTCTTCCTGGGACTTTGGCAGCGGCTTCCCGCTGGCGACGAGAAGCTGCCATTCGACCAGATCGACCCCGGTGATCTCCTCGGTCACCGGATGCTCGACCTGCAAGCGGGTGTTCATTTCCATGAACCAGATGCGGTCTGCGGAAAGCGGGCCCGAACCATCGGCGATGAACTCGATCGTCCCCGCGCCGACGTAATCGACCGCCTTTGCCGCGCGCACCGCCGCGGCGCAGAGGGCCTCGCGCGTCGCGGCATCCATGCCGGGGGCGGGGGCTTCCTCGATCACCTTCTGATGGCGGCGCTGGAGCGAGCAGTCACGCTCGAACAAGTGGACGACATTGCCGTGGCTGTCGCCAAAGACCTGCACCTCGATGTGGCGCGGGCTGGCGATGTACTTCTCGATCAGCACGTGGTCGTTGCCGAACGAGGAGGCCGCCTCGCGCTTGCACGATGCCAGCGCGTCGATGAAAGCCTCTGGCGCCTCGACCAGCCGCATGCCCTTGCCGCCGCCGCCGGCGACCGCCTTGATCAGCACCGGATAGCCGATCTTCGCGGCTTCTTCCGCCAGCAGGGCAGGTTCCTGGTTCGCGCCCATGTAGCCCGGCGTCACCGGCACCCCGGCCTCGGCCATCAGCGTCTTGGCCGCGTCCTTGAGGCCCATCGCGGTGATCGAGGACGGGTTCGGCCCGACCCAGACCAGTCCCGCATCCTTCACCGCCTGCGCGAACGCGGCGTTCTCGGACAGGAAGCCGTAGCCGGGGTGGATCGCCTCGGCCCCGGTCTCTCTCGCGGCGGCGAGGATCTTCTCGCCCACAAGGTAGCTCTCACGGGCAGGCGAGGGGCCGATATGCACGGCTTCGTCCGCCTCGCGCACATGCAGGGCATCGGCATCGGCATCCGAATAGACCGCAACGGTACGGATGCCCATCTGGCGGGCGGTGCGGATGACGCGGCAGGCGATCTCCCCGCGATTGGCGATCAGAAGCGATTGAATCATGTCTTGTCTCCCGTTCCGCCGCTCACATCCGGAACACCCCGAAGCGGGGTGCCTCCGGGATCGGGGCTTCGAGGCATGCCGCCAGCGCCAGGCCCAGCACGTCGCGGGTCTGGGCCGGGTCGATCACGCCGTCATCCCACAGGCGGGCGGCGGCGTAGTAGGGGTTGCCTTCGTCCTCGTACTTCTGGCGGATCGGCGCTTTGAAGGCTTCGGCCTCTTCGGGCGACCATTTCGCGGCATCGCGGTGGACGGTGGCCAGTACCGATGCCGCCTGCTCGCCGCCCATCACCGAGATACGGGCATTGGGCCAGGTGAACAGGAAGCGCGGATCGTAGGCGCGCCCGCACATGCCGTAGTTGCCCGCGCCGAACGAGCCGCCGATCAGCACGGTGATCTTCGGCACCGTGGCAGTGGCGACGGCGGTGACGAGCTTGGCGCCGTGCTTGGCGATGCCCTCCGCCTCGTACTTGCCGCCGACCATGAAGCCCGAGATGTTCTGGAGGAACAGCAGCGGGATGCGGCGCTGGCAGGCCAGTTCGATGAAGTGCGCGCCCTTCTGCGCGCTTTCCGAGAACAGCACGCCGTTGTTGGCGAGGATCGCGACCGGCTGGCCATGGATATGGGCGAAGCCGCAGACCAGCGTGCTGCCGTAGAGCGCCTTGAACTCGTGGAATTCGCTGCCGTCGACGATGCGGGCGATTACCTCATGCACGTCGTAAGAGGCGCGCACGTCCTCGGGGACGATGGCATAGAGTTCCTGCGGATCGTACTTGGGCGGGCGCGGCGCGCGCAGCGGCTGGTCGTGATGATGGCGCGGGCCGAGATGGCTCATGATATCGCGCACGATGGTCAGGGCGTGCTCGTCGTTATCGGCAAGGTGATCGGTCACGCCCGACTTGCGGCTGTGGAGATCGCCGCCGCCCAGATCCTCGGCAGAGATCACTTCGCCGGTTGCCGCCTGCACCAGCGGCGGCCCGGCAAGGAAGATCGTGCCTTGTTCCTTCACGATCACCGATTCGTCGCTCATCGCCGGAACATAGGCGCCGCCCGCCGTGCAGCTTCCCATCACGCAGGCGACCTGCGGGATGCCCTGGGCGGACATCTGCGCCTGGTTGAAGAAGATGCGGCCGAAGTGATCGCGATCCGGGAAGACTTCCGCCTGGTGGGGCAGGTTGGCGCCGCCGCTGTCGACCAGATAGATGCAGGGCAGGCGGTTTTCCTGCGCGATCTCCTGCGCGCGGAGGTGCTTCTTCACCGTCATCGGGTAATAGGTGCCGCCTTTCACGGTGGCATCGTTGCAGACGATCATGCACTGGCGACCGGAAACCGTGCCGATGGCGGTGATCAGCCCGGCGCCGGGAATGTCGTCCTCGTAGAGCCCCTGGGCGGCAAGCTGCCCCAGTTCCAGCAGGGGAGAGCCGGGATCGAGCAGCCGCTCCACCCGTTCGCGCGGCAGCAGCTTACCCCGCGAAACATGGCGTTCGCGCGATTTCTCGTTCCCGCCGAGCGCCGCATGGGCGACTTTCGCGTGGAGTTCGGCCGCCAGCGCCCGGTTGTGCCGATCGCGCGCCTGCGCTTCGGGACTGTCGAGATTGAGGCTTGTCTGGAGCACCGGTGCGCTCATGCTTGTTTCTCCGGTCCGGCCGTTTCGGCCTCTTCCCAAGTTCGAATGAAGTGTATCGCCACTGTAGACAAGCCGAAACCCCGGCGGAAATTGAAAGTTTCCCGGCTTCGTAATAGACCGTGTCTATGATCGACCAATATCTGCTGCGCTATTTCCTGGCCGTGGCCGAAACCGGCAATTTCAGCCGCGCAGCGCGCAGTGTGGCCGTTACCCAGCCGACGCTTTCGGCGGGAATCGCCAAGCTGGAGCGCGAACTGGGCGCGCGGCTGTTCGACAGGGATCGCCAGCGCGTTGCCCTGACCCCGGCAGGAAGCCGCTTCCTCGTCCGCGCGCGCCGCATCGCTGCCGAGTACGAACATGCCCTTGTCGAACTGGCCCAGCCCGCCGAGCCGAGCCTGCTGCGCGTGGGGGTGCTCAGCACGATCCCCACCGGGCTGATCGGCCGCGCGCTCGAAGAGCATAGCGCCGAATCACCGGGAGAGGCGCTCGAACTGCTCGATGGCAGCGAGCGCGATCTGGCCGAGCGGCTGGAGCGCGGGCGGATCGACGTGGCGCTGACGGTCGTGCGCCCCCACCACGCCCGCTACCGGCCCGAGGTCCTCGCGCGCGAGCGCTACATGATGGTCCTGCCGCCGGACCATCCGCTGGCGGCCGAGCGCGAAGTCCTGGCCGAACAACTCGCGCAGGACCGCATGGCGCTGCGCCGCCACTGCGAGGCGCTGCCCGAGATCAACCGCTTCTTCACCCAGCACGGCGTGCGCCCGCGCTTCGTGCTCAAGACGACCAGCGACGAGCGCGTGCTTGCAGTGATCCGCAGCGGCGCCGGGATCGGCATGATGCCCGAAGGCTTCGCGGACGGGTCGGTGCGCTTCGTGCCGGTGCGCGATTTCGAACTCTTGCGCGAGGTGGGGCTGCTGCATGGCCACGGTCCGCGGAGCAGCGCGTTCCTGGACATCCTGCGGCGCCTTTATACCGGTTCCTAACCGGCCAGTTGCTCGCTGAGCGACCGGGCGGCGCCCGCAAGTGCCTGTTTCAGTCCTTCCAGTTCCCCGCGCAGCGCCGCGCCTATGCCGATGGCGACGAGGGCATGGCTGGGCGCTCCGGTGGCGTCCGCGCCGTTTTTCCAGACCGGCGCGGCGACCACGGTGACGCCGGAGATGTAATGCCCGGCATCCACCGCCACGCCGGTTTCGCGCGCTTCGCACACTTGTGCGCACCAGTCCGCCCAGGAAGGCGCCTCGTCCCAGCGCAGGGAATCGAAGCGTGGCCTGAGATCGGCGATATCTTGATCGCAGAAAGCGGCGATGCAACGGCCGGTAGCGGAAACCAGCGCCGGGAAGCGGCTGCCGATTTGCGTCGAGAGCTGGAAGTTCTGGCTGGATTGCGACATCGCCGTGACGATGATGTGGTCCAGCCCGAAGATCTGGACGCCCAGTGTCGTCAGCCCGAATTCGCGGGCGATGCGGTCGAGCGGACCTTGCGCAAGGTCGTTGAACTGGTCCCGCTTCAACCAGGCGCGGGCCAGGGTGAGCACGCCCGCGTCGAGTGCGTAGCGCTTGGTATCGGGATCGAAAGCCACCAGTTCCTCGGCCACTAACGCCCTCAGGACGTAGAGACAGGTGCTGGGCACGAGGCCCAGTTCGCGGGCGATGGCCTGCACGCCCATTGGCGATCCGCGCTTGCCCAGCAGGCGCAGCACGGCCGCAGCCCGGGCGATGGCGGGGGCCTTGCTGGCGCGCACGGCGTCTTCGAGGGGGTCTGCGCTACTCATTGTTCAATATATAGAATAACATTCAATATTTACAAAACAAGTACGCTTCATCACCATTGCTGAACACAAGGACAAATGGCCGGCGCGTGAGTCGCGAAAAGCGATCCGGCGCGGCGCGAAGCGGGATGAGCGATGGTGAAGTTGACCGACTTTTCGAGCTATGCCGATGCGCAGGCGCATGCCTCGTCGGCCGCGCTGTGGGAGATGTTCGACGGCGACCGCGACGTGCTCAACATCGCGCATGAGTGCATCACCCGCCATGCCGACGGCTCGGGCCGGGCGGCGGTGCGGATCGCGCATGCGGACGGCCGCGACGAAATCCTCAGCTTCGATCTGATCGCCGCCGGGGCGGCGCGGTTCGCCCACTGGCTCGATGCCGAAGGCGTGCAGCCGGGCGAGCGCATCGCCTTCATGCTGGAACCCTCGCTGCCGTTCTACGTCTGCCTGTTCGGGGCGATGCAGACCGGGGCGATCTCCGTGCCGCTGTTCACGCTGTTTGGGCCGGACGCGCTGAAGCTGCGGATCGACGACTGCAAGCCCGCTATCCTCGTCACCAATGCCGAGAAGGCGGACCTTGCACGCGGGGCGGTGACGGCGGAAAACGGGCTGCGCGTGATCGTCGCGGACGAGGGGCTGCTGGACGAGATCGCGAAGTTCCCGGCGACTTATGCGCCGAAGACCAAGGCGGGCGATCTGGCGGTGTTCCAGTACACCAGCGGGACCACGCGCGAATTGCCCGAAGCGGTGAAGCACACGCACAAGGCATTGGTTACGCTGATGTTCGCGGCGCTCTACGGCACCGGGATCAGGCCGGGCGACGAGTTCTTCTGCCCGTCCTCGCCCGCATGGGGGCATGGCCTGTGGCACGGCACGCTGGCGCCGCTGGGCCTTGGCGTCACCACCGGCACGTTCGCCGGGCGCTTCGATCCGGTGCGGCTGATGAAGGCGCTGGATGACTATGGCATCACCAACATGTCGGCGGCGGCGACGCACTACCGGATGATGAAGAACAGCGGCGCGGCGGGGGACTACACGTTCCACTTCCGCAAGCTGTCCTACACCGGGGAGCCGATCGATCCGGCGACGCTGGAATTCATCGACGGGGCTTTCAAGGTGCCCGTCTGCTCGATGTACGGCACCACCGAGATCGGCGTGGTGCTGGTGAACTACCCCGGCGCGGCGGATTTCACGGTGAAGCCGGGATCGCTGGGCAAGGCGGTGCCGGGGCAGAAGCTGGAAGTGCAACGCCTCGACGGCACGCCCACCGCGCCCGGCGAGATCGGCGAACTGATGCTCTGGCGTGGCGGCGCTTGGATGACCACCAAGGACCGCGCGAAGATCGATGACGAAGGCTATTTCTACCACTGTGGCCGCGCGGATGACGTGATCATCTCCGCCGGCTGGACGATGTCCGCCGTCGAGATCGAGAACACCATGCTGCGGCATGAGAACGTCCTCGAATGCGGCGTGATCGGCGTGCCGGACGAACAGCGCGGGCAAGTGGTGAAGGCCTTCGTCGTCGCCAACCGCGCGGGCGACGATGCCTTCGTCAAGGAGCTTCAGGACTTCACCCGCGAACGTCTGGCCCAGCACGAATTCCCGCGCGTGGTGGAGTTCGTGGAGGAGCTTCCCAAGAACCCGGCCGGCAAGGTCCACCGCAAGATGCTGCGCGACCAAGAGGCGGCGAAAGCCGCTGAGGCGGTCGGCTGAAACTTATCTCAAGAATCCAGGAGAGTACCGAAATGGCAACCACAGCAGAGCCTACCACCAAGTTCCCCAAGATCACCGAGGCCGGCCTCGACGATCTGCGCGCCCGCATCGGCGTGAAGATCGAGAACACCGTCGAGCCGTGGAACTACGAAGCCACCCGCGACGCGATCCGCCACTATGCCCATGGCATCGGTGACGACAATCCGCTGTGGTGCGACCCGGAATATGCCGCGACGACGAAGTACGGCTCGATCGTCGCGCTGCCTTCGTTCCTGTTCACCACCAGCCGCATCGTCTCCGGCTACTGCGGCGGCCTTTCCGGCGTCCACGCCATGTGGGCGGGCGCCGACTGGACCTGGCACCAGCCGGTGCTGCGGGGCGACACCATCACCACCGTCGCTTACCTCAAGGATCTGGTCGAGCATCAGACCAAGTTCGCAGGGCGCTCCTTCCAGCAGATCTACCACGTCGATTTCTACAACCAGCGCGGTGAGCAGGTTGCCGGAGCGGACTCGTGGGTGTTCCGCACGGACCGTGACGAGGCGCGCGAACGCGGCACCAAGTACACCGAGGCGCGCGGCCGCGTGGAGCCCTTCACGCAGAAACAGCTCGACGAATTCTACGACATCTACGATCGCGAAGAGACCCGCGGCGCGACCCCGCGCTACTTCGAGGACGTGCAGGTTGGCGACAAGCTGCCGCCGATGATGAAGGGCCCGATGACCGTCACCGGCTTCATCTGCTACGCGCAGGGCTGGGGCGGTCTCTACATCCGCGCCAACAAGCTGGCCTACAAGATGCAGAAGGCGCACCCGGGTCTGGGCATCCGCAACCGCTTCAACGTGCCGGACTGCCCCGAGCGCGTGCACTGGGACGAAGCTTTCGCTCTGGAAGTCGGCGCGCCGGGCGCTTACGATTACGGCCCGGAGCGTTGCTCGTGGCTGACCCACCACATGACCGACTGGATCGGTGACGACGGCTTCCTGACGAAGTCGGACTGCCAGATCCGCCGCCACAACCCGGACGGCGACGCCATCGTCATCACCGGCGAAGTGACGCGCAAGTTCGAGGAAGGCGGCAAGAAGTTCGTCGAAGTGGCGCAGAAGGCGACCACCCATCGCGGCGAGCTTTCGGCCTTCGGCACTGCCGTTGCGGAACTGCCCAGCAAGGCCTGATGGTCTGAAGCCCCGAACACCGGGGGAGCGATTTCGGCCCGGACCTTTGCGCAAGGTCCGGGCCGTGTCGTATGAATGGCGCAAAGAACGACGGGAGAGAGCATGGGACAGGATGCTGCAGCCAAGCCGCAATTCGAAGCCAATGGCGATGTGCGGGTTCCGGCCTTCGTCCTGCCTGCCTCCAGCCTGCTGAGCGAAGAAGCCGCCGCGTTCCGGCGTTCGCGCGCGACGATGCCGGCTTTCGATGCTGCCGGGGAGCACGAGGCGGACGTTGCCGTCCGGCGTGAGCAGATCAATGACTATGCCGCTGAGGGCGTCGCCCGCCTGCGCGAGAATTTCGCGGTGGAGATCGCCCCGAAAACCATCGGCGGCGTAGAGGTGCTGGACGTCACCCCGGCGGATGGCAGCCACGATCCTGAGCACGTGCTGATCAACCTGCACGGCGGGGCTTTCACCGTGGGGTGGGACGGCATTGCGCTGATGGAGGCGATTCCCATCGCCGCGCTCGGCAAGTTCCGCGTCGTAAGCGTCAATTACCGCATGGCGCCCGAATACCGGCACCCGGCGGGCGTGGAGGACGTCGCGGCGGTCTATGCCGCGCTGCTGCAGGACTACGCGCCGGGCCGGATCGGCATCTACGGCGGTTCCGCGGGCGGCGCGCTGACGGCGCAAGCGGCGGCATGGCTTCCGGCGCACGGGCTGCCGCAAGCGGGCGCAGTCGGCATTTTCGGCGCCGGCGGGGTGCCGTTCGGGGCCGGCGAGTCCGCCTATGTCGCGGGCTATATCGACGGCTCGTTCCCGCCGCCGCCCGCCGACGGCAACACACCCATCGACATCACGCGCGGCTATTTCGATCATTGCGACCCGCACGATCCCAGCGCCTGGCCGGGCTATCATCTGGACGTGCTTGCCACTTTCCCGCCCACGCTGATCATCACCGGCACCCGCGCGATGGACCTGAGCCCGGCGATCTTCACGAACTCGCAGCTGCTCAAGGCCGGTATCCGCTCTACCTTGATCGTGGGCGAGGGCATGGGCCACTGCTACCACTACGGTCTCCACATGGCCGAAGGGCGCGATGCCGTGGCGCTGATCCTCTCCTTCTTCCGCGAGAACCTGTCCCGATGACCGCTGACACACCTTGGGCCGGTCCGCTTGCCGGGGTGCGGGTGATCGACTTTACCCGCGTACTGGCGGGGCCCGCTGCCAGTCTGGCGCTGGCCGACATGGGCGCCGAAGTGTTCAAGATCGAACCACCCGGCACCGGGGACGAGACGCGCACGTTCCCGCCCACGCGCGATGGCGAGAGCCACTATTACCTCGCCGTCAATCGCGGCAAGAAATCGATCGTCGTCGACCTCAAGAGCGAGGAAGGGCTGGCGCTGGTGCGCGATCTGGCGGCCAAGTGCGATGTGCTGGTGGAGAACTACCGCCCCGGAGTGATGGACCGGCTCGGCCTTGGCTACGAAGCCATGAAGGCGATCAATCCGCGCCTGATCTACTGCTCGATCTCCGGCTATGGCCAGACGGGCCCGCTGAAGGACCGGCCCAGCTTCGACATCGTGCTTCAGGCCATGTCCGGCGCGCTTTCCATGAACGGAGAGCCGGACGGGCTGCCGACCAAGCTGGGCATTCCACTGGGCGATCTGGTTGGCGGTATCAACGGGCCGATCGGCATCCTCTCCGCCCTTTACGAGCGCGAGCGGACCGGGGTGGGGCGGCATATCGACGTCAGCCTGATGGACGGGCTGATCGGCATGCTGGGCTACATCGCGCAGCTCGCCTTCTTCAACGGCACCGACCCCAGCCGGGTGGGGTCGCAGCACCCCAATCTGGTGCCCTATGGCATCTTCCCGGCGCGTGAGGGCTCCATCGTCGTCGCCTGCCTGACGCCGGGATTCTGGAGCCGCATCTGCCGCTCGATCAAGCGGCCGGAACTGACCGAAGACCCGCGTTACGACACGCTGGAAAAGCGCCGCGATGCACGGGCCGAGGTCAACGCCATCGTCAGCGCCTTTACCGAGCGGCACACGGTGGATGAACTCGTCGCGATCTTCACCGCGCACGAAGTGCCGCACGCGCCGATCCTCGGCGTGTCCGAAGCACTGGCGCAGCCGCAGGCGGTGGAGCGCGAGATGGTGGTCGAAACGCAGCACAAGACGCTGGGCCCCATCCCCATCGTGGGCCGCCCGATCCGCTTCACCGATGCACCGCAACCGGTGCCCACCGCGCCGCCGGTCCTGGGCGAGCACACCGATTCCATCCTGGAAGACGTGCTCGATCTTTCGCCGGAGCGAATTGCGCAGCTCCGGGAGCTCGGAGTGGTTGCCTGATCGGTCTCATCCGGCAAGGCTGGGACAAGAACTTGAGAGGATTTCCAGATGGCCGACCTGCGCTTCGATAACAGAGTCGCCGTGATCACCGGTGGCGGGCGCGGTCTGGGCCGGGCTCATGCGCTGCTGCTGGCGAGCCGCGGCTGCAAGATCGTGATCAACGATCCCGGCGTCTCGATGGCGGGCGATGCCACCGACGAAGGCCCGGCAGAGGCACTTGTCGCCGAAATCCGCAGCCAGGGCGGGGAAGCCGTCGCCAATACCGACAGCGTCGCCACGCCGGAGGGCGGCAAGGCGATCATCCAGTGCGCGCTCGACGCCTTCGGGCGGATCGATATTCTGATCCACTCGGCCGGGAATGTGCGGCGCGGCAAGCTGACCGATCTTGCCTACGAGGATTTCACCGCTGTCCTCGATGTCCATCTGAAGGGCGCCTATCACGTGGTGCGCGAGGCGTTTCCGCACATGATGGCGCAGGGCTTCGGGCGGATCGTGCTGACCAGTTCGATCAACGGGCTCTACGGCAAGTCGGACAATGTGACGTACGCGATGTGCAAGGCGGGCTTCATGGGCCTGTCCAACACCGCTGCGATCGAAGGGCAGCACGCCAACGTGAAGTCCAACCTGATCGTGCCCGCCGCCGTCACCCGCATGTCCGACGGGATCGACACCAGCCAGTTCCCGCCGATGGAGCCGGAGCAGGTGGCGCCGATGGTCGGCTACTTATGCCATGAAAGCTGCGAGGCATCGGGGGAGATGTTCGTCGCCATGGGGGGGCGTCTGGCGCGGGCCAAGGTGGTGGAGAACGAGGGCGTTTTCCGCAGGAACTGGTCGCTGGAACAGGTCGCCGCAGAGATCGGGAGGATCCGCGAAGGCGGCGAGACGCTTGCTTTCCCGCCGGTGCCGGACGGTCAGCTGGAACATCTGCTCTACGGATTCGGCATGATCCGCGCCGCGACTGTCTCCTGAGCGGAAAAAGCCCGCCCGGTCTTGCGACCGGACGGGCTTTCCTGAACCACGACCCCCAGGGTGGGTGAAAGGAGCCGCTGTTCCTCCTGGAGCATTTTCAAGTTGACCGTTTTCGGTCAACGACTCGAAAAATGCGGCATCAAGGAAATTGAGCGTCTTCGCTAACTGCGAAGACGCTCAAGATCAGAAGTTGGCAGTGAAGCCGACGAAGATCGTGCGGCCCAGCGCGTCGTAGACGCCCGGATAAGTGTTGCCGTTGCCGAACGACTGCAGCAGGCCCGAGTCGAGAACCGGCGGGTCCTTGTCGAACATGTTGTTCACGCCTGCGCGCAGGGTGAAGCGCTTGTCGATCGCCTGGGTCAGCGACAGATCGAAGTAGTTGTAGGCGCCGATCTTGCTGTTCACGACCGTACGGTCGGCCGAGAGCAGTGGATTGTCGGTCAGGCTCGACAGCTTGGTGCCGCCCATGTGGCGCCAGGAGAGCGAGACCGTGGTATCGGTCGGCGTCATCCAGGAGAGGCGCGCAACATGGCGCCATTCCGGGGTCGGCTGGCCGCAGGTATAGCCGAACAGGCCCTTGCAGTCGTAGGAACCGCCGCCGGGAACCGGCTGCGAGACCTGTTCGATCAGGTAGGTGCCGACCAGGCCGAGGTTGACGCTGCCCAGGTTGCCGATGTCGAAGGTGTAGTCGGCATTCACGTCGAGACCGGAGGTCTTGAGGTAGCCGGTGTTCATCGTCGTGGAGATGATATAGCCCGAGTTCTGGCCGAAGACCTGGCCCGAACGCGGATCGCGGACGAACAGACCGCAGAAGTACGGATCACCCGTGGCGGCGCACTGGCCCATGATCAGCGACGGCGCGATCGAGCCGATATAGTCCTTCACCTTGATGTTGTAGTAGTCGACCGACAGCGAGAAGCGGCGCAGCGCCTTGGGCGTGATGACGACGCCGAGCGTGTAGGTGTCGGCGGTTTCCGGCTTGAGCGCGACATTGCCGCCGCCAAGGCCGGAGCACTGGTCGGACGGGCAATCGGGGATGCTGCCGTACATGGCCTGGGTCACGCCGGTGGCCTGGCAGATCTCGAACGAGGCGCTCGGATCGCTGCCCGCGCAAGGGTCGGTGCCGTTGACGTTGCCGACCGCCTGCGAAGCGAACAGTTCGGCCACGTTGGGCGCGCGGATGGCGCGGTTGTAGCTGGCGCGGACGCGCAGGTCGTCGACCGGGGCCCACGACAGTTCGCCCTTGTAGGTCCACACATTGTAGCCCGACTTGATGCCGGTCGAGTTCTGCTTGTTGTCGTAGGACGAATAGCGCAGGCCGCCGTTGATGGTCAGCGACTTGAAGAACGGCTTGTCCTCGATCAGCGGGATTTCGATTTCGCCGAAGGCTTCGGTCACGGCGATGATGCCGTCCGAAGGCAGGGTGCCGTTCTGCTGCGCGACTTCGTCGGCCGTGAACTTCAGCGTTTCGCGGCGGCGCTCAAGGCCGAGCGCGATGCCGACGCCCGATTCGGCCCAGGGCATGGTCACGCCCAGCTCGCCGAGATCGCCGCTGAGCGAGCCGGAGAACACGCTGAGCGAGTTGCGCGATGCGGTGTTGCTTTCGCCGAAGATGTAGGCGGCCTGGTCCGCCGTCACGCCGCCGGGGGTGAAGACGTTGATCGGGATACAGTTCGGATCGGTACCGTCGATCACCGCGCGGCAGGTCGGCACGCCGTTGACGTCGATGGCGTTGAGCGCGAGGCCAGCTTTCGCCTGGTTGACGTCGTTCAGGTAGGTTTCCTTGAACTTAACCAGCGAATACATGTAGTTGACGTCGTAGCTGAAGCCGCTGCCGATGTCGCCGCGCAGGCCCGCCGAGTAGCGGTAGTCGTTGAAGCGCAAGTTGTCGCGGCGGGGCTGGCCGACCACGCGGTAGCCCACGTTGGTGGGGGCGGTGGCGTCGGTGCCCGCTGCGCTGCCGCAGATCGCGGTAAGCTGCGAGGCGTTGGCGTAAGGGTTGTTGCACGATACGTCGAACGCCGTGCCGAACCAGACCGCCGAAGGCGCGACCTGCGAGAAGGTCTGGTCGTGCATGTACATGAAGCTGCCGTAGAGTTCGGCTGCCTTGCTGAATTCGTACCGCGCGAAGCCGCCTGCGGTGATGCGCTCGTCGGAGCGCTGGAAGTAGTTGTCGGGCGCGGTGTTGTAGGCATACGAGGGATCGTAAGGCACCAGCGTGCCACTGCCGTTGTTGATCAGCGTCTGGCCCTTGTAGGGGCTGAGGTCCGAGAGCGGAATGAACGAGCCGTAAGGCGTGTTGCTGGATCCGCCGCAGAACAGCTGGTCGAAATTGCCGGAGCCGACGACGGATTCGCGGTCCTGCAGGGCGCAGGCCGAAACGTCGCGGCTCGACTGGCGGACCGGGCTGAACTTGCGGTAGCCGCCGTAAACGGTGATGTTGCCGCGGCCGTCGGCGAACTTCTTGCCTGCCGCGATGTTGACGTCCTGCTTGCCGCCGTCGGTAACGGAGGACGGGGCAGGTTCGTAGCCCGAGCCGCGCTGCATGGCGCGCAGTGCGCTATTGTTGTTGTTGTGCTGCGCGAAGCCGGTCTGGGCATCGATGCGGACGCCGTCGAGATCCTTCTTGAGCACGAAGTTCACGACGCCCGAAAGCGCGTCCGAACCGTAAACGGCCGAGGCGCCGCCCGACATCACGTCGATGCGCTCGACAAGGGCGCTGGGGATGAAGGACGTGTTGATCGCCTGCGAGGGCATCATGCGCTGGCCGTCGATCAGGGTCAGCACGCGGTTCGAACCGAGGTTGCGCAAGTTGATCTTGGAAGTGCCGTCGGAACCGTTCGAGACGTTCTCGTTGGCGTCGGCGGTGAACTGCGGAAGGCGGTTCAGCACCTGCTCGACCGTGGTGGCGCCCTGGTAGCGGAACTCGTCCGAACCGACGACGGTCTGGGGGCTGTTGCTCTCGAGATCGGCGCGTTTGATGCGGGTGCCGGTGACGACGATGTCATTGGCAACGCCGTCGGCCGGTGCGGCCTCCTGCGCCTGTGCCGTTCCAGCGATGATCGCGGTCAATGCGGCCGCGCAATAAAGTTTCCTTCTGTGACCCCTCATGGTCGTAACTCCCTTTAGATTGCGCAGACTTTGCGTCACATTTCCTTCATTGTCAAATATCGTATACGAAATATCGTATCGCTCAAGAATGTGACTGTTTTGGGCGCAAAAAGGGCGTGTCCGGCGGTTGTCGGAGAAAGGTCTGCGTCGGATTTTGAGGGGAAGGTCTGGTCGGACCAGACCGGCAATTAGCCGAATCGACTAACCGGCCAATGGCAGGCAACGCATCGCCGATGCCGGAAAACCGGCACGTGCGATCAGGGATGAAGGGAAATGGTGGGCGGTGAGGGGCTCGAACCCCCGACCCTCTCGGTGTAAACGAGATGCTCTACCAACTGAGCTAACCGCCCGAAGCGACCCGCATGGGGTGGCTCGATGAAGGCCGCTTTACGACAAATCGCGCCCGGGTCAACCGGGCGCGAAGAGGTTTTTCGCGTTTGTCGTCTACCAATCGAACCAGCGGCGACGGCGCAGGGTTGGCAGGCCGTCATGGGTGTAGTCGCTCGTTACGGTGCGCGGCGCGGTCTCCACATAGCCCGGTGCGGTGCGTTCCTCGGCAATGGCGTCGGCGCGGGCTTCTGCGCGGGCGGCGCGCAGTTCCGCATCGCGAATCCGCTCCTCGGCATTGCGGGCCTCCAGTTCGCCCCGGCGCTCGCGGGCGATGGCGTAATAGTGGTTCCACATCTGGCTATGCGCGAAGGCGAGGCACAGGCCGCCGATGATGGCGACGTTCTTCAGCGCCATGATCTGCTGCATGGGGTCGGTGAAGCGGTTGTGGAAGAACAGGATCGTCGCGGCGACGAAGACCGCGAGAAGCACCGAAACCAGCCTGACCATGAATCCGGCCGCGAGGCAGAGTCCGGCCAGCAGTTCGAACAGTCCCGCCGGAATGGCGAACCCGCCCGGCAGGCCCGCGGCGACGATCATGGTCTCGGTAGAGGCGACGTCCATGAGCTTGGAGGCGCCGGAAATCACGAAGATCAGGGCGATCAGGAAACGCCCGATGATGGCAGCGATCTTGGACATGTCTTCTCTCCCGACATGGCTTTCATGCCGGGAGAAGCGGGCTGGTGAGGTTATTGTTCCCTAGAGCCGGTGCCGCTCAAAAATGCCCTTCAGGCATTTTTCAAAAAGACTCCTAGAGCCTAGGTAGCGTTACCCCGCGTTGACCCATGTACTTGCCTGCGCGGTCGGCATAGCTCGTCTCGCAGGGCTCGTTGCCCTTGAGGAACAGGAACTGGCAGGCGCCTTCATTGGCGTAGATCTTGGCGGGCAGCGGTGTGGTGTTGGAGAATTCCAGCGTGACGTGGCCTTCCCAGCCCGGCTCCAGCGGCGTGACGTTCACGATGATGCCGCAGCGCGCATACGTGCTCTTGCCCAGGCAGATCACCAGGACGTCGCGCGGCACGCGGAAGTATTCCACCGTGCGGGCCAGCGCGAACGAGTTGGGCGGGATCACGCAGACGTCAGTGGTGCGGTCTACGAAGGAATTGGCCGCGAAGTCCTTGGGATCGACCACGGCCGAATCGACATTGGTGAAGATCTTGAATTCCGGCGCGACGCGGGCGTCGTAGCCGTAGGACGAGAGGCCGTAGGAAATGCATCCGTCGCGGCGCTGGGCCTCGACGAAAGGTTCGATCATTCCGTGTTCGAGCGCCTGCTCGCGGATCCACTTGTCGCTCAGGATAGACATGGCTGCGGTGATTGCCGATGGAACGGGCGGGAGCAAGGCCGCAGCGCGATATTGTCCACGATGACAGATGGGGAACAGGCCGGGGCGGCGGGCCGCTCGAAAAGATCGTCCGGCGAAACGCCTTTTAATTTCAGCATCTACTCCTCTTTGCTATGCCCGGCGCCATGACCGCTCAGCCCAGCACTCGTATCCTTGTCGTCTTCGGCACGCGCCCTGAGGCGATCAAGCTGTTTCCGGTGATTCATGCGCTGATGGCCGATCCGCGTTTCGAATGCGTGGTCTGCGTATCGGCGCAGCATCGCCAGATGCTCGACCAGGTGCTGGAGATCGCCGGGATCGTGCCCGATCACGATCTCGACGTGATGCAGCCGGACCAGACGCTCGACGCGCTGACCGCGAACCTGCTCACCGGGCTGGGCAAAGTGATGGATGCCGCGCAGCCCGACCGGGTGATCGTGCAGGGCGATACCGCCACGGCCATGGCGGGGACGCTGGCGGCCTATTACCGCAAGCTCCCGGTCGATCACGTCGAGGCGGGGCTGCGTTCGGGCAATATCTATCATCCCTGGCCGGAAGAGGTGAACCGCAAGATCATCGGTTCCATGGCCAGCCTGCACTTCGCACCCACGGAAACTTCCCGCAATGCGCTGGTGAACGAGAACGTCGATCCCGCGCGCGTCCATGTCACCGGCAATACGGTGATCGATGCCCTCCACTGGGTCACGGCGGAAATCGAGCGGCAGCCTTCGCTCGCGGGCGGCCTTGCCGAACTGGAAGCGCGCTTCGCGGGCAAGCGGATCATCGGCGTCACCAGCCACCGCCGCGAGAACTTCGGGGAGGGGATGGAGCAGATCGCCGCCGCCATCCGCAGGATTGCGGCGCGCAGCGACATCGCCGTGATCTTCCCGGTCCACCTCAATCCCAACGTGCGCAAGGTGATGAACGAGCGGCTTTCCGGGCTGGGCAACGTCGCCCTGATCGAGCCGCTGGACTATCCGCATTTCGCCCGCCTGCTGTCCCTGGCAGAGATCATGCTGACCGATTCGGGCGGCGTGCAGGAAGAAGCCCCCGCGCTGGGCAAGCCGGTGCTGGTCATGCGCGAAACCACCGAGCGGCCCGAGGGCGTCGCGGCGGGCACCGCAAGACTGGTCGGCACCTCGGCCGAGCGGATCGTTACCGAAATATCAACCTTGCTGGATGATAGAGTGGCCTACGAGGCCATGGCGCGCGCCCACAATCCTTTCGGAGACGGGCAGACATCGCGCCGAATCGTGGAGTTGCTTGCCAATGAAGTCCGACACCAAGCCTGACGTCTGCGTCGTGGGCCTCGGCTATATCGGCCTGCCCACCGCCGCCGTGATCGCCCGCGCCGGCTGCAAGGTGCTTGGCCTCGACGTTTCGCAGGACGTGGTCGACACCATCAACCGGGGCGAGATCCATATCGAGGAAGTCGATCTCGACGGCCTGGTGCAGGGCGTCGTTTCGCGCGGGCTGCTCTCGGCCTCGACGCGGATCGCGCCTGCCGACATCTTCGTGATCGCCGTGCCCACGCCGTTCGAAAAGGACGGCGAGGGCACCCATGCGCCCGACATCTCCTATGTGCTGGCGGCGGGCCGCGCGGTTGCCGAAGTGCTCAAGGTGGGCGACGTGGTGATCCTCGAATCGACTTCGCCGGTCGGCACGACCGAGCAGCTTCGCGACCTGATTGCCGAAATGCGCCCCGACCTGAAGATTCCGGGCATGACGCGCGACACGCCCGACGTCTCGATCGCCTATTGCCCCGAGCGCGTGCTTCCGGGCCGCATTCTCGAGGAGCTGACCAACAACGATCGCTCGATCGGCGGCATCACTCCGCGCTGCGCGCGCAAGGCGCTGGCTTTCTACAAGCGCTTCGTGCGCGGCGAATGCGTGACCACGGACGCGCGCTCGGCCGAGATGACCAAGCTGGTCGAGAACGCCTATCGCGACGTCAACATCGCCTTCGCCAACGAGCTCTCGATGGTCTCGGACCGCATGGGGCTGGACGTCTGGGAAGTGATCCGCCTCGCCAACCGCCATCCGCGCGTCAATATCCTGACGCCGGGGCCGGGCGTGGGCGGGCACTGCATCGCCGTCGACCCCTGGTTCATCGTCCATGGCGCGCCCGAAGAGACCACGCTGATCCGCACCGCGCGCGGGGTGAACGACCGCAAGATGAGCCATGTCATCGCCCGGGCAGAGGCTCTGGTGGAGGCCAACCCGGAGGCGAAAGTCGCCTGCCTCGGCCTTGCCTTCAAGGCCAATATCGACGATTTCCGCGAGAGTCCGGCGCGCTTCGTGACTAGCCGCCTCGCCCGCAAGTTCGGCAGCCGCATCCATGTGGTGGAACCTTACGCGGCGCAGCTTCCCATCGAGTTCACCGATACCGGCGTTACCCAGATCGACATCGACGACGCACTGGAGACTTGCGAGATCCTGATCGTGCTGGTCGACCACGACGTATTCCGCGTGGTCCCCCTGGCCGAACGGGCGGACAAGCTGGTCTACGACACGCGCGGCATCTGGCCAGATCAGCCGCGCGTCGTGCGCGACGAGGACGCCCGGCTGGCGCTCACCGCCTGAACAAGGCTCCGAGGGGAGGGGCGAGCGATCGCGCCCTTTCTCAGAGTCCGTTTGAAAATTCGCGAAATGCGAATTTTGCGGCACCGGCCCCGTTTGGATTCAGGCGCCCCCACCCTACCACCCGCAGGATACTACCGTTGGGTGGTAGGGTGGGGGCGCGGGCCGGTGCCGCGCAAAAATGCCCATTCGGGCATTTTTCAAACAGACCTTCAGCAGGCTACCACGTTGATGGCCAGGCCGCCTTGGCTGGTTTCCTTGTACTTGCTGGACATGTCCAGCCCGGTCTGGCGCATCGTCTCGATCACCTGATCGAGCGAGACGCGCGGGGTTTCGCCCGCGTGAAGCGCCAGCTTGGCGGCATTGACCGCCTTGACCGAGGCGATGGCGTTGCGTTCGATGCACGGGATCTGCACCAGCCCGCCGACCGGATCGCACGTAAGGCCGAGGTTGTGCTCCATGCCGATCTCGGCCGCCGCGCAGACCTGCTCCGGGGTGCCGCCCCAGACCGCCGCCAGGCCCGCCGCTGCCATCGAGCAGGCCACGCCCACTTCGCCCTGGCAGCCCATTTCCGCGCCGGAGATCGAGGCACGCTGCTTGTAGAGCAGGCCGATCCCGGCAGCGGTCAGCAGATAGCGCCGCGCTTTCGAGGGCAGGGCCTTGCGGCCCTCGCTGCAATATTGGCGCAGCAATGAGGGCACGATGCCTGCCGCGCCGTTGGTGGGCGCGGTGACGACGCGGCCGCCGCTGGCGTTCTCCTCGTTGACCGCCATGGCATAGAGATTGAGCCAGTCCATCAGCGTCTCGGCCTGATTGTCCTGCGGGCGCGAGAGGAGGTTCTGGTGGATGGACCGGGCGCGGCGGCGGACCTTGAGCGCGCCGGGCAGCAGGCCTTCGCGTTCGAGGCCGCTGTCGATGCACTGGTTCATGGCGTCGGCGATCATGTCGAGCCCGGCCAGCGTCTCTTCTTCGGGCCGTCGGGCCGCTTCGTTGGCGAGCATGACCCCGGCGATGTCGAGCCCACTTTCCGCGCAGACTTCCAGAAGCTGCGCACCCGATCCGAAGGGCCAGGCGACGGGCGGGCCGTGAACCACCTGATCGTCGGGCGCGGGCTGTTCCAACTGGTGGCGGCTGGAGAAGAAGCCGCCGCCAGTGGAGAAATACTCATGCCGGGCGACCTCTCCGCCCTCGGCGTCGAAGGCGGTCAGGACCATGCCATTGGGGTGGAGGTCGGGAATATGATCGAAGTCGAGCACGAGGTCGGTCGCGGGATCGAAGGGGATCTCGCGGCGACCGAGCAGGGCAATGCGATGAGAGGCGCGGACGGCCGCCGCGGCCTCGTGCGCTTCGGTGGGATCGGCGGTTTCCGGCTGGAAACCGATCAGGCCCATCAGGCAGGCGTCGGGGGTGCCGTGGCCTTCCCCGGTCAGCGCCAGCGAGCCTTGCAGCTCCACCAGCACGCGCGCGATAGACTCGAACTGCCCGCCGTCTTCCAGCGTCTGGAGAAAGCGCGCGGCAATGCGCATCGGTCCGACGGTGTGCGAGCTGGAAGGGCCAAGGCCGATACGGAACAGATCGAGGGCGGAGATCAAGGCTGGGACTCGCGCACGGCGGCGGGGAAAGGCACGGGAAAATCTCCGAACTGCGACTGAAGAGCGTGGATAAGGATCGTCTCGGCGGATGCAATGGTCCAGCCTGAAGAAAGCAGCCGGGACCGCCACGGTGCGGCAAAATCGCCGCAGGTGTGGAGACGTGTCAGGTGCCCATCAGATGGAGCGCGATCTCCCGCCGGTGGGCTGCGCGGCGGTGTTCGGCCAGATAGATGCCCTGCCATGTGCCCAGCGCCATGCGCCCGCCAATGACGGGAATCGAGAGGTTCACACCCGTCAGCATGGCCTTGAGATGGGCTGGCATGTCGTCCGGGCCTTCGTCATCATGGGCATAGTGGGGTCCCTCGGGCGCGATCCGGTCCAGCCAGCCCACAAGGTCGCTGCGCACCTCGCGCGCGGCGTTCTCCTGAATCAGCAGCGAGGCCGAAGTGTGGCGGCACAGCAGGGTGAGCAGGCCTTCCTCGATGCCGGTTTCGTGCAACCATTCGGCGATCGTGGCGGTGATGTCGGTCAGGCCTCTGCCGGCTGTGCCTGTCGTGATGATCGTGGTAGCCTGTATCATCGGGCCTGTCTGGACCTCTTCGGCTGCATCATCAACGCCCCATTCCGTGCCCAAAAGGCCACGAATTTAGCCTTGACGTAATGGTAAACCGGTGAAAAAACCTTGTTTTCACCGCGCCTGCCGATCTTTTGCAGGGCCTGCGGCAGACCTGTGTTATTAGCGGATTTCTGCGGCTTTCAGCCTCCATTCCTACCGTTTCCGGGCACTTTTTACGCATACCGAAGTTAGCTGGCGATTGATCTAGCCATATCTGCCGCGTATTGCCGCGCACTGCGGCGGGCCCGACAGGCCAGCGCGGAGCACGTCGCATACAGAGATCGTTCGGTCGCAAGGGCGCAGGAAAACAAGCCCTAACGCTGCGCCCGATCGGTCCAACAGGCGAGCCCGGACTCACCGGGCCGCACGAGATTCACGCAAGGGTTCGTCATGAGTTGGCTTAGCAAGGTACGCAATTCCCTCGGGGGCCTGAAGAAGCGGGACACGCCCGACAACCTGTGGACCAAGTGTCCCGGTTGCGGCGAGATGCTCTTCACCAAGGAGTTCGAGGACAATCTGTCGGTCTGCCCGCGCTGCCAGTTCCATGGCCGCATCGGTGCGCAGGCACGCTTCGACCAGCTGCTCGACGCCGGTTACGCGGTGCTGCCCGCCGCGCGGGTCCCCGAAAACCCGCTGAACTTCCGCGACAGCAAGAAGTATTCCGATCGCCTGAAGATCGCCCGCGCCGCCAACCCGTTCCCTGATGCGCTCACCAATGCGCTCGGCACGGTCGAGGGCCGCAAGCTGGTGCTCGGCGTGCAGGACTTCGCCTTCATGGGCGGCTCGATGGGCATGGCCGTGGGCGAGGCTTTCGTCGAGGCGGTCGAACGCGCCATTGCCGAGGATTGCGGCTACGTGATCTGCACGGCAGCGGGCGGCGCCCGCATGCAGGAGGGCATCCTCTCGCTCATGCAGATGCCCAAGGCCACCGTCGCCATCCGCCGCCTGGCGCGCGCGGGGCTCCCCTATATCGTCGTCCTGACAGATCCCACCACCGGCGGCGTCACTGCCAGCTACGCGATGCTGGGCGACGTCCAGATTGCGGAGCCGGGCGCGCTCATCGGCTTTGCCGGCCAGCGCGTGATTCAGGACACAATCCGCGAAAAACTCCCCGACGGCTTCCAGCGCGCCGAGTACCTCCATGCCCACGGCATGGTCGACATGGTGGTCCACCGCAAGGACCTCAAAGGCACGCTGGCCTCGCTGCTCGAATATCTTGAACGAAAGGAAGTTGCGTGAACATCGACAGCGCGCTGGTACGCGAGCTCGCCGAGCTCCTCGCTGAAACCGGTCTGACCGAAATCGAGGTCGAAGACGGCGAACGCAAGATCAAGGTCACCCGCCAGGTTGCCCAGCAGATCGTTGCCGCTGCCGCTCCGGCCTATGCCGCTGCGCCGGTTGCTGCACCCGTCGCAGCGGCGCCGGTTGCCGAGGCCGCGCCTGCTGCCGCTCCGGTCGACGCCGTGAAGTCGCCGATGGTCGGCACCGTCTACCTCGCCCCCGAGCCCACCGCGCCGAACTTCATCAGCGTCGGTCAGCAGGTCAAGGCCGGCGACGTGCTGGTGATCGTCGAGGCCATGAAGGTCATGAACCAGATCGTCGCGCCCAAGGCCGGCACGATCCAGTCCATCCTCGTCGACAACCAGCAGCCGGTCGAATTCGACCAGCCGCTCGTCGTGATCGCCTGAGGACGGTAGCTTCATGGCCATCAAGCGCCTCCTGATTGCCAACCGCGGCGAGATCGCGCTGCGCATCCACCGCGCCGCGCGCGAGATGGGCATCGAAACCGTCGCGGTCCACTCGACCGCCGACGCCGACGCCATGCATGTGCGCCTTGCCGACCACGCGGTCTGCATCGGCCCGCCCGCCGCGAAGGATTCGTACCTCAACGTCGCGGCGATCATCGCTGCGGCCGAGATCACCCATGCCGACGCGATCCACCCCGGCTACGGCTTCCTTTCCGAGAACGCCCAGTTCGCCGAGATCGTCGAGGCGCATGGCCTGATCTGGGTCGGCCCCAAGCCCGAGCACATCCGCACGATGGGCGACAAGGTGGAAGCCAAGCGCTCCGCCGGTGCGCTCGGCCTGCCGCTGGTTCCGGGTTCGGACGGCGCGATCGAGGACTTTGCCGAAGCGCGCGACCTGGCCGAGACGATCGGCTATCCGGTGATCATCAAGGCCGCTTCGGGCGGCGGTGGCCGCGGCATGAAGGTCGTGAACACGGCCGAGGAACTCGAAAGTCAGATGGGCCAGGCCCGTTCGGAGGCGAAGGCCGCCTTCGGCGACGCCACCGTCTACATGGAAAAGTACCTCGGCAATCCGCGCCACATCGAATTCCAGATCTTCGGTGACGGCAAGGGCGAGGCTGTCCACCTCGGCGAGCGCGACTGCTCGCTGCAGCGCCGCCACCAGAAGGTGCTGGAAGAAGCGCCTTCGCCGGTCATCACCCCCGAAGAGCGCGACCGCATGGGCGGCATCGTCTCCAAGGCCATGGCCGACATGGGCTATCGCGGCGCGGGCACGATCGAGTTCCTCTGGGAAAACGGCGAGTTCTACTTCATCGAGATGAACACCCGCCTCCAGGTGGAGCATCCGGTGACGGAAGCCATCACCGGCGTCGATCTCGTGCGCGAGCAGATCCGCATCGCCGACGGCCAGCCGCTCTCGTTCAAGCAGGACGAGATCGAGTTCAAGGGCCACGCCATCGAGTGCCGCATCAATGCGGAAGACCCGTGGAACTTCACCCCCTCGCCGGGCCAGGTGACGAACTACCACGCGGCGGGCGGCATGAACGTGCGCGTCGATTCGGGGCTCTACACGGGCTACCGCATCCCACCGTACTACGATTCGATGATCGGCAAGCTCATCGTCTCCGGCCGCAGCCGTAACGGCGCGATCATGCGCCTCAAGCGCGCGCTGGAGGAGATGGTGATCGACGGCGTGAAGACCTCGATCCCGCTGCACCAGGCCCTGCTTGAGGATCCCGAGTTCCAGAGCGGCGACTATACCATCAAGTGGCTGGAAGAATGGCTGGCCAAGCGCGCCTCCTGAGGCGCGCTGGAACCGGCAGGTAAACGGAAAAGAGCATGATCTCGTTTCTTGAGTTCGAAAAGCCCATCGCCGCGCTGGAAGCGCGCATCGCCGAGCTGCGCACGACCGCCAGCGACAGCGATCTCGACATCGCGGGCGAGATTTCGCGCCTCGAAAAGAAGAGCGCGGCCATGCTGGCGGCGACTTACGCCAAGCTGACGCCCTGGCAGAAGACCCAGGTGGCGCGCCACCCGATGCGTCCGCATTTCGTGGACTACATCCGCATGGGCTTCACCGACTTCATCCCGCTCGGCGGCGACCGCCTCTATGGTGAGGATGAGGCGATCATCGGCGGCTTCGCGCGCCTCAACGGGCGCCGGGTGATGGTGATGGGCCACGAAAAGGGCCACGACACGGCCACCCGCATCAAGCACAACTTCGGCATGGCCAAGCCTGAGGGTTACCGCAAGGCGATCCGCCTGATGGAGATGGCGGGCAAGTTCGGCCTGCCGGTCGTCACCCTGGTCGATACCGCGGGCGCGTTCCCCGGCGTCGAGGCGGAAGAGCGCGGGCAGGCGGAAGCGATCGCCCGCTCGATAGAGGCCTGCCTTTCGGTGCCGGTGCCGATGGTCTCGGCCATCGTCGGTGAGGGCGGCTCGGGCGGCGCCGTGGCGTTGGCCGCGGCCGACCGCGTGCTGATGCTGGAACACTCGATCTACTCGGTGATCTCGCCAGAAGGCGCGTCCTCGATCCTCTGGCGCACGCCGGACAAGGCGCCCGACGCTGCCGAGGCGATGAAAGTGACCGCGCAGGATCTGCTGTCGCTCCACGTCATCGAACGCGTAGTGCCCGAGCCGGTCGGCGGCGCCCACCGCGACGCGCAAGCCGCGGCCCAGGCGCTGTTCGGGGCGATCGACGAGGAACTCGATTCGCTCTCGGCACTTCCGGCCCGCGACCTCCTCGCCCGCCGCGAGGAACGCTTCCTGGCCATCGGCCGGGCCTGATAAGAAAGTAGGCGCCGGTCCAAAGCCGGCGCCTACTTACATATCGCGCAAACGCACGTCTGTTCGATCGCGCCCATTGACCGTCTTGCCTCGCTGTGCCAGAGCGCAGCCCACTGATCGCCAAGGCTCAAACAGCCATGCCGCCGATCTGCGGATGTAGCTCAATGGTAGAGCAGCAGCTTCCCAAGCTGAATACGGGGGTTCGATTCCCCTCATCCGCTCCACCAAAAAAGCCGTTCCTCAAACTAGCAAAGACCTTTTCCGCCGCGATGTTCGGGCGAAAAGTTTTCGCCGCACGCTTCGCTGTGCAGCTGAAAGTGCCTTTTTCAGGCTCAAGCGCTTGTTGTACGATTGCCGGCGACATCCACAAGCGCTGGATCTGTAGATGCTGCCTCGGAATTAATCGCCTTTGGTTGCTGGATTATGCCCTGCACGCTCGATTGCCTTGGTGATGTCCTTCACGAAGCGAGAGTGGCGTACGGCGCTTAGGAAAGCGTTCTGGATCAGGTTGCCGACCCAGCGGCACGGACGTTTGACCTGGATGAGCAGGATGTAGCGATCCTCGTCCGTCTCGTTCCAGACTTCGTGATTGAACATGTCGTCGAACAGGAAGGATTGCCCAGGCTCCCAGGTGAGGACGTGCAGCTTGTCGGCGCCTTCGACGTGCATACGGCACTTCTCGCGGTCCTGCGGAGCCTTCAACGCGAGGTGGTAAGTCAACATGCCCTTGGTCATGCCCCAGTGGCGCGGAATGTGGCCGCCAGCCTCCAGCACCGAGAAGTTGGCGGTGACCAGTCCGGGGATCTTCTCGATCGCGGCGGCCGTGAACGGCGCACGGACGGCGTTCTGCTTCAGGCGGTAGCCGTATCCTTTGAGGAAGAAGGCGCGCCAGCGGCGGTCGGCGGCGATCCGTCCGTGGTCGAAGGAGATATCGCCCAATGAGGGGATGTCCTCCGTACGGATACGCACGGCTTCGTCGCGGATCGCTTCCCAGTGCTTTTCAAGCTCGGCTATCCAGGGGAAATTCGTCTTGTCCTGAACGGCGGCATCGGGAATGCGCGAGTTGCGCATGATGACCCGGTCGATCTTGGGGCGCAGCTCCTTGCCGATCTGGAACAGGGACTTGCCCGTGAACGGAATTTTCCGACCGCGCGAGTTGAGGGTCTGCTGCCAGTTCAAGAATAGGCTCCGTATGCATCGCAGAATGACAAATGGATCTACGTCCCAGAAGCGCCAGGGTTGCGCTTCAGGACGGATTTCAGGTCCTGTCGGACCATTAACGCTTGAGAGAGTGGATCTTGCTGCCGAACACGCGATCCCAGAAGATGGCCGAGATCGAGAAATTACCGCCTTCATCGATGTAGTGATGGCGCATGTGATGGCGCTTGATCGCCTGGGCCAGCTTGCTCTGCATCGGCCATTGATGCGCCGCGTAGTGGACCACGTCGTAGATCACGTAACCGATCATGAACCCCAGGAACAGCCAGGTGCCGGGCATGCCGAACAGAACCGCTAAGATGCCCCAGACGATGGCGGCAATCGGCAGGCTGGCGGACAGCGGCATAAGGCTGCGCAGAGGATCGTTGGGGGCGTCGTGGTGGTTCCCGTGCATCAGGAACACGAAGGCCCGCAACACGGGAACCTTGGTTTCCCAATGAAACAGGTAACGGTGCATGACATACTCGAAAAGCGTCCACACCAGCAGGCCGGCTGAAACCAGGAACAGTCCTGTTAGAGGGCTCACCGCGCCCCATCCAGCCCACGCGATCGCAGGGAGCAACACGGCCCAAGCCACCGCAAAAGCGCGCGGCGATATCAACGTAAACCGTTCGAGCGTTTCACTCTTGAACAAACGGATACGTTGCGGACTAGGTTCTAGCGATGGCATTGCGTCCAATCTCGAACATTAGGTGCCAAGAACTGTCAAGCCATTAGTACCATCATGGTGTTGATAGCCTAAGGCGTGTTGCACCGAGGTAGCGGGGGGAATTCCAGTTCCAATCGGGAAAACTCCGATGACCGGTGCTTTTGATGAGAGGAGCCGGGTCGGTGTGCCGTGACCCATTGCTGAGCGCTGAGGTCACTCCGCGCTTTCGGAGGTTATTTGGCCATATCGGTGAGAATAGCTCTCTCAGAGCGGTCCGGTGTCGCCCAGAACCGCCGTCAACACGGCGTGGTGCAAGCCGGCAGGGGTCAGGTCGGCCTGGAGATTATCGTCCCGGACGATCTGCCCCGTCCGATCAAGACGCACCATCACATAGGGCGTGTGACGATCTCCGCCTGGCGCGGTGGCACCCGGAATGCTTGGGCGATGGTCGCCGAAGAACACCAGCAAGGTCGGTCGGGCGAGCGCGCCAAGCCCTCCGATGAGCGTCGTCAGCATTGCGTCGCTGTTTTTCACGAGTCGCATGTAGCTCTGCTTAAGATCACCGTCTGCGTTTCCGTCCGGTGCCCAAGGGCCGTGGTTTTCGATCGTGACAGCATAGATCAAGCTGGGCGCGGCAGCCTTTGCGGCGATCGAGATTATCTCGTCAGCTATGGCCGCATCGGTAACATAGCGTCCCTCTTCGGCAGAAGGCGTTGTAAAGCAGTCTTCGCCGACCAGCTTGTCGAAACCGGCGGCAGGCATGATCCGGTCGCGGCCATAGAAACGCATGTCGTGCGGGTGGAGGAACAGGCTACGCCAGTTTCCGCCTTCGGCCTTCAGACGCGCTGGCATGGCATAGGAGCCCTCGCCCAGCGCAGTTAGAAACGGGTCGTAGCGGCGAAACCCCAGTTTCTCCTCGTCCAATCCGAATAGCACACCGTATTCGGTGCGCATCGTGTAGGCGCCGAACCCGCTGACCATGAGCCGGCCATGCTGGCAGGCCTTTTCTCGCGCGGCCTTGAGACCCGGCAAGACGAGTGAGGTATCTTCGAAGATTTCGGCCGGATCCGCAAAGCTCTCGCACTGAACGACCACAACCAGCTCGGGTGCATCGCTAGGCGGTGTGCGCCTTGCATAGGCGCAGGGCAGAGGATCGCGGCTCTCCCGCCAGCGTAGCCAGTAGAGTAGCAGCACCGGCAGCAGCCCGTGGCGCAGAACATCGCCGTGTGCGTCCGGTACGCGGGCTATCCGCCGGATCGGTGCGCATCGGACGGAAAGCGTCAGAACCGCGAGGCTGATCGTCAGAATGCCCAGCCCGATCAGATGCACTTGCAAGGTTGGAACGAAGAGCCAGGCGAGCAAGGCGAAAAGAACGGTCGCGACCAGTCCGGCGACCATGCGCTGCCAGATCGCGACGGCGGAGAGGTAGAATTGTGGATGCCGGAATACCGCCCCGATGAGCGCTAGGTCAGAAAACAGAAGCGGTTCGCCGAGCATCGCACTCTTGGCGTTCGAAGCTACTGCCAACAAGGCCAGAACACCCAGGGCCAGTCCGGAAGATACCGCGACGTTGCCGCAAGCGGCCAGGCAGAGGCCAAAAAGTGCCGCTATTGTCCATATTAGCAGCCATAAACCCGCTGTGCTACGCAGTGAGAACGGTGGGAAATTGCCGTTACGCGGGCGTACAAGACCGTCGAGCAGGAGTGCGCCGAGCAGCAGAGCTGCGAATATCATTCCGTCGATCGTCACTGTTATGCTGTGCTACTTTGACCTTGCGTCCTACACCGTTCGAGCGTGTTCCGGCCGGCGGAGCAGCGCTCATAGCGGGCGGCTACAAGGCTGTCATCCGATGTCTGCGCGTACCCATATGCACAGGGGGCTGCTGGGTCGGCTTTAGTGGGACGTCACCGTGAACCGCTTGGCAAAGAACCGTTTAAGAATGATCCGGCGACTTCCCTGCACGATCGTTCGAATAAGTGTCAAAACCAGCGTAGTCGATGCATCAGATCCGCCTTCAGTCACGGAGCTCAAGATAACCAGAGTTGCTCCATAGCGACCGCCCTCTGCGGTATCAGGGCGATCGAAATGGCTGCGGGGTCGCCATGGAAGCAGTGAATTTTGCTTTCATTATTTTAACCGGAGTGCTCCGATCGAGATGATAGTTTGACGCTGCGGCGATCGACATTTCATAATGCTGCAATTCTCTATTGCAGCCGATTGGAATCTTCGGGATGCCGGGATGCATGTCCAGGCCGCTCACGGCTAAAGATCCCGGCGCGTGCTCAAGCATCGCAACCTTCATGCCCGGGTCCCGCACTCACCCCTCTTGCAAAGTGACCAAGTGTGCGTAGTCTGAACCTCGCTGCCTTTCGGCGCAGAGGTGAGCCAATCCCCTCTTGGAACAATCGCTCGGCGCGAAAGCATCCGGGCCGCTGGCGTGAATGTCCAGGCCGATAAGGCTAAAGGCGCCGGTACTCGATTTCGAAGTGTTGGCTTCGTCGGGCTCCGGCCTGACGAACTCCGCTTGGAGAAAGCCCATGAAGATGGGCAACTTGACTTTCCGCATCTTGCGGGATGCATCGGCGCAGTTTGCTGCTGGTGAGGCGCTGTCATGGTTCTGAGCAGGACGCAGGACGATTGCCTGAAAACCGGCGCGATAAGTGAAGGTGATCCTCTGCCGCCGGACGACCGGGTCACAAGGCGCGATCCCGACTGGCTCGAGCTCCTCTACCAGGCGCATCGCGACCGGCTCATGCGGTTTGCCGGCCGGCACGCTTCGGCGGAAAGAGCAGGCGATATCGTGCAGCAGCTTTTCATGCGTCTGGCTGGACGAAGCAAGGACGAGCCACTCGAACTCGCTGCCCCGGCCGCCTATTTGCGGCAGGCGACCATCAACATCATCAGGGACGAAGCGCGCCAGGCAGTCCGGCGCTGCGCAGTCCTTCACGATAGCGGTGTCGATGATCTCGAGGGCTTCGATACGGTGTCGGCGCTCGAAGCGCGGGATACGTTGGTCCGCCTCGAGGCGATCATGGCACGTCTCAAGCCCAGGACCCGCGAAATCTTTCTCGCGCACCGACTCGACGGCTATAGTTATAGTGAAATAGCGACGATGACCGGTCTGAGCGTGAAAGCTATCGAGAAACATATGAGCAAGGCGATCGCGCACGTCTCGCGGCACCTTAAACGTTGACGGTGAGGGCAGGAGCCGCACGGCAATGAGCATTGAGCGGGAAGCGGCCGACTGGTTTGCGCGCATGCGCGGGCCTGACGCGGAATCCTTACGCGAGGCTTTCGAGGTCTGGCGCTCCGATCCGGCGCGAGCCCAGGCCTACGATGACAAGCTGCGCGTCTGGGACGCGACCATGTTCCTGGCAAATACCGCAACGGGAAAGCACCGTAATCTTGAAGGCTACCGCAGCAGGAAATTCACCCGGCCAACCTGGACATGGGCTGCAGCGGCATTCCTCGCAATCGGAATCGGCATCATGCTGGCGCTTCATGGCGCGGGGGAAAGAGATGCGCAGTCCAGTTCACATCGGCTCGAATCGGCGGCGATGGACAAGGTGCCCCGAACTATCCGCCTTCCCGACGGTTCGAAGGTGATCCTTGATCGCGGCGCGCGTCTCCAGATCGCGTTCGACGTAGGGGAGCGGCGCCTGCGACTGCTTGCCGGCCGTGCTCGCTTTGCCGTAGCCCACGAAAAGCGAAGGGCTTTCATCGTCGAGGCGGGCGGGGGCGGCGTCGTCGCGCACGGAACTCTCTTCGATGTCGAACTTCTGCCGGACGGCACCGATGTTTCCCTGCTCGAAGGCGCGGTCGCGGTTAGCAGCCTGCATGCGGGCGGGGGCAGCATCGATCTCGAGGCGGGGCAAAGTGTATCTCTGGTTGGCGGAAAACTGGGGAAACCCCGTACCGCGGCCTCGGCGGATCGGCAGTGGCCGCGAGACATGATCACGTTCGAGAGACAGGAACTGGTCGACGCCGTTGCTGCCTTCAATCGCACCAGTTCCATCCCCGTGGTCGTCGATGGTTCGGTTCCGAGCGGGATGAAGATCACGGGCTCGTTCCACCGGTCCGATGCCGAGGCCTTTGCCTGGCAGGTAGCCGAAACGTTCGGCTTGCAGGTAGAAACGAAAGACGACGGTACCTTGATGCTGGCTTATCCTATGCGGGAAAAAGATCGAAAAAACCTTTAGGGTAAATCCGAACCGGCACCGTTCCCGTCACGAAGGATCCCGCGAACAGCGGATCCCCGGGATGGAGGTCACCAAGTGCGTCACCGTTTATGGGCGTGCTGCAGTCTGGCTGCAGCCGCAATGGCATCCTGCGCTCCGATCACGGCGCAGGCTCAGGAAGGTTCGAGGGAGCCTGAGCGAAAGTTGCTCCATCTTTCGGCGCAGCCGCTGTTTGGCACGCTGCGCGAACTCGGACAGATCTTCGCTGTAAACATCAGCGCCGACGACGCCGATATCGCCGATCTCAGCGGGCGCAGGCTCGACGGCGACTACACGCTGCAAGAGGCGCTTCGCGTACTTCTCGTCGGAACCGGTCTGAAGGCGAGGGCGAGCGGCGACGGCTTCGTGATCGGGCTGCCGGACCCGGAAGGGCAGGGCGGGGAAGGGCCGGGCGGCGAGGGGATCGTCGTGACGGGCTCGCGAATTCGCGGTGCAGCCGTTGCCTCGACCACCTTAACCTACGAGCGCGAGGCCATGCGCGATGCAGGGCAATCGTCCGTTGCCGAGGTCCTGCGCGCGATCCCGCAGAATTTCGGCGGCGGCCAGAATGCAGGTGTCGGCTACAACGTGCCGGGCGGGCGAGGCGTCGATCTCGACGGTGGCTCCTCGATCAACCTCAGGGGCCTGGGAAGCGATGCCACGCTGACGCTGCTCGACGGGCGGCGACTGAGCTACGCTGGCGTGACCCAAGGGGTCGACGTCTCCGCCATTCCTTTCGGCGCCATCGAGCGCATCGACGTCGTTCCGGACGGTGCTTCGGCGCTGTTCGGTTCGGATGCGGTCGCAGGGGTCGCCAATATCATCCTGCGCCGCCGGTTTGACGGCCTCGAGACGAGCGCGCGGCTGGCCGGTTCGACGGACGGCGGCAACTTCCAGCAGCAGTACGGAGCCACGGCGGGCAGGACCTGGCAGTCGGGAAGCGTGCTCGCCTCCTACGAATTCGCGCGCACCACCGCAATCGAAGCGGATCGTCGCTCCTATGCCGAGACGCGGACCCCGGGCGTCACGCTGGCGCCGTACCTGCGCCATCACAATGCCGCGCTCGTCGTGCGGCAGGATCTCGCCGCAAATCTCACGTTCGATCTCGACCTCCTCTACAACAAACGCTGGTGGAAACAGACGCTGCCGCTCAATGCGTCCGGCGATCTCGCGGTGAGCCGCGTCGACTTCGCGCGCAAATCGGAAGCCTGGGGCGCGGCGCCGTCGCTGACCCTGGCGCTGCCTTCCGACTGGCTGGTGACGCTGGGCAGCAGCTACGGATGGAATCGCTCCGCGTTCGGCGGTCTGAACACGATTGGCGGGATGCGGACCGAGGCCAGTTCCGGTGTCTATCGCAACACCACTGGGAATATCGAGCTCTCCGGTACCGGCAGGCTTGTCGAACTTCCCGGCGGCAGCGTGAAGGCTGCGCTCGGCGGGGGATATCGTCGCAGTGACTTCCGGCGGACGGGTTCGGCGCCCGGCGCCTCCATTGAAGCTTCGCAGGACAGCTACTACGCCTTCGGCGAGCTTGCCGTACCCGTGTTCGGTGAAGGTCAGCTTCCCGCGCTCGGCGAGCGGCTCGATCTCAGTCTTGCTGCGCGCTACGAGCGCTATCCCGGCGTCGGCTCCGTCGTCACTCCCAAAATCGGGGCAATCTATGCGCCAACCAGGGATATTTCGGTCAAGGGAAGCTGGGGCCGTTCCTACCGCACGCCCACGCTCTACGAGCAATTCCGACCAGCGACGGTCTTGCTCTACGCCGCCCCGGTGCTCGGCGCGAGCGGCGGCGGGACAGCCTTGCTGGTCTCCGGCGGCAATCGGGACTTGCGGCCCGAGCGCTCGACCAACTGGTCGGCCACGCTCGATATTCATCCCCGGGCCCTGGAAGGGTTCAACCTCGAAATCAGCTATTTCGACATTCGCTACCGCGACCGGATCGTCACGCCGATCCCCTATACCGCGCAGTCGCTGTCTAACGCGATCTACGCCCCTTACGTCACGCGTGATCCAGACCCCGACGAACAGGCAGACGCGCTGGCGCGAGGGGCAACCTTCACCAACTATTCCGGGGCTGCCTACGATCCGGCTACGGTGATCGCCATTGTCGACAATTCCAACATCAATGCCGGACGCCAGACGGTGCGCGGGGTCGATGTGCTCGCCGGCTATCGGTTCGATCTGGGGGGAGGTGTGCTGCGTGCCGCCTTCAACGGCAGCTACATTGAGAGCAGGCAGCAGATCGCCGCCGGACAGGCGGTCACGCAGATGGCCGGGACGATCTTTAACCCGCCGCATTACCGGGCGCGCGGCGAGGTCGGATGGAGCGACGAACGGTTTTCCCTGCTTGCCGCGGTCAACTACATCGGGCCGGTGCGCGATGTTCGCTCGGCTTCCGCACGCCGGATCGGCGCCATGGCGCCGGTCGATCTGACCTTGCGTTATCACCTGGAGCGGAACGACGCGGGCCTGAATCACGCGAACCGGAGAAGTACCCTGTTCGCCGGGATCGACGTGATCGCCTCGATCCAGAACGCCTTCAACGACAAGCCAAGCCCCATCGCGGTCCGGGCCTACACCGATACGCCCTACGACAGCACCAACTACTCGCCCTTCGGCCGCGTCCTCAGCCTCACGGTGTCCAAGAAATGGTAAAGTTCTCTTCCAGCCTGCTCGCATTGGCGGGCGCTCTTTGTGGTGCGGGCGAGGCGCATGCCGCCTGCGACGATCTCCTGCCTTCGGCCCAGGCCCTGCGGTCGCCGGAGTTGTCGTCAGCGGCGCCTTCCGGGGCACCGGGCCGGGCCATGACCACCATGGATCTCGCCCGGATCCGCGATATCGGCGACACCGAGGTGATTTCAAATCCCCAGAGCCCCTATGCCTTGTCACCCGACGGGCGCAGCATCGCCTTCGTCATCGCGAGGGGCGATCCCACGACGAATAGCTACTGCTCGGCGCTGGTCGTCATGGCGCGCAAGGGCGGCGGCGCGCCGCGGATCATCGACCGCGGGGGAGCGATCCCGCGCCTCGCTGCGGTGTTCCGCGATCTCTACATCGTCACCGGCTTTCCCGACACGATCGTTCCCGCCTGGTCGCCGGACGGGACCGCGATCGCCTACCGCAAGGAGGTCGGCGGTATTGTCCAGCTCGTTGCCGCGAAGACCGACGGCAGCGGTAGCCGCGTGCTCACCCAGGAGGGCAGCAATGTCGAGAATTTCACGTGGCTCCCGGATTCCGGGGCGCTAGCCTACTTCACGAGGCCGGGCCGGGACGCGGCCAGACAAAGGATCGCTCGCGAAGCCAGAACCGGCTGGCTCTACGACAAGAGCATCCTGCCCATGCAATCCTGGGAGCCGCAGCCGTGGGCAAAGGACCTGGCGAGGACGGCCTTCGTGGTGGAACTCGCAGGTCCCAGGGTTCGCCTGGCGACGCCGCAGGAGGAGCGGTTCATAAATCCGCCGCCGGCAGCGGGAGCCCCTTACGAGCTTGCCGTTCGGGCTCCGAACGGCGCATCGGCATGGACAGCGCCGGTCAGCGACCTTCCCTATGCGAAGCGCCGGGTCTGGGCGCGAGTTCCCGGCGGCAAGGACATCGCCTGCAAGCTCGACGGCTGCACCGGCAAGATCGGCCGCCTGTTCTGGCAGCAAGACGGCAAGTCCGTCGTCTTCCTCGCCCGCGAAGGATGGAACAGCGAGGATTTCGTCCTCTACCGCTGGGTGCCGTCCAGCAATCGTCTCACCACGATCCTGCGCACCAGCGATGCCCTGACCGGCTGTATCTTTGCAGGTGACGAGCTCGTATGCGGCCGCGAGAACGCCGCCACGCCCCGACGCATCATGGGGGTCGATCTTGCGTCGGGGCGCAGCCGCCTCATTTTCGACCCGAACCCGGAGTTTGCGAAGCTTAACCTCGGGAAGGTTACGCGCCTGAAGGTCAGGAGCGATCGCGGCTATCCTGCCTGGGCCGACCTGGTTCTGCCACCTGATTACGACGGCAGGAGCAAGCTCCCTCTCGTCGTCGTCCAGTATCGCAGCGCCGGCTTCCTGCGTGGCGGGATCGGCGATGACTATCCGATCTTTCCGATGGCCGCGAAAGGCCTTGCCGTACTGAGCTTCGATCGCCCACCGTCGGTCGGCAGCCAGGACCCTTCCGTGAAAACTTTCGAGCAGGGCCGTGCCGTCGACTGGAACGGCTGGGCCGATCGCAAGAATACGCTGTCAGCGATCGAGGCGGGCATTGATGCTGCCGTGGCCACCGGGGCAATCGACCCTGAACGCATCGGCATCAGCGGCCTCAGCGACGGTGCCTCCACCATCGAGTTCGCGCTGATCAATTCCCGCCGTTTCAAGGCGGCGGCCATGAGCACCTGCTGCGACGACCTGCTTACCCAGACTGTGCTCGGGGGCTTTGCATGGGGCGAGGAAATCCTGCGGCGGGGCGTCCCGCCTTCGGTCGACAACGATCGGGAGTACTGGAAGCCCATCTCGCTCTCGGTCAACGCGCGCAAGATCGATACCCCGATACTCATGCAGGTGGCGGACCGGGAGGCGTCGCTTGGACTACCGGCCATCGGCGCTCTGACCGAGGCGCGCAAACCGCTCGAAGTCTATGTGTTCCCTGACGAGTATCACAACAAATGGCAGCCGGCACACCGGCTTGCGGTCTATGACCGCGCCATCGACTGGTTCAACTTCTGGCTGCGGGATCATGAAGATCCGGCGCCTGGGAAACGGGAGCAGTACGCTCGCTGGCAGGAGCTTGCGCGCAGGGCGCCGAAGGGAGGAACCTCGATGAGTCCCTGATTCCGCGGGCCCATATCTCTGCATCCATCAGCCTGACGATCCGGCTGCATTCCCGTCCCCTGAAGGGAGTCGGATCGTCCAGAGCGGCTTCAACGGCAGCGATATCGATCACGCCTGCCGCGGCCAACAGGCCGCCGAGCAACCGATCGCGGATCATCTCCCGGTTGGTCTCGTAGAGCTGCACGATGTAGCTGTCCGGGATGCCCTTGCTACGCCGCCAGATCACTTCGGGCGGCAGCATGTCCGAGAAAGCGCGGCGGGCGATGGCCCGGTTGCATCCGCGCTCGATCCATTGCCATGGCGCGAGCGACAGGCAGTGTTCGATGAGCGGCTGGCTCACGAGGGGAGACACGACATTCCATTTCGCGCCGTGGGGCCCGTCCTCCATGAAACTCTGGGCGCCGATGAGCTGCGCGATCTGGGCAGACCGGCCCGGTCGCGGCGGAATACCGGCCAACAGCCATGGATGCAGCGGTGAGCGATGCGCCGCGGCGACGGCTTCCGGCGACAACATCTGCTCGGCGGTGGGCCAGCGGTAAGGCCGCGACCGCTCCCAGGCACGCCGGGCGGCTTTTCTTGCTACCCGCCATGCAGAGGCATGGGTAAGTGCTGCTATCTCGTTGCAGGTTTGCCGGAACGCGCGTGGCCCCTGCCGATCAAGCAGGCAATCCGCGGCGGGCGAAGCCGACTGCAGCGAGCAGAACACATTGTCGCCGCCGCCGCCGTCGACGATCGTGTCGCATCCGAGCTCTTCTGCGATGTCTCCTGCCGTCCGGTAGAGCATCTGTTCGAAGCTGCGGGCCACCGGTCGCGGCAGACTCGTTGTAGCTGGCAGCTCCAGCAGCAGCGAGCCTTCATTCATTCTCCTCTCGGCAAGAGCGAGCTTGAGGCGCTCACAGGCTGCACGGGCATAGATGCGTTCGTCACCGGCTGAAGCCGGGGCGACGAGGTTGAGGCAAGCGACGCCCCGGCCATTGGCGGTCAGCGCAGCAGCAACGATCGAGGAATCAAGCCCGCCCGAGAGCATGACAAGGCATCGATCTGCATCACGGGTTTTGGCCTGCACGCAGCGGATTGCTTGCTCGCGAAGCCTTGCTGCGGCTTCCTCGGGCCCGGGCAGGACCCTGCCCGCATGTACGAAATGCCATGGCGACCAGAGGATGCGATGCTCGGCCCTGCCGCCGAGGAAACGGACCCGTTCGCCGCCGCGCACTTCGCGGACGTCTTCGAGGCAGGTTTCCCGCAGCCGCATGTCGGCAAACACAAGTTGCCGGGCAACCGCATCGTAGTCGATGGACCATGACTGCTCCGTGCCGAGTTGCAAGGTGTCGATATCGGAGGCGAGATGCGCATGCCGGTCGGGGGCGCGATAGAGACAGGGCAGCGTACCGAACGGGCTGCGCAGTATGGCTACGCTTCCGGCAAGCGGTATCAGCGCGACGTAGTCGCCCCAATACTGGTCGATCAGGTGTCTGCCGCCGCTCACCAGGATTTGCTCCGCCTCGGTTCCGGGCAGAGACAGCACCCGCTTCGCGCTGCCCTGCGCAAACAGCGAACCGAAAATGCAGCCCGATTGTCCGATCGGGATTGTTTTGGACGGCGCGTTGCCTGCTGTGAGCAGTCCCGGGCGATCCAGAACGATGGCAAGGCCGGCACGGCGGACTCTTTCACGCAGGTGGTGTTGCCGATCCTCGCCTAGCCCGACGGCGATGAGATACTTCTGCATTACAGCACCGCGATCGGCGTGTAGTGGGCGGCGATCTCCAGTCGCTCGTTGACCAGCACATCTCGCCACTGAACCCAGGCATGGGCGCGGAACGGCGGCATGCCGACGGCGATCACGACATCGGCGGGGACGCCGGCTGCATGGAGGCTGTGCGCCGCCGCGATCGCATAAGGCAGGCACAGGTCATGGGAACCGAACATGCGGGCGCAGGTCTCCTGCGCGCGGGCAATCGCAGCAAGAGCTTGCGGTGCGGTGTCGGGGCCTGCCTCTCGATCCCGTGTCGCCGCGGCCTTGCAGCGCGCGAGAGTTGTTGCCGTAGCCGGTAGACCTCGCAGCCGCAGGCTCGCCCGCGCACGGAGCAAATGCCAGGTGAGGGCGGCGACGTCACGTGGACGCGAAGGGCAGGGCGTCTGGTCGAAAGCGCTGTAATGTGCGGTTTCTGCGGCGCAGGGTGCGAGGTACAGCGGGTTATCGGCCGGGACGATGATCCGGGCCTTTACCAGCAGGTCCCGCTCGGCCCCGGAAATCGGAAGACCAGCCAACGCCCGCCTGAAGACATCTTCCGCGTCGTTCGACAGGCCGAAATAGCGATCGGCGGGCAGGTCGAGGAAGACGATGCGATCACCAAGCTCACAGAACGATAGGCCGCCGCGCAGCGATGTCGGCATGATGCTTTTTCCCGTACAATGTCCTGAGCAGAAGGATGCGCGGCCGCGGCCGCGCATCCTCGTGGGTCAGTCGTCCGTGAGACCCGGCTGCTCGAGAGCCAGCACGAGATCGTTGCCCTGGCCGATCGGGCCCCTGGTTTCGACGCTGGCGGCTCCCAGGTCGATGACGGTGTCTTCTCGTTCCATGTCAGTCTCCTTCTTCAAGCACCGCGACATTGCGGCCGGAACAAGGTGACGCGAATTATTGGTTATAAAAAATTTATAATCTTGTTATAATGCAAATATATTTTCCAATATAACTCAGTCTGTATTGTAAATTTCCGAAACTAACTCCCGCACATTCGCTATTCTCCTGCTGTGGTAGGTTCGGAGATTTCGTATGCATGCGTTTCTGCTTTCGTATTTGATGTCGTTAATTGACTTGAGTTCCTCGATGACGTCGCCGAACACTATGGCTTCCGCTGCGCGGGCGCTCGCGAGCCGGTTGTTGATCGTGACGAACTGGGCGAAAAGTTCCGGTCGCTGCGACGAATCGGCGATCGCGAGAAACAGGGCCGCGGCGCTCTCGGCATAGGACGCAGCAGGCATCGAGATCGGCAGTGTGGAGATCGGCAGTGTAGGCTCCCTGCTGCCCGTCGCGGTGAGCACCAGCCGCAGCAGCTCGAAGTGCAGGCGATAGAGATCGATAAGGATCGTCTCCGTCATAACCGGCAGGTGAAAGCCCGTGTTGAGCCGGATCTCGACTAGCCGCTCGCCTGCAAGCCGCAGCAAGGCCTCGCGTACCGGCGTGAGGCCGGAAACGAGATCTTCTGCTAGCCTCGCGGGATCGAGCCGCTCGCCGGGGGGGATAGTTCCCGACAGCAGCAGGCGTTTCAGGTCGTCGTACGCCTGTCTTGAGCGCGGGCCCGCGTTCATCTCCCGTCTCGTCGCCCGACCGGATACAGGGCGCCGGTGGTGAGTTGGCGGCGTTCAGCGCAAGACATCGTATGTCTCCCGGCACGGGGCAGGTACGTTGAGGCCGCAGCGCTGCAGCCGCGCCGGGGTATCTTCGTCGATCTCGATGACCATGGCGGCAAGTGTGCGCGTGCCGAACGCTCTGGGTGTCCCGAGCGGGCGGCACCGCCAGCCGAACGATACGATCTGGCGCATCCATGGAGCCTCGGCGACGCCGGTAGAACGCTCGATGCCGCATCTCAGCGCAAATGCCACGAGGGCGTGGATCAGTTCGTCGCCGTCGCGTCGGCACCGCGCGGCGCCGGATCGTCGCTCCAGGCAAAAGCGGGTGATCTCCATCGTCGTGGGACCGCGCGGGATATCCTCATCGCAAAGCCCGGCAAACAGGGCAGCGACAAGATGCGGCCTCGTGGTCGGCAGCAGGCGGGCCGAGGCGCGGTGCCCGCCATCCTCGCCGCTCAGCACCAAAAAAGTGGCAGGCTCCATGTCGAATTCATCGAGTTCGAAGCGGCCGGCAATCATCGGTAGGTCCCAGTGCAGCAGATCGATGAAGACGCGCTTGCGGGCCTCGAACATGCTGCGCAGGACCGTTAGTTCGGCAGCGCCGGGGGCATTGGGCAGACAATGGATCATTGCAAACCTCCTTTGCGAAAAGGTTCGCGATCCTGCCTGTCGCACGGCGCTTTGCGGTAGGGACGGAACCGTGCCTACCGGGCGCAGCGGACCTCGTGATAGCTGATCGCTCCGCCGCGACATGCGAGGAACACTGCCTGTGGCCTTCTCACCGCACCCAGCCGGGCACAGGCGCCGCTGATATGGCGCCTTACGCTCCCTTCCCGGATCCCGAGGATCTGGCCGATTTCCCAATCGGTCTTTCCGGCAGCTACCCAGGCGAGGCACTCGCGTTGCCTCCTGGTGAGCGGAGCGCTGCGCATTTGTTCGATGAACTCCCGGTAGCCGATCAGCCGGCGTGCGGCCTTGAGCGCATCGTCCGCGATCAGCCTGGCCAGGATGAGGCCGTCCTCGTCGAGCTTGCGTCCAGGGACCGCTGCAAACGAGCACGAAGCCTGGATTTCTCCGGGCATATGCGCGGGCACCGTGAAGCCCTCGCCAAGCCCGTGGCGCTGTGCCAGTTCCATGAGTCGGTGGTCGGTACGGCTGAATTCGATGTACTGTCCCGCCTCGCTCCACAGGAACGCCTCGCGCGTGCGGCCTACCGCCCGGTGGACGGGGTCGCGGCTGCCGAGATGGTTGTCGTCATAGAAACGGACCCAGCTTTGCGGATAGTTGCACAGCCGCAGGGCCTTGTTCCGTTCTTCGCTCCAGTCGACATGGTGACCGAGCGCATAATAGTCGCAGCCAATCAAACGCGTGATCTCGGCGAGTGCACTGTTCAGGTCCTCCAGGTTGGCCGCGTTCTCGATCCGCTTCTGGAAAATCCTGTATGTCCTTGTGAAGCCCATGCTTCGCCTCGGTTCGGCGCGGCGTCTCAAGCCGCCTTTATGCACCGAACCGTCCTTTGCATGTTCAGGCACATCGGCCTCCGGCCTTCATTCCGGAACCGGCGCGCGATTGCAGATGGCGCTTATCCTATAAGCGGCAGGCCAAACCGCAAAACATATTTCGTAACAAAAGTGTCATGAATTTCCCTGCGGTAGCGCCGCAACCGATTGCCCGGATATCCGCTCTTCAGTCCCAATGGTTAGATCCGCGGCATTACCGTGCGCTTGCGGGGATGGACCGGGCTGCACTTGCATGGGAGTGGCTGCGGCGCGACCCGGGATATATCGACTGGTATGTGCGCGCGAGCGAGGTGACGCGTTCGGGATGGGACGGTGGCGCCGCCCGGGCGTGGGGGCTCCACTTTCGCCGAGAACCCCGAGGTCGCTGGGGCGGAGGCAAGGCTCATCTGGTCGGCCGAATTCGATCCCGGAACGATCGAGGTCGAAGCGCTGCCCGCCTCGCCCGGTAGCCGCGATGCCGTCGATCCTGCGGTATTCGGCAAGTGGCTGTCGATAGCCTGCGGAGACGATTTCACGGAGCATACCGTAATCAGCGACGGGTTTCGCCGCATCAGGCTGGATGTCGTTGCCGGTTCGTTGATGCAGGGACCGGTCTGTCTGCGATACCGGCTTGAAGGCATAGCCGCGCTGCGTCCCCGCGTGCTGCCGCTTCGACGCCTCCTGGCGCTGTGCACCCACCGGCGCTTCGTCGCCTCGCTCTTTCCGCCCGATCCGAAAATGCCGCGTCTCATCGAAATGCTGCGGGTCCACGACGGCCTTGGCGTAGGTGCCAGTCTCGGCGATCTTGCCGAAGCTCTGTACGGCGCGGGGGTGTACGATGCTGACAGCGCGCGCAGATCGGATTCCTTGCGCTCGCGGGTCCGGCGCCTTGCCCGTGAGGCCCGCGCCATGGCGGCAGGCGGCTACAGGCGGCTCATGCGTAGCTGACGCAGTCCAATGCTCTAAGCTGTCTTTTGCTGTTGGCCGGCTTTTTTGCGCCGGCTGGCGATAACGCCGGGCCGGGCGCGGGGACATTGTTAAGATCCCCGGAGGGTTCTGAACCGCGCTCGTCATGTCTGGAAGCGAATGCTGCGGGCCGGGTTCGACACCGGCTGCCTGGCTATCTCACTCGCCAGGCCCCACCGCCGAAGTGGTCGCTTGGGCGGGCCGGACCTTCCGTGCTGCCGCAGCGTTCGTCAGATTATCATTGATGGGGAAGGGAGCAACCGGCCTCGCGGCATGTTAATGCTGCCAAGCTCGGCGGCGGACCCACCCACGGCCACGTTGATCTCGAGGCCGCCCTTCGCTGGACGGGCGGCCTCTTAGATTGCGGGCGCGGTCCGGCCGGTTGAGTATCCGCTGGAGGCAGAAGTTAATCGATGCGCCCCGCGATCGAGGCGGTCAGCTTTGCGAGGCGGGATTGAAAGAATCGCACGCTCCAAAGACCGACCGATTTCGCCTCTGCGGGTCGCAGGAAGCGCATCACATCGGCGCTTGCTTCTTGCCAATCGATCGCTTCGATTTTGACGGCAAGGGCTTCCTCGAGCCAGGCTGCATCGACGGCGAGGCCTGCATCGCCGGACCACGGGCCGGCCTGGCGGAGCGCTGCCTGTAGAAGGGTTAGGTTTGGCGCTGTCCCGCCCGCCACGTACCAGGAAAAATCGAACCAGTCCCTCCCCTTGAGGTACGGCCGGCACAGCATGGCATGGATCTTGAGCGCCAGGTTGGATGACAGATCCTGGTGGCGGACCTCGTAATCTGCCGGGAAATCAAGGAACGTCATCTCCTCGCCCGAACCCTCGGGCGGATTGACGTCGATTTCGAGCTTGATCTTGATCGTCTTGGGCCGGCCTGTTCCCGCAAAGGAGAGGTTGAGCTGGCTGGCAATGGAATCGTTCTTCAGCAGAGCTTGGCGGATCGGTCGGTCCATGCGCGACCTTGGGTCCGCTTCCAGCACGATACCGAACTGTGCTGTCACCTCGATCAGCGCCCCAAGATAAGGCGCCCAGTCGAAGGCTGGGTCGGGCGAGCGCAGGAGGAAATCGAGATCCTCGGAAAAACGCGGCAGGCCATGCAGAATGCGCAGGCTCGTGCCGCCCTGAAACAGGGCCACCTTGAAGAAGCCGGCGCTCCACAGCGCGTAGAGCGCCACTTCCTGCAGGATTTCCTTGACCGCGTTCTCTTCCTCGAGCTCGCTGGTCGCTTCGTATTGCCGCAGCTTCTCGCGGATAATGTCGATCATGATTTGCTCCCGCTTCGCCTGTCGCCCTTCAGATCCATCACCGCCGCTTCCATTTCCTTCAGAAAGGCGTTTGCGGCCTTGTGCTTGTAGACCTGCCTCAGCCGATGAAAATCCGCGCGGCGCAGCGTGGAGAGATTTTCCTCACTGATCCGCATGCCGTCGGTCACCCAGCCGAGACCCGGCCATTCGATCTTGCGAAGGGCGACAATATCCATCAGCGCCCGTAGCGGCCGAGAGACGAAGGCGATGCTGCTGCCCGCCGCCGCCCGATCGATCCCGGTGAGGAATTGATATCGGTTGATCGCCAACGGATGGAAGGTGAAGGTCCCGAACTGTGCGGTCGGGATCTCGATCGTCTTGCGCGTCGGTACGACGCTGGAAGTCGTGAAGACGGCCTCGGGAATCCAGCCATGCCAGGACAGCGCGCTCTCGAAGGAGACGTAGCTTCCGGGCACCAGGCCCTGGGCGATGGAGAAGGGGTGAAGGTCACCGCTGCGCATCGCCTCGGCCAATACATAGGCGCCCCGCCTCAGACGGATAAGGGAGCGGTCGGCCAGCGCCCGATTAACCAGACCGTAGCGACGCGCGTCGCTGCCGCCCAGCAGATCGGCAAGCTGGCTGTCATGGACGACCCGGCTTGCAAAGCCGGATGCCGCTACGGCGTCTGAGAGGCTAGACATAAATTCTAGATACTTCCGTTAAATGGAAGTTTCAAGAATTTGTTGAATTGCCTGAAAGGGCTTCTTGTAAGCCAGACCCTGATGTCTCCGCCATACCGCTGCGACGTTACGGTGAGCGGAGAGAGATGGGCCGGGGGCGAGATCTCCGCGCGCAATTCCGGTATCCTGGAACAATCCTCAGCGGGCGGTCTCGATCCGGCTGGTGAGCAGATCGACCATCGCCGGAACCGCGATCGTTGCCGGTCCTTCGAAGAATCTCCGGAAATCCGGGTTGCCCGAACGTCGCAGGTTGACCTCGATCGTGATCGCCCGGTTCTCGCGGGCATACCTGACGAGGCCGGCAGCGGGATGGACCAGGCCCGAGGTGCCGATCGCGGCGAAGATGTTGGCGCGTACGCAAACCTCCTCGGCCCGGTGCCTATGATAGGGATTTTCTCCAAACAGCACGACATCCGGGCGCAGCGCAGGTTCGTCGCAGACCGGACAGTCCTCGCGAACGGCAAGGTCCCGGTGCCAGGGAAACCGGCGTTCGCAGTTCTCGCAGCGCGCCGCGTTGAGTTCGCCGTGCATGTGCAGGACTTCGCCGCTTCCCGCCCGCTCGTGGAGGTTGTCCACGTTCTGCGTGATCAGCGTGAACTCGCCTCTTCCTTCGCGGGCCCAGTGCTCTTCCAGCCGCGCCAGTGCCCTGTGCGCCGCATTGGGCGCGGCCCGCTCGAGTTCCGCCCGCCGGGCGTCGTGAAAATCGTGAACCCGGTAGCGGTCAGCGGCGAAGGCGTCGGCGGAACAGATTTCTTCCATCCGGCTGTCGTCCCAGGCCGCTGCCGACGAACGAAACGGCGCAATTCCGCTTTCGGCCGAGATGCCAGCACCGGTGAGGATAACGATGTTCGTCAAGAAAGCTTCCTTGTTCCTGCGGGCCGGGTGCTTTCGAGGCTTTGGCATGAACGGGCACTTTTATGCGCGTTCATGATTGCATCCGATAGGCCGGCACAAAACGTGCCCGCGTCCATCGCGCCGGAAAGCACCTTCCCAGCGGAGGCTGTCTCCGTGTATCCCACCTTCCAGAGTCGTGACCTTCTCACCATCGAGCAGACCGATAATCGGCGAATAGCCGCCGAACCGTCCCGGCTCCACTATGTCGCTGGCGTTGGCGGGAGTGCCTGAAAATGCGTAGAGCGTCACCGCTGCTGCGATTATTATCTCCACGCTTCCTCGCTAGGAACCGGGGTAGCCGGTAGAGCAGTTACCCGTCCGATAGCGGAAGGTCTGACGCCCTTCGTTTTGGCCATAGAAGGTCTCGATCTGCGCCATCCATATCGGCCGTCCGTACAGATCGTGAACAACCCAACGAGCGGTCGCTTGCAGGGAGGCGCAAGGGGCCATCTGAAGGACGGCTAAGTCGGAGAGCGGACATCTCAGGAATGCTGTTTAAGGCGTTAGCATGGCCGAATTCGGCCTCTTCCTGCTTCAAGATTTGAATTGCCCGGTATCACTTTCACGTTCTTGTTGCCGCCAAGCTGTCGTAGTTGTTGCGGACTGCCGATCGCACAAATGCGCCCTCCGTCCTGACCGCTACCGTAGCCTTCCAGCATATAGACTGCAGGGCCATTGTCGCGGCGATAGAATCCGTTCGGCCACTGGCAGGCACCTGTATTCCTACCCTGAAGGCGCAGACGGTTGACTACGTTCACCTGCTTGAAGCCGCCCAGCATCTTCATCTGCTCTTCATTCTGCACGCCGCAGTAGCGATTTCGGTCATATTGGTAATAGACTGTCCGGTCGCGCTGTTCGCGATAAAACCCTTCGCCTCGGCTATAACCGTTATCGTTGCCGCGGTTACCGTAGCCGCCATTATCGTACTGCGCCGCGGCAGGAACGGAGAAAACAACAAGTGCTGCGATCGCTGCGAAGATGCTCTTTTCGCGCATGAATAATCCTCCTGTCGGACTGCAAGCAGGCTGACACTAGACCGCAAGACGGTCAACCTCCACAACTGCGATGCCAAACGTCAATCGGCATCACCGATGATGCGACGCTGCTCCAACGGGGGCTGCCGCCTCACAGCGCGCTGCCAGTTACAGCAGGTTTTCGGCTTGCCCGTGGCTAGTCATGAGCGAGACACTTCGTCGAGGGGTGACCTGCCCCGTGGCTACGCCGATCTCGAGACTACCTTTCCTCCGAACGGCGGCCTCATTCCTGTCATACGGGAAAGAACGTCAGGTTGCAGGGCGTGTTAGCCGGCATCGGCTCAGCCCGGGCTACCGGGAAGCAGCGCCTGATAGATGCCGGTACCGCTGTTGCAGAGCTCTTCCGGCGGCGCCCTCGCGATTCTTGCGGAACGCCGCTGTCCCTTCTGAGATTATTGCGGCGAGCCTAATGCGAAGGGAAAATCATGGCGATCGAATGTGTGGCCTATCGCGACGCCAAGGGCGGACTTCACAGCAGCCTCGAGAAGGCGACGCTGGAAGACCTGGCTGCAGTCCTGGGCCGGGTTGGCGATGAAGGGGGCATGACCAGCGGTGTGGCGCGGATGATCTTCGACAAGCGCGCGGAGATCGAGCGGGTCTTTGCCGAGCACGACGCTCTTGTCGCTTCGGCCGCCGGTTCCGCGGGAGATCCTGCCGGGGCCGGTGGGCCGGATGCCGACAGCATTCGCGTCGTCAGGAGCGACCTACCCTGACCTCGCCTCGCCTCGCCTCGCCTCGCCTCGCCTCGGATAAGCCTTTGATTGCAAAGTGGCAGCAGGGGTGTCCTCGGTCCATCGGCTGAGCGGCGGTTTCCCTCGTGGATAAGTGCGGGGGCTTATCCGTTTTCGTCAGTCGGCAATGCAAGGCCGGGAAGGCGAAGTCGCACTGAATAGGTTGCCGGGAAGAGCGAACAGCGGCGCCTCCTGCCCTAAGGCATGACCGCGCTCTATGCCGCGCGCGGGCGGGCTCACCGCCCCTGATGCCCGCGCTTCGGCACCGAGCCCCTTTTAAAGGGTCTCGGCCTTCGGTTGCGATCGCTGGCGCTCAAGGGGGACGTCGGGGTCGGCGGGGCATGCCCCGCCTCGATGTGGACGCGCGCAGGCTGCGCCCGCGCGCGGCACCATTTGTGAGCCTCTCCCGATGAAAGTCGGGGTGCGGACTCAACAACCGTCTGGGCCCGCCATCGGCCCCTGCAAGTCGCTCCTGCGTCGCGGCTCCTCCACTCCGTTACGGCCTTTCAGGTGCTGGCTCCGCTTGCTGCGGGCCCTGTCGGTCGTCTGGGCCGCCCACCCCCCGCCTTTCCGGGGGAGGCCCATGGTGGGTTTTTGGGCAGTGCAGGAGGTGAGACATGCGCAGCAATCGCAAGGTCCCGCAATGCGCGAGGCCGCAAGATCAGGTTCAGGGCGATGCTTGTTCCGGCAGGGGCCAGGGAGGCGGAAATGCCGATCCGGTGCGGGTTCGGGAGCGCGGGTTTTCGGAGGGTGTGGATAACCCTGACCATAACCCCCGCCATAACCCTGAGGGTAACCTTGGGGGTAACTCCGCAGGCAGTCCTTCGGCGGGCAGGCGGGACACCCGCAGGAAGGAGGCGCGGGTCTCGCTTTATGACGAGGTCACGGCCCGGATCATTGCCGAACTGGAAGCGGGGCGTGTCCCGTGGGTCCAGCCATGGAGCAGCACGGCTTGCGGCGGGGCGGGGGGAGCAGGAGCGGTTCCCTGCCTGCCGCGCAACGCCCTGACCTCCCGCAGCTATTCGGGCATCAATATCCTGCTGCTCTGGGCCTCGGCACTGGCGAATGGCTGGCAGCGTCCCGGCTGGCTCACGTTTCGCCAAGCCATCGCGGCGGGCGGCAATGTGCGCAAGGGC